>NZ_JBFBHW010000066.1:0-44710 GCF_040685395.1 Kitasatospora sp. NPDC088779 | reverse complement strand
TCGACGAAGCCGGGGACGACGGTGTACCCGGTCAGGTCGAGGTCGCCGGGCTCGCTCTCGCCTCCGAGGCCGGCGATCCGGTCGCCCTCGACGGCCAGGCGGCCGCCCTCGACGACGCCGCCGGGCAGGACCAGCCGGGCGCCGGCCAGTGCGGTACGGTCACGGTCCGCGGTGGTCACGCGGTCACCTCCGGCGCTGCTCCGGGCAGCCGTAGAACTGAGTGAAGTTGCTTGTTTCATCGCCATGATAGTCAGTTTCGAGCGGACGACCAGACCTGCGACCTGCTCGCCGAAATCAGTCCGACCCGGCGCCACCCAGGGGTTTGGCTCCGGACCGGGCTAGAATCGCGTCATGCTCAAAGCTGATCGCGCCACCCGGATCCTCTCGCACGTCACCGAAGCGGGGAGCGCCGATGTGCACGCGCTCGCCGAGCTCCTGGACGTCTCGACCGCGACCGTGCGCCGCGATCTCCAGGAGCTCCACGAGCAGGGGCTGCTGCACCGCACCCGGGGCGGCGCGGTGACCGGCTCGGTCAACCTCGAACTGCCGCTGCGCCACCGCGGCGAGAAGCAGCGGGAGGAGAAGCGCCGGATCGCCCTGGCCGCGGCCGAACTCGTGCCGGAGGGGGCGGTGGTGGGCCTCAGCGGCGGCACCACCACCAGCGAGCTCGCCCGGGTGCTCGCCGAGCGCACCGGCATCACCGTCGTGACCAACGCGGTGAACATCGCCGCCGACCTGATCGTCCGCCCCGAGGTGCGCCTCGTGGTGATCGGCGGCATCGCCCGCACGGCCAGCTACGAGCTGGTCGGTCCGGCCGCCGACCGGATGCTCTCGCAGTACCACCTGGACATCTCCTTCATCGGGGTCGACGGCCTGACGGCGCAGGAGGGCTGCACCACGCACGACGAGATGGAGGCCCAGACCGACCGGGCGTTCCTGCGCAGCAGCGCGCGCTCGGTCGTGCTGGCCGACAGCACCAAGGTCGGCAAGGTCACCTTCGCCCGGATCTGCCCGCTCTCCGACGTCCACGACCTGGTGACGGACGACGGCCTGACGGAGGCACAGCAGCGGGCCGTCACCGGCTGCGGCGTCCGGGTCCGGCGGGCCTGACCGCCGACGGGCCCCGGGGGTGGCCTGATCCACCGGCCACGCCCCGGGACCCGGTTCAGGCCTTGACGCCGCCCGCCGTCAGGTCGGTGCGCCAGAACCGCTGCAACAGCAGGAAGGCCACGACCAGCGGGACGACCGAGACCAACGAGCCCGTGACGACCAGGTTGTACGGGGTGTGGTCCCGCAGGCCGTTCCAGTAGTAGAGGCCGAGGTTGACCGGCCAGAGCTTCTGGTCGGAGAGCGTGACCAGCGGCAGGAAGAAGTTGTTCCAGATGGTGGTGAACTGGAACAGGAAGATGGTCACCAGCGCCGGCGAGAAGATCCGCAGGACCACCGTGAAGAAGATCCGGAACTCCCCCGCGCCGTCCATCCGGGCGGCCTCCAGGATCTCGTCCGGGACGGACGCGGCGGCGTAGATCCGGCTGAGGTAGACGCCGAACGGGCTGACCATGCTGGGCAGCAGGACCGCCCAGACGGTGTTGACCAGATGAGCCTTGGACAGCAGCAGGTAGACCGGCAGGGCGAGGAGCGGCGCGGGGACGAGCACCGCGGCGAGGATCGTGTTGAACACCGCCTCGCGGCCCCGGAACCGGTACTTGGTGAGCGCGTAGCCGGCCATCGCCGCGAGCAGGGTGGCGGCCGCGGCGCCGACGCCCGCGTACAGCACGGTGTTGAGGAGCCAGCGGAAGTAGAGCCCGCCGTTGGCGGTGGCCAGGTCGTGCAGGTTGTCGCCGAGGTGGAGGGTGGAGAACCAGAAACCGCCGCTGCCGAACAGGTCGCTGCTGCTCTTGGTGGAGGCCACCAGCAGCCACCAGGCGGGCAGCAGGAAGTAGGCGGAGAGCACGAACAGGACGGCCGTGCCGAGGACGTTGGGGCGCGGACGGCGGCCGGGGGCACCCAGTCGGGCGGGCCCGGCGGGGCGGCGGCGCGCCGGGCCCGCGGTCTCGGGGCGGCGGCGGAGGTCGGCGGTGCTCATGCGGTCACCCGGTTTCCGGTGATGCGCACCGAGAGGCGCAGGAAGGTGAAGGACAGGACGCAGGTGGCCAGGGCCAGCAGGACGGCGATGGCCGCGGCCTTGCCGTAGTCGTTGGTGCCGAACGCCGCGTTGTACGCCGCCATGTTGGGCGTGTAGTCGGCGGAGACGGTCGAGGCCAGCGAATGCAGGACCATCGGCTCGGTGAAGAGCTGGAGGGTGCCGATGATGGAGAAGATCCCGGTCAGCACCAGGGCGGGGGCCACCAGCGGGATCTTGATGTGCCAGGCGGTCCGCCAGGGGCCGGCGCCGTCGAGGTCGGCGGCCTCGTAGAGCTCGCTGGGGATGGCTTGCAGGGCGGAGAGGATGACCAGCATGTTGTAGCCGGTCCAGGTCCAGGTGACGATGTTGGCCATCGACCACAGGACGGTGCCGGAGGAGAGGAAGTCGGCGTCGATGCCGATGTCCCTCAGTCCGGCGACGAGCGGGCTGGTGCCGGGCAGGTAGAGGAACGCCCAGAGGATGGTGGCCACGACGCCCGGGATCGCGTACGGGAGGAAGTAGGCGAGCCGGAAGAACTTCCGCAGCCGGGTGCCCTTGGCGTCGATCAGCAGGGCGAGGCCGAGGGCCAGTCCGAGCATCACCGGGACCTGGACCACGCCGAAGAGCAGCACCCGGCCGACGCCCGCGAGGAACGAACCGTCGCCCAGGGCCGCGGTGTAGTTGTCGAGCCCCGCGAAGACCGTTCTGGCCGGGCCGAAGCCGAGGCCGGAGCGCTCCACGCGGTACAGGCTCTGCCAGAGCGCGTACCCGATGGGCAGCAGGAACAGGACGGTGAACAGCAGGCCGAAGGGGGCCAGGAAGCCGAGGGCCGCGCGGTTGCGGGACGGCGTCCGTCGTGCGGTGGCGGCCTTCGGGGCGGTGCGGCCCGGCGCCGCCGGGGTTGCTGCGCTCATCTGGGGTTCTCTCTCGTGCGGGCGGTGGTCGGTCCCTCGGACGTGTCGGACGGGTCGGACGGGTCGGACGCGCCCGGGCCGGCGGACCGCGCGGGGTCCGCCGGCGAGCCGGTCAGCCGGCGGTGACCGTCAGCCCCTTGGACTTCATCGCGTCGACGGTCTTGTTCTGCACCGTGCCCAGCGCCGCCGTCAGGTCGCCGTGGGCGGCGACGGCCGCGCCGAAGGCGTCGGTGAGGTCGCTGGAGGTCTGGGTCATGGTCGGGCCCCAGCTCCATTTGGGGGCCTGCGCCGTCGCCTGCTTGAAGACGTCGAAGATCGGCTGGTTGCCGAAGTAGGCGCTCGGCTTCGCCAGTGCCGGCACCGACGTGCCGCTGGTGGAGGCGGGGTAGATGCCGGCCTTGTCCACGAGGGTGCCGACGGCGGCGGCGTCCGTGCTCATCCAGTTGGCGAAGCGCAGCGCAGCGGCGGTGTTCTTGCAGCCCTTGACCACCGCGGTGGACGAACCGCCGTCGTTGCCGACCGACTTGGCGCCGCCCTGCCACTGCGGCATCGGGGCGACCGCCCACTTGCCGGACGCCTGCGCCGCGTTCTGTTCGAGGATGGAGGAGAACCAGACCGGGCCGGGGTAGGCGGCGAGCGTGCCGTCCTGGAGGTCCTTGTAGAGGTCGGGGCTGAAGCCCTGCTCGGACTTGACCTGGCCCTGGTCGATCAGGCCCTGCCAGTACTTCGCGACCTTGGCGGTGGCCGGGTCGCTCGCGAGCGAGACCTTCCAGCCCTTGCTGTCGGTGCCGAACCAACTGCCGCCGGCCTGGGCGGACATGCCGGCGAACCACCACGGGTCGTCCGGGTTGAACACGCTCAGGTAGCCGTTGGGGTTGGCGGCGTGCACCTTGGCGGCGTCGGCGGCGAACTCCTCCCAGGTCGCCTGCGGCTTCAGACCGTACTGGGCGTACAGGTCGGTGCGGTAGTAGAGCGCCATCGGACCCACGTCGACCGGGATGCCGTACACCTGGCCGCCGACCTTCACCGCGTTCCAGGCGCCGTCCCCGTACTGCGACTGGTACTGCCCGGCCTCGCCGCTGACGTCCTGGACGGCGCCCTCGACGACGAAGCTGGGCAGCGACTCGTAGCCGACCTGGGCCAGGCAGGGGGCGTTGCCGGCCTTGACGGCCGCGAAGATCTTGGCGTAGCCGCCCTTGCTGCCCGACACGATCTTCTCGAACTTGACCTTGGCGTCCGGGTGGGCCGCGTTGTACTGGGCCACCGCCTCCTCGTAGCCCGGCGCCCAGCCCCAGAACGTGACCTCGGCGGAGCCTCCGCCGCCCGAGGCGCCGTCACCGCCCGATCCGCAGGCCGCGATGCCGGTGAGCAGCGGCAGCGTGGCGGCGGCGGCCAGCAGGCGGGTGCGGATTCGTGTCTTCGCCATGAGGATCTCGTCCTTTACGTGTACTGGCCCTCGGCCATCGCGGCACGGCGTCGGGTGGACGGCGGCTGGCGCGAGCGGGTGCGGTGGGGGTGGGGGTGGAGGTGGGGGTGCGGTGGGGGTCGGCAGGGGTGTCCGGGTTCCGGAGGTTCTGGGGCCGGCCGGGAGTGCCGCCGCGCGTCGGCGGCCTCCTCACCGGGCCGGATCCTGGTCCGGCTCCTGGCCCTGGCCCTGGCCCTGGCCCGGTCCGGGTGTCGGTGGTCGCGTGCCCATCGGACCACCCCCTGCTCTATGGTGCGCAGTTCGGATGAGTATTGCTCAATATCGAGCAGGTTCCTAGAGCTTCGGAGCACGAAGCGGTCTCGGTTTCGACACGGCCCGTCGCGCGGAGACCCGGGCGGAGAGCCGGGCGACGGGCCGGGTGCACGGGGTGTCAGCCCAGGTCGGGCCGGGCCACCAGGTGCACGGCGGGTTCGCCGGACCGGTCGAGTTCGAGGACGGTGATCTCGTTCGTCCCGCTGCGCAGAACCGGCCAGGGCAGGTAGAGCGTGCACTGCGGTCCGCGGTCCCAGTAGCGGCCCAGCAGGAAGCCGTTGACCCAGACGTAGCCCTTGCCCCAGCCCGGCAGCGCCAGGTAGCCGTCGGCGGGCTCCGCGACCTCGAAGGCGCCGCGGTGGAAGGCCGCGCCGGGGCCGGCGGCCGGGGCGCCGGCCGCGCCCCAGGGGAGCCGGTCCGGCGTCCCGTCGGCCAGCGGCATCGGGTCGGCCGTCCACCCGTGCAGGTACTGCTGGGTGTGCAGGGCCCCGGCGATCCCCTTGCGGTCGCCGATCCCGGCGCCGTAGTTGACCCGGCCCATCGACTCGACCAGCAGCTCCAGCCGGGCACCGCCGCCGGGCACCGGGACGAGCAGGGGCTCGTGCTCGACGTCGCGTTCCAGGGTGGCGAGGTGGGTGCCGTCGACGCGGACGTGGGCCCGGTCGGCGAGCCCCTCGACGGTCAGCGGGTATTCCGCGCGCGGGCCGGGGATGGTGGTCCGGTAGCGGACGAGGCCGTGCGGGAGGCCGAGTTCCTCGAAGGAGAGCGGGACGGCGGAGCGGACCTCGCCGGTGGACAGGTGGTCCACCACGTCCGCCAGCGGCAGGGACCGGTCGAGCTCCACCCGGCACGCCGGCAGCGTGGCCGGGAGCTCCTCGGGCTCCGGCACCGGGCCGTCCGCGTACGCCGCCAGGACCTCGCGGAAGGCCCGGAACTTGGCCGTGGGGGCGCCTCGTTCGTCCAGCGGGGCGTCGTAGTCGTAGGAGGTCACGGTCGGCTGGTAGCCCCGGCCGGTGCGCGGATCGGCGGTGTTGGCGCCGGCCCAGGTGCCGAAGTTGGTGCCGCCGTGGGCCATGTAGAGGTTGACGGAGGCCCCGACCGCCAGGATCTCGCGCAGGGCCGCGGCGGCGTCCTCGGCCGGGCGGGTGGTGTGCGGCTCCCCCCAGTGGTCGAACCAGCCGTTCCAGAACTCCATGCACATCGGCGGGTCCTGGGGGCGGTGGCGGCGCAGCTCGGCGAAGGCCTCGGTGGCGCGGCTGCCGAAGTTGACGGTGGCGAGGTGGCCGGGCAGGGCGCCGCCGGTGAGAAAGAAATCCTCCGGCCCGTCGGAGGTGCAGAGCGGGACGTCGATGCCGCGGGCGCGCAGGCCGTCGGCGAGGTGGGCGAGGTAGGCCCGGTCGGTGCCGTAGGAGCCGTACTCGTTCTCGATCTGGACCATCAGGACGTTTCCGCCGCGCGTGGTCTGGTGCGCCGCCAGGATCGGGATCAGCGTGTCGTACCAGCGGTCGACGTGGGCCAGGAAGCGCGGGTCGCTGGTGCGCAGCGGCAGGCCGCGGCCCGCCGCGCCCGGTTCGGCCAGGAGCCACCAGGGCAGGCCGCCGTTCTCCCACTCGGCGCAGATGTAGGGACTCGGGCGGACGATCGCGTGCAGTCCGGCGTCCGCGGCGGCCCGCAGGAAGGCCTCCAGGTCGGCGATGCCGGTGAAGTCGTACGCGCCGGGACGGGGCTCGTGCAGGTTCCAGGGGACGTACGTCTCCACGGTGTTGAGCCCCATCGCCCGCAGCATCCGCAGGTGGCGCGGCCACTGCCCGGGCAGGCTGCGGAAGTAGTGCAGGGCGCCGGAGAGCAGGCGCAGGGGGCGCCCGTCGAGCGTGAACCCGGTCCGGTCGATCTGGAGCATGAGTGGTCCTTGAGGGGGTGGTTCGGGGGACGGTGTCGGCCGGGGCGCGGTCATCCGGCGGTTCCCGCGACGACGGGCAGGAGCCGGCCGACGGCCTCGGTGATCGCCCCGCGGCCCGCGGCCAGGTACGCGCGGGGGTCGACGCCCCGCTCGTCCGCCGCCAGGTGGGACCGGACGGCGGTCGTCATGGCGATGCTCAGGGCGGTGCCGATGTTGACCTTGGCTATGCCGCCGTGGACGGCGCGGCGCAGTTCGTCGTCGGGGACCCCGGAGGAGCCGTGCAGGACGAGCGGGACGTCGAGGGCCGCGTGCAGGGCGGCGAGCAGGTCGTGGTCGAGCCGGGCGTCGCGGGAGGTCATCGCGTGGGAGCTGCCGACGGCGACGGCGAGGGCGTCCACGCCGGTCTCCTCGACGAAGCGCCGCGCCTCTTTGGGGTCGGTGCGGGCTCCCGGTGCGTGGGCGTCCAGCGGCCCCCGGCCGTCCTTGCCGCCGACCTCGCCGAGTTCGGCCTCCAGCCAGAGCCCGGCGCCGTGCGCCCAGACGGCGGCCTCGCGGGTGGCGGCGACGTTCTCCGCGTAGGGCAGGTGCGCGGCGTCGTACATCACCGAGCTGAACCCGCATTCGGCGGCCTGGCGGAGCAGGACGCCGGTCTTCACGTGGTCCAGGTGCAGCGCCACCGGGACGGTGCTCGGCTCGGCGCAGCGCACGGCGGCCGCGGCGAGCGGGGCCAGCCGCCCGCCGTGGAACCGCACCGCGTTCTCGCTCACCTGGAGGATCACCGCGGTGCCGGCGGTCTCGGCGGCGGAGACGACGGCCTCGACGTGCTCCAGGGTGATGACGTTGAAGGCGGCGACGGCGCCGTGCCGGGCCGCGGCCCGGGCGACGAGGCCGCCGGTGGCTGCCAGGGGCATGAACTCTCCTGTCGGGTGGGGCTGTTCAGTCGGAAGGGGCTGAGCCCGCGGAGGGTGCGGCCGGGGTGACCCGGACCAGCGGGAGGTGGCCGCGGTAGGCCTGCGGGTCGAACCGGCCGGCGTACGGGGCCTGGACGGCGGCGGCCGACAGGGCCACCGCGTGGGCCAGCGCCGCCGGCCACGGCGCACGGTCGGCGAGGGCCGCGGCCAGCGCCGCGACCGCCGCGTCCCCCGCGCCGGTCGGGTTCCCCCGCACGTCGGCCTCCGGGGGCAGGCGGGCCCACCAGCTGCCGTCCGGGGTGACGGCGAGGAGTCCGTCGGGGCCGAGCGAGGCGACCACCGCCCGGGCGCCGGCGTCGACGAGGGCGTGTGCCGCGCGGAGCGGGTCGGCGATGCCGGTGGCGCGGCGCAGTTCGACCGCGTTCGGCTTGACGGCCGTGGGCCCGGCCGCCAGTGCCCCGGTGAGCGCGGTGCCGTCGGCGTCCAGGACGACCGGCACGCCCTGCGCGTGGGCGAGGCGGACCAGGTCCGCGTAGGCGTCGCCCGGCAGGCCCGGCGGCAGGCTCCCGGACAGCACCAGGGCCCGGGCGGTGGGGAGCAGGCTGCGGACGGCGGTGCGCAGGGCCGTCCAGTCCTCGGCGGAGAGTTCCGGTCCGGGCTCGTTCAGCACGGTGGCGTCGACGGCGTCGACCACGGCGACAGTGCGCCGGGTCGACGTGCCGGCGGCGAGCGGAACGCCCAGGCAGGCGATGCCGGCCCGGTCGAGGTCGGCCCGCAGCACCGCGCCGGTGGGCCCGCCGAGCGGCAGGACGGCGGTGGTGGGCCGGCCGAGGCCGTGCAGGACCCGGGCCACGTTCACGCCCTTGCCGCCGGCCTGTTCGTGGACGGAGGCCACCCGGTGGCTGGTGTGCGGGCGCAGCGCCGGCACGCCGTAGGTGATGTCCAGGGCGGGGTTCGGGGTCACGGTGACGATCACGGCGCCGGGCTCCCTTCCGGGGCCGCGCGGCCGGCCGCCGCGTCCAGGGCGCGCAGTCCGGCGCCCAGGCAGCCGGCCCGGTCCCCGAGCGCGGCGGGCACCAGGCGCGGCGCGACCTGGATCCGGGCGCGGGCGGCCAGCGCGGCGGCCAGCGGGGCGAGCAGCAGGTCGCCGGACTCGGCGAGGCCCCCGCCCAGGACGACCAGCGGCGGGTCCAGCACCAGGACGGCCGTCAGCAGGGCGTCGGCCAGGGCGTCGACCGCCTCCTGCCAGACGGCGCCGGCCGCCCGGTCCCCCTCGGCGGCCAGCCGCGCCACCTCCGGTGCGGGGGCCGGCCGGCCGGTGGCCTCGGTGTAGCGCCGCGCCACGGCGGCGGCCGAGGCGTAGGTCTCGGCGCAGCCCCGGGCCCCGCAGGCGCACGGTTCCCCGCCCGGGCGCACCACGAGGTGGCCGATCTCCCCGGCCCGGTGGTGCGCGCCGGGCAGGGCACGGCCGCCGGTCATGACGGCGGCGGCGATGCTCGTGCCGACCGGGACGAACAGGAAACGCTCCTCGCCGCGCCCGGCTCCGAGCCGGGCCTCGGCCACGCCGCCGGCGCGCACGTCGTGGGTGACGGCCACGGGCAGGCCGGTGCGCTCGGCGACGAGCTCCCGGAACGGGACGTCCCGCCAGCCGATCGTGGCGGAGTACACGCCCGTCCCCGTGGCCTCGTCGACGATGCCGGGAACGGCCAGGCCGACGGCGTCGACCTCCGCGCCCTGCCGCCCGGCCTCCCGCCGCACGTCCGCGACCAGGTCGACGACGGTGGCCACGACGGCCTCCGGTCCCCGTTCGCGCCCGGTGGCGCGCCGCACCTGGTGCCGGACGGCCGCCTCCCGGTCCAGCAGGGCTGCCTTGATGCCGGTGCCGCCGACGTCCACGGCGACGACCAGACGCCGGTCGGGCACGGGCTGACGCTGGTCGGGCACGGGCTGACGCCGGCCGGTCGTGAGCCGAGGCTGATCGGTCATGAGTCGGCGAGCACCACGGACCGGGTCAGGTTGCGCGGCTGGTCCGGGTCCAGGCCCTTCGCGGCGGCCAGCGCGGCGGCCAGCCGGTGGACGCGCACCAGTTCCGCGAGCGGGTCGAGCCGGCCCTCGATCCAGCGGGCGCCGGTGCCCCGGACCTGCTCGGCCAGGCCCGCCGGTGCGGCGCCCAGCATCCAGGTGGCGGTGGACGGCGCGGCGATGCTGATCGGGCCGTGCCGGTACTCCATCGCCGGGTACGCCTCGCTCCAGGCGAGCGCGGCCTCGCGCAGCTTGAGGCCGGCCTCGTTCGCCAGCCCGACCGTCCAGCCGGTGCCGAGGAAGGTGAACTGGGTGCAGTCCACCAGGCCTTCGGGCAGCGGCTCCGCCAGGGCCGCCCGGCCGTCGGCCTCCACCGCCTCGGTGTGCAGGCCCAGGTGGGCCCGCAGCAGGGTGAGCGCCGTGGTGGCGAACCTGGTCTGCACCACGGACCGCTCGTCGGCGAAGTCCAGCACGGCGATGTCGTCGGCCGCGGTCATCACCGGCGTCCGCGGGTCGGCGGTGACGGCCGCGGTGCGGACCTTTCCGCGCACCCGCTCCAGCAGGGCCAGGACCTCGGTCGTGGTGCCGGAGCGGGTCAGCGCGATCACGCGGTCGTACGAGCGGACGCCCGGGAACTCGGAGGCGGCGAAGGCGTCCGTGACGCCCTGTCCGCTCGACTCCCGCATGGCGGCGTACGCCTGGCCCATGAACAGCGAGGTCCCGCAGCCGATCACCGCGACCCGTTCACCGGCTTCCGGCAGCGCCGTGCACTCCGCCGCGGCGACTTCCGCAGCGCGGCGCCAGCAGTCCGGCTGGCTGGCGATCTCGGCCTCGACATGGGTCGCCATCGGCCACCTCCATGAAATAGTTGCTGATACCTGCTTCTTTCTGGCCAGATTCAAGCATCTTCAAGCACTCCATGGAACCCGTCTGCGCAATTTGTTGCTCAGAGGTGTTGACAGTTGCGCGCAAGAGGGCCGGATACTGCATGCCATCGCCGGCCTCGGCGGTCGCGCCCCCAACGACGACCGGCGGGCCCGAGAAGCACCGCCCACCCCCGCCCCGACGGTGCAGCACCGAAGGAGACCTCGTGTCCGCCCCACCCCGCAGAGCACTCGCCGCCGTCCTCGCCCCCGCGCTCCTGGCGCTGAGCGCGGGCCTCGCCCCGTCCGCGTCGGCCGCCCCCGAACCGTCAGCCGCCCCGGCCGGCGCCCCGTCAACCGCCCCGTACACCGTGAGCGTCGGCAAGCCGGTCGGCTACGCCCACCCCACCGACACCCCCGCCGTCCCGTACACCGACAAGGACGGCACCTTCTACTTCCAGCAGTCCGCCGCGCTCTACGGCGCGAACGACCCGCGCTACTGGGACTTCTTCACCGGCACGGACTTCGACTCCGCCACCCGGTCGAGCGCGCTCAGCAACGCCGTCAACCCCGCCAACCCCCAGGACCGCAACAACGACACCACCTGGCGCTGCAACAACAGCCCCACCGGCCTGACCTCGACCTCCGCGCCCGCCGGGTCGGGCTACGCCCAGAAGAACTACTGCGACCTCTCCGGCATCTGGGTCGACCCGGACACCGGCGACTGGTACGGGCTGGTGCACAACGAGTTCACCCCGCAACCCTTCGGCGACGGCCTCCACTTCGACGCCATCGACTACGCCGTCTCCAGCGACCAGGGCCGGACGTGGACCATCAAGGACCACGCCATCACCTCGCCCTACAGCACCCAGCGGGGCGACACCGCGGCCTTCCCGAACCAGACCTTCGACTACGGGGACGGCGACCAACGCCTCTTCGTCGACACGGCCTCGGGCTACTTCTACGTCTTCTACGGCTCGCGGATCGTCGACAAGGGCGGCAGCTGGAAGGCCTTCCACGAACACGTGGCCCGGGCCCCGATCGCCGCCAAGATGGCACCCGACTCGTGGCAGAAGTGGTACGACGGCGCGTGGTCGCAGCCCGGCACCGGCGGCCAGGAGAGCAACCTGGTGCCCGCCGACTCCGCGCACCCCACCGGCTACACCCCGGTCGCCGACGAGTACGACCCGGCGAACACCGGCACCGTGGCCCAGCAGGTCGCGGCCGGCACGATGCCCCCCACCTCACCGCTGTTCGTCATGGACATCACCTACAACGCCTACCTCGGGCTGTACATCGCCGAGCCGCAGGCCGTCGACCAGAGCGGCTCGGCGCCCCAGCAGTACTACGCCACCGCCGACCTCGCCAGCCAGAAGTGGGTGCCGATCGGCGACACCGGCGGCTACCACACCGCGTCCTGGTACCGCTGGTTCCTCGACAGCGCCAACCGCACCAACAGCACCGTCGTCGGCAGGACCTTCCGCTCGTACTGCGCCTTCGGCTGCTCCAACGGCGCGTCCGGCGAGTACGTGGACGTGACGATCAACGGCTCCGCGCCCGCCGCTCCCCCCGTCGACCCCGGCAGGAACTACCGGATCGGCAACGCCGACGGCCGGCTCCTCGCCCAGGTCGCCGGCGGCCCGGCCACCACCTCGCTGGCCGCCGGCACCGGCTCCGACCTGGAGGCCTGGAGCTTCACCACCAACGGCGACGGCTCCTACCGGATCGCCAACGCCGCCACCGGCCGCCTGCTCGGCGTCGACTCCACCGCCACCGCCGGCCGCGCCTGGGGCGCCCGCCCCACCGCCACCGCCGCCGGCCCGGGCGGGCCCACCGTCGGCCAGCAGTGGTTCGTCATCCCCGGGAAGTCCGCCGACGGAACCGCCACCGGCACGTTCAAGCTGGTCAACCGCTACAGCGGACTCGTCCTCGGCCTCTCCTCCACCAACAGCCGGTCCACCGAGACCACCCCCACCCGCAGCTGGGCCGACACCACCGGCAACCCCGTCGGCGGCACCCGCGGCCCCGGCGAGCAGACCCTCACCCTGACCGCCACCGGCACCGCGCCCAACCCCCCGTTGGACGGCACCCACACCCTGACCGCCGCCGGCAAGGCCCTCGACGACCCCGGCCACTCCACCGCCCAGGGCACCCAACTGGTCACCTGGGCCCCCAACGGCGGCCCGAACCAGACCTGGATGTTCACCCGGCAGGCGGACGGCAGCTACCAGATCGCCAACGGCGAGTCGCACCTGTGCATGGACGTCGACGGCGGCTCCACCTCCGCCGGCGCCAAGGTGATCCAGTGGGCCTGCACCGGCGGCGGCAACCAGCGCTGGCAACTCACCCCGGCCGCCGGCGGCTACCGGATCACCTCCCAGAAGAGCGGCCTGCTCCTCACCACCGCGTCCACCGCCGACGGCGCCCGGACCACCCAACAGCCCGACACCGGCTCGCAACTCCAGGTCTGGACCGTCAACTGACCACCCGCCCCTAACCCCGGCCGGGAGCCGGGGCCGGACACGCCGGCCCCGCACCTTCCGCTACCGCCCGGCAGCACCCAATATCCCTTCCCCCTCGGCTAGTTGGCGAGAATCAGCCAGTCCGGAGGCGGGCTCGTTGACCTCCGGGCCGCTGGACGTTTGGCTCTCCCCAGCCAGTTGCGCGGGCGGTGCCACCCACCAGGGTGGCACCGCCCGCGCCGTCGTCACTCACCAAGGGGAGGACCCACCTCATGACCACCACACACCCCCGGCGCGGGCTGCTCCGCGGCGGCTGCGCCCTGCTCGCCGCCGTACTGGCCGGCCTCGCCGCCCCAGCCGCCGAAGCGCATCCGCGCACGGGCGGGATCGTCCGGGTGAGCGTCGGCCTCGACGGCACCCAGCCGGACGGCGCGTCCGCCGCCCTGGGGCTGAGCGCCGACGGCCGCTACGCGCTGTTCTCCTCGGACGCGACCAACCTGGTGCCCGGCGACACCAACGGGGCGACGGACGTCTTCGTCCGGGACCTGCACACCGGCCGCACCCAACGCGTCAGCGTCGGCGCGGACGGCGCCCAGCTCGACGCCCCCACCACCCAGGCGTCGATCAGCGGCGACGGCCGCTTCGTCGCGTTCAACACCAAGGCCACCAATGTGCTCCCCGGCCACCGGGCCAACAGCGGCGGGGAGGTCTACCTCCGCGACCTCCGGGACGGCGTCACCGAGCTGATCACCGCCGGCGACCCGGCGGCCACCGGCCAGGATGGCCGCATCTCCCGTGACGCGGTGGCCAGTTGGGACGGCCGCTTCGTGGCCTTCTCCTCCTCCCGGACCGACCTCGCGCCGGTCGGCACGTTCACCAAGGAGAACATCTACGTCACCGACCGCCGGGAGGGCACCACCCGCCTGGTCACCCTCGGGGTGAACGGCAAACCGGGCAACGGCGACTCCTACCTGCCCTCGATCAGCGCCGACGGCCGCGTCATCGGTTTCAAGTCCCGCGCGTACAACCTGCTCCCGGCTCCCGCCCAGACCCCCGCAGCCCCCACAACCCCCGAAGGCCACGAAGACCACGGGAGCCACGGCGGCTCCCCCGCGATCCTCGGGCACGCCTCCTACCCCTTCTACGTGTTCGACCAGCACACCGGGGTGATCAGCGGCGCGAGCACCGACCCCGCCGGCCTGCTCGCCAACACCGGCCTGGACGCCACCCTCAGCCCCGACGGACGGTACGCCGTCTACACCCTCGACGCGCCCGGCGGGCCGATCCTCGGCCGCCACCAGGAGCTCTACACCCGCGACCTGCGCACCGGCACCGTGACCAGGGTGACCACCCCGCTACCCGGCACCACCACGGTCGGCTCCGCCGGCCGCGGCACCATGTCCTACGACGACCGCTGGGTCTACTTCGTCTCCGACGCCGGCAACCTCGTCCCCGGCGTCGACGGCGGGCAGCAGAACGTGTTCCGCCGCGACCTCGCCACCGGAGCCGTCGAACTCGCCGGCGCGGCCGAGGACGGCACCGCGAGCACCGGCACCTCGGACAACCCGTACACCGACGCCTCCGGCAGCGCCGTGCTGTTCACCTCCGAGGACGGCACCCTCGTCCCCGGCGACACCAACCACGTCCCGGACGTCTTCCTCCGCCGGCTCCTCACGCACTGACGCCGGACGGGCTGTTACGGGTGCTGACCAGGCGGGTTCCGGAATCCGCCGGTGAAGGCCCAGATCACCGGTCATCCCGGCCGCGAAAAGCATGATCCGGCGGGGAGGAACAACGGCAACACCCGTAACAGCCCCCGGGCGAAAACCGTGCCGCCCGGCGTCGCCAGCACATAATCACCACATACTTACCCCGAATTGTAAGGCCACTGTCAAGGCACCAAGGTGCGCCAGGCCGCAGTGACTTCAGGACACTGTCGAGGATTCTGTTTTCATCACCCCTCGGGCGACGGATGCTTGTACGTACAGTCTCCGTTCTTTTGGCACTGCCGTGTTATCCGCAGGCCAGTCCACGGAGCGTGCAGCAGGACGTGCTGCTCCAGGCGACGACTCGTGAGGTCGATCGTGACAATGAGAAAAGCCTCAGGAAGTCAATAGCCGTAGCTGTGGAGACGGCACCCAATCCAACCGTCCAAGGAATAGTCCGAGACGGAACGAGGGTAAAAGTGAAGGCCCTTCTCTACCACTTCCACGGAATCGATGACTTCGATTTCTCGACCATCTCGCCCGAGGACCTCCCCGAGGTCCAGAAGGCTGCGGAATCCCGTGAGTACGGAATTCTGCCGACCGTCTACCTGCGGCGGGAGAATCTCCCCCGCCTGGTGGAGGTCCTCCAGGAGTACCACCGGCTCGAACAGACGAACGCGGTTCCCAACATCGCCGGTTTCGCGATCGAGGGCCCGCTGCTCGGGCCGCAGGGAGGGATACCGCGGGCCGGACGGTGGTTCCCGTCGGCGAAGGAGTGGGACGTCATCGCGTCCCTCGGCCCGCTCGGCCTGCGCTACATCGTGATGGCGCCCGACGCCATGGCCCTGGACGAGCGCATCGACGCCGGTCCCACCTTCGCCGACCTGCTCACCAGCTTCTACGAGCAGGGGCTCCGGATCGCCGTGGGGCACTTCCACCGAGAGGCGCCCGAGCGCAGCGCCGTCCGGCTGCGGGAAGTGCTCGAATTCCTGCACAGCCGCTACGACTCCTCCCCGTACCTGGTCCTGACCGACCATCTGTACAACGACACCCCGCGGAACTTCACACATTCCTGGCGCACGCCGCAGGAGCGGGTCAACCGCGAAGTCGAACTGCGGCGGGTGCTCGATCCCGACTGGAACGAGACCGACCTCCGGGAACTGCTCGGCCCTGTTCCAGCCGAAATGCTGCGCTCCGCACGCGAGTCCCTCCTGTACCCGTGCATCAACTTCGACGGGTACCACGTCGACCTCGAAATCTGCCGGCGCACCGTCGAATACCTGGGCGTGGACCGCCTCATCGCGCTGACCGACCACACCGAGGTCGCCACGATGGCTCAGGAGCCGCTTTCCCGGAGTGACCACAATCCGCTGTGGCTGCGTGACGACGGGGCCGTGGCAGCGGGGTCGAGCGGTTATGAGCAGCAGCGGCAGAACATTCTCTCCATCGGATTCGATGACACGGCGGTTCACCGCATGTTCGTCGACAACCCCGTGACGGCGATCGGATACCGCATCAAGAAGGGCGCCGCGTAAGGGCCTGGAGGGCCGAAAGTCAGGAAGACATCGGGAGAGGAACTCACGGCCACTCGGGCGTCGCGCCCCGGCCACTTCCCCGACCGTGTCGTGCGGGCCGGGGACACGGCCGCCGCCACCGCGGCGATCCCGGTCGTGTCCCCGGCAGCCGACGGCCCGCGCATCCTCCAGGACGACGTCCGGCTGCGGTGCGGCTACGCGGATCCGCCGGCGTGATCCGCCGGCGTGATCCGGCGGATCCGGATGTGAACCACATTGGCGAACCACGAGAGGAGACCAAGGCATGAGCAAGGTTGTCGTCACGGGTGGCGGCGGGTTCATCGGCTCGCACATCGTCGACCGGTTGTGTGCACAGGGACACCGCGTCCTGGTGGTGGACGACTTCTCCACCGGCGATCGGGCCAATCTCGCCGAGAGCGAGGCCCGTTGGCCCGAGTTGAGCGTTCTCACGGCCGACGTGGTCGACGAGTCCACCGCGGCCGCGGTGGAGGCCTTCGCGCCCGAGGTGCTGCTGCTGCTGGCCGCACAGTTCAGCGTGAAGGTGTCGATGCGGGATCCCCTGCTGGACGCCCAGGTCAACGTCATCGGCCTGGTCCGGATGCTCGAAGCGGCGCGGCGCAGCCGGAGCCGCAAGGTCGTGTTCGCCTCCAGCGGCGGGACGATCTACGGGCCCGCCGGTGAGGACGGGGTGCCCATCAAGGAGTCCGCGGGCCGGGTGCCCAGCTCCTTCTACGGGCTGACCAAGTCCGTCGCCGTCGACTACCTGCGCCTTTACCACGAGACCTACGGCCTGGACTACGTCGCGCTCGCCCTCGGCAACGTCTTCGGCCCCCGCCAGACCCCGTTCGGTGAGGCGGGAGTCGTCTCCATCTTCGCGCAGCGCATGCTCTCCGGGCAGACCTGCGTCATCAACGGGGACGGCCTGCAGACCCGCGACTACGTGCATGTGAGCGACGTGGCCGATGCGTTCGTGCGGGCCATGGACCAGGGGCACGGTCTGATCAACATCGGTAAGGGCCAGGAGAGTTCGGTCCTGGACATCCATCAGGCGGTCGAGAAGCGGACCGGCCGTTCGCTGCCGCCCCGCTTCGGGCCGCCGCTGGCGGGAGAAGTGCGCAGGGGGTGCCTGGATCCCTCCCGCGCCCAGGCCCAGCTGGGCTGGACCGCCGGGACGACGCTGGAGGACGGGGTCGACTCCGTCGTGTCCTGGCTGACCGCACGCCCCCTCCAGAAGACGGACTCCGCCGAGGCGGGGCAGACCGGATGAGGCTGGCGGGGATGATCCTGGCAGCCGGGCGCGGCAGCCGGATGGGAGCACTCACCGCCCGGACGCCCAAGCCGCTCCTGCCCCTGGCGGGCAAGCCGCTGCTGGGACACCTGCTGAACCGGTGTGCCGAGACCGACGTCACGGACGTCTACCTCAATCTGCACTACCAGGCCGAGCAGATCCTTCGCTTCCTCGACGGCACCACGGTGAAGGTGCCCGTCCACGCCCGGACCGAGCCCCGCCTCACCGGGCCCGCCGGGGCGCTGCGGCTGTTCCACGAGGAACTGGCCGCCTTCGACGCCGTGCTCGTCACCTCCTGCGACGTCATCATGGGCGAGCCGCTCCAACGGCTCGTCGACGCGCACACGCGCGGAGGGTACGCCCTGACGTTCGCCTGTACGCGGATCCGGCAGGCCCGCCGCTACGGCGTGCTGGACATCGACCCCGGTGGTCGGATCCGCGGCGCCCGGGAGAAGCCCGACGTCCCCGACGACGAGACGCACTGGATCAGCGCCGGGGTCTACTGCCTGGACCCCCGCGTCATCGCGCACATCCCCGAGGACGTCGTCTACGACTACGCCAGGGAACTCGCCCCCGCGCTGATGGCCGCCGGCGAACGCGTGGGGGCGCACCGGCTCACCGGCTACTGGCGGGACGTGGGCACTCCCGATTCGCTGCGCGAGGCCGGCGAGGACGCCGGCCGTGGGCTCATTCCCTGGCTCACCGAAAGGGCGGACCGATGAAAGTCCTGATGCTGACCTCCAGTTACGAACCCCTGCACGGCGGGGCCGAGACCTATGCCCGGCTGTTGTGCGAAGGGCTGGTGGCCGACGGCCACGACGTCGTCATCGCGACCGACGGGTCGTGGCTGGACCACCTGCCCGGGGACCGCGAGGAGGACGCGGGGCGGGTCGTGCGGCTGCGCGACTTCGCGGACCGCGTGGACGCGCGGGACAAGGTGAGATGGCGGCAGATGCAGTACTCCGTCCTCGACGAACTCGGGGCCGTGCTCAAGGGCGAGAGCTTCGACGTCGTCCACGCCAACAGCCATGAGACGCTGATCCTCGCGAGCATCGTGGCGCTCGAAACGGACGCCGCACTGGTGTGCTCCCTGCACGAGCAGAACCCCGACCTGGAGCGGTTCGGCCGTGGCCGGTGCCGCCTGTCGTACCAGACCCTCCCCGTCGACATGCACTTCGTCCCCAGCCGCTTCTTCGCCGAGCGCGCCGCCCGCTTCGGCGCCCCAGCCGACCGCATCAGGCTCGTCCACAACGGCGTTCCCGACGCCCCGCCGGACGACGTGGCCCGGAACCTGCGCTCCGCGCTGCGCGCCGAACTCGGCGTCGCCCCCGACCAGCGGCTGGTCGTCCTCCCGGGCCGGATGTCCGCCCGCAAGGCCCAGCTCGACCTGGCCGCGGCACTGCCCCTGGTCGCGGCGGAGCTGCCCGAGGTGCGGGTGCTCCTGTCGGGGAGGGTCTCGGACTACGCGTACGAGAAGAGCGTGTGGGACCGGCTCGAACGCGGCGGTGTGGCAGAACTGGTCACTCTCCGCCAGGACTTCGGGGCCGAGACGATGCCCGCCGTCTACGCTGCGGCGGATCTGGTGGTCCAGCCCTCCCTGGCGGAGGGACTTCCGTTCAGCGTGGTCGAGGCGATGCGCGCCGGCAAGCCCGTCGTCGGCACCCGCGTCATCGGCATCAGCGACGTCATCACCGACGGCGTCGACGGCCTGCTCGTGCCGGCGGCCGACCCGCCCGCACTGGCCGAAGGGATACTGCGGGTGCTCACCGACGAGGCGTTGGCCGCCGAGCTCGCGGCCAACGCGTACACCACGGCGGAACGGGAGTTCAGCAGCCGCAGGATGGTCGCGGACACCCTGGACGGCTACCGGGTGGCCATGGCGCGTCGCCGGCAGTCGGCGTCCGCGGCCCCGACCTCGTGAAGGGGTGACCGTGTCCGACTACGCGCGACTGGTCAAGGCCTACGACATCCGCGGGGAAGTCCCCGCCGAACTCGACGGCGAGGTCGCGGAACGCATCGGCGGCCTGTTCATCCGCTTCACCAACGCCCCGCAGGTGGTGGTGGCCAGAGACATGCGCCCTTCCTCGGCCATGCTGGTGCGGGCGTTCAGCGACGGCGCCCGCCGGGCCGGTGCCGATGTCATCGACGCCGGGCTCGGCTCCACCGACTACCTCTACTACGCCAGTGGATCGCTCGGACTTCCCGGCGCCATGATCACCGCCAGCCACAACCCCGCGAAGGACAACGGCATCAAGCTGTGCCTGAGCGGCGCGGCCCCCCTGGGGGAGAACACGGGCCTCGGCCGGATCCGCGATTGGCTCGTCGCGGGGGAACGCGCCGCACCCGCCACGTCCCGCGGCACCCGTACGGAAAGACCACTCCTCAAGGAGTACGCGGCACACCTGCGGCAGCTCGTCGACCTCACCGGGATCCGGCCCCTCAGGGTCGTCGCCGACGCGGGCAACGGCATGGCCGGCCTGACCGCCCCGGAGGTCTTCGCGGGCCTGCCCGTCGACCTCGTCCCGCTCTACTTCGAACTCGACGGCACGTTCCCCCACCACGAGGCCAACCCCATCGACCCCAGGAACCTCGTCGACCTCCAGGCCGAGGTCCGCAGGCAGGGGGCCGACATCGGACTCGCCTTCGACGGTGACGCCGACCGCTGCTTCTTCGTCGACGAAGGCGGTCAGCCGGTCTCGCCGTCCGCCGTCATCAGCCTGATCGCAGGCCGGGAGCTGGCACGGCACCCCGGCTCGGCCATCGTGTACAACCTGATCACCGCGGAGGCCACGGTGCGGAGCATCCGCCGCCACGGCGGACGCCCCTTCCGGTCCCGCGTGGGGCACTCCCACGTCAAGGCGCTCATGGCGCAGCACAACGCCGTGTTCGGCGGAGAGCACTCCGGGCACTACTTCTTCAGGGACTTCTGGCGTGCCGACAGCGGCATGCTCGCCGCGCTCCACGTGTTGGCCGCCCTCGGCGGACAGGACCGGCCGCTGTCCGCCGTGATCGCCGCGCACAGTCGCTTCGCGCTGTCCGGTGAACTCAACTGCGTCGTCGCCGACGTCCCGGCCACGATCCGGGAGGTGGAGGAGCGCTACCGGCACCGGGCCGGGGTGACCACGGACCGGCTCGACGGTCTGACGGTCGGCCTGCCGGGCGGAAGTCGTTTCAACCTGCGTCCCTCGAACACCGAACCGGTCCTTCGGGTCAACGTGGAGGCGCACGACCAGGAGACCATGGAGCACCTCCGGGACGAGGTCCTCGCGTTGATCCGACCATAAGACGTTTCTGACGGTGCGTCGGGGCGCGCTCAGGTTGCGGCCGGTCGGCCGGTGACGCCGGTAGTCTGCTCCCGGATTGCGAAGCGGGTGATCATCTCGGCTCGGTGCCCGGGGGCGGGGCGGTCATCGGCGTGGGCGGCGGATTCCCGGCGGCCTGACCCGGCCTCGCCCCACCCCTGCCTACGGCACTTCGAAGAAGGGCATCCCATGGGCTTGGCCCCGTCCTATGACCATGTCGGCGGCGGCGCAGGGGTCTCGCCATGACGGCGCCCGTCCCCCCGGGCACCGCGCGGCTGTTGACCGTGGGCGTCGCCTCCGTCGGAGGGCTGCTGTTCGGCTACGGAATCGGGGTGATCGCCGGAGTCCTGCGGCTGGTCGCCACCACCTTCGCCCTGTCGTCGTGGCAGCAGGGAGCGGTCGTGTCGGCCGCCCTCCTCGGCGCGGCGCTCACCGCCCTCACCAGCGGGCGGCTGGCGGACAGGTTCGGGCGCCGACCGGTCATCGGCGCCGCCGCGGCCGTGTACGCCCTCGGAACGGCGGCTTCGGCGGCGGCCTCGGGCTCCACCGCGCTCCTCACCGGGCGGTTCCTCGTCGGACTCGCCCTGGGGGCCGTCTCGTTCGCGGTCCCGCTGTACATCTCCGAGATCTCTCCGCCCGCCCGACGCGGCGCGCTCGTCACACTGAACCAACTCATGATCACGATCGGGCTCCTGCTGTCCTACGTGGTGGCCTATCTCCTGGAACCCGCGGGGGCCTGGCGCTGGATGCTCGCTCTCGGGCTCCTGCCCGCGTGCGTGCTGATGGCCGGCATGTGCCTGGTGCCCGAGTCGCCGGACTGGCTGCACTCCAGGGGAGACACCGCCCGGGCGGCGAGCGCCGCCCGGCGCCTGTCCCCGCCCGACCCGGGCGGCGCAGCCGCCCGCCCCGGTGGCCGCCCCGCGACGGCGACCGCCGCACGGCCCACCGCCGGCCCCGCGACCGCAACCGTCACACGGCCCACCGCCGCCCCCGCTGCGAGCCTCCGGCAGGCCTGCGCGCTGGCCGGTCCCCGCTGGGTCGCGCTGGGACTGGCGATCGCCGTCCTGGTTCATCTGACCGGTCTGAACACCGCGATCTACTACGTGCCGACCATCCTGGGCGGAAGCGGCATGACCGCTGCCGGAGGCATCCGGGGAGCTGTCCTGGTCGGACTGTGCAACGTGGCCGCCACCGTCGTCACCATCGCCCTGCTCGACCGGGTCGGCCGCCGGAAGACGATGATCGGAGGGCTGCTGGTCATGGCGGTCGCGGCCGTCGGCATCGCGGTGGCACAGCCGCTCGGGCACACGGGGGCGCCGACCGCAGCGCTGCTGTGTGTCTTCATCATGGCGGGAGCGGTGGGCCCTGCTGCCGTCTTCTGGGTCTACATCGCCGAGATCTACCCGGCGGGTGCCCGCGGAGTCCTGATGAGTCTGGCCACCGCGGCCCACTGGGGAACCGACTTCGTCGTGGCGACCACGTTCCTCCCCCTCGTGCAGGAGCTGTCGCTCGGCGGGGCGTTCGGTGTGTACGCGGCGATCAGCGCGGCGTCCGCCCTGGCCCTGGCCCGCTGGATGCCCGAAACCCGTGGCCGTCTGCTGCTGTGAACGGGACCGGGCGCGAGGCTCCTGCGCTCGCGCCCGGGCTGGGCTTCACCCGCCGCCACCTGACGATGCGCCAGAATTGCCGTCAGCCGAGCAATCAGCCGCGCGTCCCCGAAGGTAGGCATCATGACCCGCTACAGCGTCGACCCGAACCGGCACGAGCTCATCGCCACCTGGGGAACCGGCGAAGGCGACCTCGCCACCCGGATCACCGCCCTCCCGGCCGACGCGGCCGGCGCCACGCTCCTGCGCCTGGCCGGCGCGCTGACCCGCCTGTCGGAGGCGGCCTGGCGCACCTACACCCACCCCGCCAGCGCCGCCGGCTCCCTCGAACCCGACACCGAAGGCTGGCGCCGCGAGCAGGAACGCGACACCTTCAGCGAGGTCGCCGAAGCCGTGGCCGCGCCGAACCTGCCTCATGGCGGCCTGCTCACCGTCTCCTACAGTCCCCTGCTGGAATCCGCCCACCAGGCCGGCCGCGCCCTGCACGCCCTCGACGAAGCCGAGTTGACGAAGGCCGTCCTCGCCGAGACCGTCACCGAACTCACCGCCGTCGAGAGCGCCGAACTCGGCAACCTCACCGGCCGCGCCCAGCAGGCCGTCCTGCTCAGCCGCGAGGACGCCTCCCCCGTCCAGGTCGCCGCCGCCGACCACCTGCTGGAGCAGAACCCCTTCGGCTCCCTCGCCCTCTTCTCCGACGTCGACCCGACCGCCGCCGCCGTCGCGGCCGCGCACTGGCTCGCCGCCGCGGCCGAGGTCGCCGCCGGCGCCTCCGGCCACGACGCCACCGCCGTCCTGCTCGAAGCCGACAGCATCGAGGACCTCCCGCACCAGACCCCCACCCTCGTCCTCGAACTCCTCGACGCCGGCCACACCCCCCACGACGCCGTCACCGGCCTCGTCCGCCACGCCCTCCACATCGCCGACGGCCTCCTCCCCGACCCCGCCGGCCTGCGCGAACAACTCGAAGACCTCGACGGGGCCCTCGACGACTACACCGAGGACTACACCGACGACGAGGAGACCGACCCGGAGGACACCGGCCTGCGCCTCACCCCCCTCGACCCCAGGCGCCCCGCCCGCGACCTCCTCGAAGACCTCCTCGCCGGCATCCACGGCTGCTGGGTCCTCCACACCGAGTACGACGACCTCGACGAAGAGCACCTCGGCACCGATGACGCAGGCTTGGCCGACGCGGGCCCGGACGACGCGGGCCCGGACGACGCGGACCTGGACGACGCGGACCTGGACGACGAACGGGCCGAACAGCACCGGCACCACAGCCGCGAGAACTTCGCCCGTCTCGTCCGCGAAACCGCCGCCCGCCACCGCGACCGGCTCCTCTGACCGCACCTCACCGCCCCGCCGGGGACGGCGGGCGACCGCCCGAGTCGTGCGGCCGGCTCCGCCGCCCCCGCCCCCCGAGCAGCGGGGAGCGGGGGCAGGGGCGACCCCGACGGTGCGGTCAGCCTCTGCGCAGGCCGCCGTCGCCGCTCTGCTTGCGCGCCTGCTGCGGGTCGTAACCGGGGAAGGGGCGTTCGAAGAGCCAGTTGTAGAGCAGCTCCCGGCAGATCTCCGGCTGGTACGCCGGCACCTGGTGTCCGGAGTCGGGCACGCTGACCTGCGTCAGGTTGCCGTGGCGGCGGACGAATCCCTTCGGGTTCCCCTGGGCCTGCGTCCAGACCAGCCGGGGAGCGTTGCGCCACTCCGCCTGCTCGCCCTCTCGTGTCATGAGGTCGTCCAGGATCTCCTCGGTGCTCCGGTACCCGCAGGCGGCGTCGAAGTTCCCGGTGTAGAGCAGGGTCCGGTATCCCCTTTCGATGATCTGGGCGTACTGCCCGGTGCAGTCCGCCATGTTGTCCCGCACCAGCGCTTCCGCCACCGGACCCTCGTTGTCGGCGCACTGCCAGGTGACGTTCGGCGGGACGTGCAGGGCCTCCTTCACGTCCGCGCTGTTCAGATAGGTGCGCAGCGCCCCCATCGACAGGTCGTCCCAGCGCCGCACGTCGTAGACGTCGAAGTTCCCGCCGTAGGCCAGGGTCGTGGCCACCAGGTCGTTGCCGAGTTCGGTGGCCCCCTCCAGGTCTCCCGCGTCGAGGGTGCTCTTGAAGTCCTGGTAGGACTTCTCCAGGGCTTCCTTCTGGCTGATGCCGAGGAAGCCGGCCGCGTAGGCGTAGTCGATCAGGACGCGCAGTGACAGCTCGGGCTTGATCCAGCCGTTGCCGACGGCGATGCCCTGCAAGTTGATGCGCCCGCCCGCGTTCTCCGTGTTCCGCGCGTCGATCTCCAGCGCGATCGCCGGCACGTACTTGCCGGCGTAGCTCTCGCCGCAGACGTACAGCGGGCACTGCGCGTACTCCGGGTGCGCGTCGAGGAACCCCTGGAGGGCGTCGCAGAACATCCGGCCGAGGGCCTCCTCGTCCCGGACGTACTCCAGGGCGTCGTCGGCGTAGCTGTACCCGGTGCCGATGGGCTGGTCCCAGAAGACGACGTGCGCTTCCTGGTTCCAGCTGTGGGGCGAGACCGACACCGTTCCGGCGGCGTCGTCGCCGATGGACAGCGGTCCGTTCTCCAGGAACAGCCCGAGCAGCGAGGAGGCGCCGGGGCCGCCGTTGAGCCAGATCAGCAGGGGCGTCCGGCTGATCAGCTCCTGCTGGTCGTGGACGGCGACGTGGGGGTTGCAGGTCTGGCTCTCGAAGAACCAGTAGAACAGGTGGTTCTTCTTCTGCGGGTGCCGGTGCTCGGTGCTGTCGAGGTGCACGTGTCCGGCGTACGAGCGGACCTTCTTGGTGTCCTCGGTGTGGAAGTCGATGCGCAGGGTGTTGGGGATGTTCGCCGGAATCGAGGTGACGAGGTCTGAGGGCATGGTTTCACCGTCCGTTCGGCAGCGGGCTCAGGGAGCCAGGGGGCGGCGGCGCCGGGACGGCGTGTGGTAGAGGCCGGTGAACAGCCCTTCGGTCCGTTCCACCTGCTCCAGGACGCCGATGCGCTGGCCCTGGAGCAGTTGCAGCGCGGGGAAGCGGTTCTTCTCGAACAGCAGGATGTTCAGCGAGCCGCCGTACATGAAGTTCCCGACGCGCTCGCCCTTGTCCACCTTGACCGGCTCGTCGAGCGAACCCCGGAACTTCTCCTCGAAGTTGACGGAGGCGATCGAGTTGAGACCGACGATCACCTGCCCGACGTACCCCTCGCCGGCCTTGCGTCCGTTGGCGTCCAGGTAGTCCGTGCGGTAGACGAGGTATCCCCGGCGGAAGTCGTCGAACATCTCGTAGTCGTAGCCGTAGCCGACGTTCCCCTTGTTGAGCAGTTCGGGGAAGTCCCGCATCCCGTAGTAGACACCGGGGACGAGGTCGCGGGCCTCGACCACTTCGCCCGCCACCGGGGTGTGGTACCAGTGGTAGCCGTCGGGCATCAGGATGCACGACACCGCCGTGCCGCCGATGAACCTCTGGGCGTAGTCGGAGTCGTCGAGCAGCTGCCTGACGTTCATGGTCACCGTCTTGACCGGGATCGGCGTGTTCTCGGTCAGGTCGTCGACGATCATGTTGATGACGCAGTCGGCCGGGGCGACCACCACGCTCTTGTCGGTCCTGGCGTCGATCGGCCGCCGCGACGGGTCCTTGAGTTCCCGGGCGAAGAACTCGTTGAAGTTCTTCCAGCCACCCTCGGGCTCCTGGAAGTCCTCCATGTGCCGGCCGAGTTGGTCGCGCCACTTCTTGATGAGCACCTTCGACTCCGGCGAGTCCATCTGCAGGCCTTGCAGGTGCGTGAAGTCCGCGAGGATCTTGCGCCCCGGGCCGCTGGTCACGAAGACCATGCCGTAGTCGTTCTCGTAGTTGATCCAGCTGAACTTCTCGATGTAGTCCAGCCCTTCGTGGAGCCCGGGCTGCGAGTTGTACCACTCCGTCAGGAAGGTACACAGGAAGTCGACGTTCTGGTCCTTCCAGTCGCACTGCACCCGCTCCGGGGTGTCGGCCGGGTACGGCACCACGTGCTTGACCGTGGCGTCGTACATGGTCCTGAAGCCCTCGTGGTCCTCCTGGTACCACCGTCTGACCTTCGCGAGCAGCTCGTCCAGGTCGTTCGAGTACGGCTCTTCTTGGTTCGCCATTGCGTTGTCTCCTTCTGATGGAAGTGTCGGCCCCGGCCCTTCCGGGCGATGCGGGCCGGTCAGGAACCGGTGGGGGTGACGTTGCACCGCTCTGCCGGGAGTTCGCTGAGGTAGCCCTTGGCGATGAGGTTGTTGACCTTGTAGCCGCCCTCGAGCCCTGCGGGCGCGAGGTCCGGGTCGAGCCACTCCTGCTCGTCGTTCGGGATGGCCGCCGGCCCGAATCTCTCCTGGGAGCAGTAATACTTTCCAGCCATCGGCGAATCGGTGACGTCGGGCGGCGGCGGGCAGTCGTCGGGAACGGCCGCCGCGGCCCGCACGGGCTGCGCGTTCACCGGCTGCGCGTTCACCGACTGTGCGGCAGCGGCGCCGCCTGCGGCGGTCAGTCCGGTGATCGGGAGGGCGCAGGCCAGGGAGGCGGCGAACATCGTTCGCACACGCATGCAGTACTCCGGTTTCGTGGGGAGGGAACAGAGGGGGCGCCACGGCGGGGAAGGGGGAACAGTCACACGACACAGGCCGCGAGGGGGACGACACACAACAGCCGCCCACACCGCGCGCGATGGCCGGCGGCGGTAGGACGGAACGTCAACTACGGCTGCTTTCCTCGGAATCCGGCGGTTTCGCCCTCGTCCGCGTTCTCCTGACCTCTCCGCCGTTTCCGGCGCCGCTTCGAAGTCCGCTACTCCGTACCCTCCCCGGAACCGGCCGATTCCCCGCTCAACCCGACCGGGCTACATCCGGGCGGACCGGCTCGGCCCGAACGCCTACGGCCTTCCGGGCCCCTTGCTCGGCTTCCCCGGCGCCGGGACGGTGCTCGGCGGTCCGCTCGCGCTGCGGCTGCGCCCGGCCCTCGCGCCGGCCTCCCCCGGGCGGCTGCTGCTGGTGCCGACAGGCGCGGGCGGCGGGTCGCCCGGCCGCCGCCGACCGCTGGAATCGCTCCGTGCCGTCCGGACGGCCCAGCACCGCTCGTGGTCCGGGCGTGCAGAACAAAGCATGGAGAGCACGAACCGGGCGGCTGCGGGCTTGCACGTGCCCACCGACGGCCGAGCGGATGACGGGATGACCGGAGGGTTGTGCGTGATGCGTACGCTGTACACCAGCCAGGGCGGCGGCCCCCGGCTGCCGCGAAGAGTGGGCGCCCTGGCCGCGGCGGCAGGAACGGCCGTCCTCCTCGTGGCGTCGTGCTCATCCGGGAGCTCGTCCGGGCCCGCGACGCCGACGAACGCGGCGGGGGCGACGCTGTCGGAGGCGCCCAACCCGTCGAGCTTCTCCGGGGAGCCGCCCTCCGCCTTCGCCTCCGCGCTGGAGTCGGCCTCGGCCGCGGCGTCCGCGCGCTCGGCCTCGGCGGCGGCCGCCGCCTCGGCGTTCGAGGCATCGGCGGACGCGCAGGCCGCGCAGAACCGGGCGAAGGCGACCGAGGTGCTCAAGACCGTGGAGGGCCCCGGCAACGCCACCTCCGACATCACCCTGACCGGCGTGCCGCGATCCACCACCGGCGGCCTCCACGCCGCCGTCGTGACCATCGTCAACAGCACCCGCGAGGCCGCGTCCTACGCGGTCCAGGTGGACTTCACCGATGCGTCGGGCCACGCCGTCGACTCGGCGATCGTCGGCGCCGAGAACCTGGCCCCGGGCGGGAAGGCCAGTCCGATCGCCTTCAGCCGCCAGCCGGCCGACCTGGCCCTGGTCCCGGTCGTGGTGAAGGCCCAGCGCTACTGAGCCCAGCGCTACCGGGCACACCCCGGCCGGGCAACGCCCGACGTCCCGCCGGCTTCCCGTGCACCGGTGCACGGGAAGCCGGCGGGACGTCAGCAGGACGCCAGCAGGACGTCAGCGGGTGATCAACGACCCTGGAGGGACTTCACGTTGTCGCCGAAGCTCCATCCCTTCGAGCCGTCCCAGTTGAGCGACCACGTCATGAGCCCCTTCAGCGAACCGCCGAACGCGTTCCACGACTGGCCGACCAGGCCCGGGTCCATGTAGCCGCCGCCCGCGCCGGGCTGGGCCGGCAGGCCGGGCACCTGCTTGTCGTAGGGCACCTTGACGGTGGTGCCCTGGATGGTCAGGCCGTTGTTCAGGCAGGTGGTCTGCGCGGTGAAGCCCTGCACGGTGCCGGCCTGGTAGGAGTCGCCGGAGCAGCCGTACATGCTGCCGTTGTAGTACTGCATGTTCAGCCACCACAGTTGCCCGTTGTCGGCGTACTTCTTGACGATCGGCAGGTAGGCGCCCCAGATCGAGCCGTAGGTGACGCTCCCGCCGGTCACGTACGCGGTTTCGGGGGCCATCGTCAGGCCGAAGCCCGCGGGCATCTGCGCCAGCACGCCGTCGATGATGCGCATCAGGTTGGCCTGGGAGGCGGACAGCGTGCCGATGCTGCCGCTTCCGGACAGGCCGGTCTCGATGTCGATGTCGATCCCGTCGAAGTTGTACTTCTTGAGGATCGGGACGACGGTCGCCACGAACCGGTCGGCGACGGTGCTGGAGCTCAGGTCGATGCCTGCGGCGGCACCGCCGATCGACATCAGGATCGTCGCCCCGGCCGCCTTGGCCTGGCACATCTCGGCGGGGGTCGAGACCTTGACGTTGGTGTCCATGCCGTCCTGCCACTGGACGGTGCCGTCCGAGAGGATCACCGGGAAGGCGGCGTTGATGACGTTGTAGCCGTGTGCGGCGATCCGGCTGTCCGTGATGGGGACCCAGCCCATGCCGGGGTGGACGCCGTTCGCGGCGCCGTCCCAGTTCTCCCAGTACCCCTGGAGGACCTTGCCCGACGGCTTGGGCTTCGTGGGGCACGTGTCACCCGGCGCCGGGGTGGTCGGCGGCGGGGTGGTGGGCGGAGGAGTCGTGGGCGGCGGAGTGGTCGGCGGAGGGGTCGTCGGCGGGGTCGTCGGCGGCGGGGTGGTGGGCGGTGGAGTCGTGGGCGGAGGGGTCGTCGGCGTGGGGCTGCTGCCGCCGGGGCCGGTGAGCGACACGTCGTCCGCGTAGTACGCGGGCTGCCCGTACCAGCCGTGCAGGTAGACGGTCACCGAGGTGGTGTTCGGCCCCGTGGTGAAGCCGACGCTGAGCTGGCTGTACGCCGCACTGCTCGGCGTCCAGGTGGACGGGTCGCTGCCGGCGCCGGTGCCGGTGGCGCCCAGGTAGACGTAGCTGCCCTGGACGTAGGCGCTCAGCGTGTACTGGGAGTTGGGCTGCACGCTGACGGTCTGGCTGCACTGGGCGCTGTCCGGGCCGGTCGGCGTGGCCTTGAGCGCGGCGGCCCCGGAGTGGACCGGACTGCTGACGACCGCGCCGGAGCCGCCGGAGCAGGTCCAGCCGGAGAGTCCGCTCTCGAAGCCGGGGTTGGCCACCAGGTTGGGGGTGGCGGCCCCGGCCGTGACGGAGCCGGCCGCGGCGATGCCGGCACCGATGACGGCGACGGCGCTCACCCCGGCGAGGGAGCGCCGCAGGACGCTCGGCCCGTGCTGGGCACGGCTGGTCCGGTTCACCTGCGCTGCGCGTTCCACGCCCGCCCGCGGCTGCGGGCGAGGGGTCCGGAGCGGCTCGCTCCCGGCCGGGTCGCCTTCGGGGCGGCCGGGATCCGGACAGGGTCGGACATCGCCCGACGGACGTGGAGTACGCGACCTTCGACGGAACATGCTGCGCTCCCTTCCCGCCGAACGCCATGGACATGACCGACGCGTGGGGGCGCGACGCCCGGCTGTGGGTGAGGTGGGGACATGTGGGGCTGTGCCGGACCGGATCGTAGGAGGGGCGGCGCAGCTCGTCAATAGGTCTGGACCAATCGCGAGGTGCGGCCCGGTCGGCCGCAACAGAAGCCGACGTCAGGCCGTACGGCCCCGCCCGGTCGACCGGGCAGGGGCCCGGGCGCGGCCGACGGGCCGTCCGGATCGGACGGCCCGTCGGTTCGCTACGGGGCGGTCACCGGGCCAGGCCCTCCGGGCTCCGCCAGCTCACCAGGCGGGCGCCGTCCGGCGGGAGGTCCACGACCTCGTTCCCGAAGACCCGATTGATCGAGCTGCCCCCGTTCAGCGAGATGTCGGCGCCGTAGACGTGCAGGGAGACCGCGCGACCTGTGCCGCCGTTCGACACCCGGTGGATGTCCTCGTCGGGCGGTACGAGGAACTGCACCCGGCCGGGAGAGCAGGTGGTCCGGCCGGACGGCACCAGCACCCGGCGGCCGGTCCTGGAGGGCCGCCACAGCCGGAACGCCTCGTCCACCTCGACGCCCTCCACCACACCTGACACGCACCAGGCGACATGGTCGTGGATCGGGGTGGACTGCCCGGGCAGCCAGGTCAGGGCCACCACGGAGTGCGTCCGTCCGGCGTGCAGCAACCGCTGCGAGTAGCCGTCGGTGCCACGGGCGCACAGGTCGTCGGGCACGATCAGCCCGGACCGCAGGTACTTGCGCAGGATGTCCGCGGTGAGCTGCGCGGTCAGCACGTCCGCGGCGGCGTAGCGCGCGAGGTCGGAGAGGAACTCGTCGAGGTTGGAGCGCGGTTCCACGGTCTACCGCCCCACCCCGGTGAGCGCGCGCAGCGGCACCGGTGCGGCGATGACGCGGGTCACCGCCACCAGGGCGACGAACAGGCCGATGGTTGTGCCACCGCGCGACGACGCGGCTTGGTCGATCATGGGAATCCTTTTGAGCGGTGCGGAACTTGCCGAAGGCCCGACCGTAGGAATCCATGGCAGACAAGTGATCAACGCGCGGTCGGCGGCGTCGGCGCCGGCCCGCATTCACCTCAGCTGCATTTCGGCCAACTGTGCGAAAGGTCTGTTCGCAGCCACGGCACCCCCTTAGAGTGGCGGCGATCCTCCACAAGTGGCCTTTTCTTCACGCCAGTTCACTGGATCTTCACATCAGTGCACCGGCCTCGGGACGTTCAGCGCAGTCTGTTCCCACCATCGAGCCGAAAGGGCCGGGTCCGTGACGCAGGCGTTCCAATCCCCCGGCTTCGCCGCGCTGGCGGCCGACCGCGCGGTCGAGACGCGGCTCGTCGACGAGCGCTGGCAGGCGGTGGCCTGGGACCTGAGGACGGGCCGGCGCCGGGTGGTCACCGACCGGCCGGGGGGCGTCCATCTGAGCGAGATCGAGCCGGACGGCGACGCCATCTGGTGGTTCGACGCCGACAACGCCGGGGAGGGCCGGTGGTGGCGCGAGCCGTTCGCCGGTGGCGCGGGCGGCGAGGCGCTGCACGACGTGCCGCGCGGGCGGGCATACGGCGTCGCCTTCGACCGGACGGGCGCGCTCGCCGCGGTGGTCGTCGGTGTCGACGGCGCCTCGCACTGCTACGTCGGACCGCCCGCGGGCGAGGCCCGGCTGATCGGTTCGGCGCCGGGGTACCTGAGCCTGGCCGACCTGTCGCCGGACGGTCGGCTCCTCGCCCTCGGCGGGCGGCCCGACGGGGACGACTCAGTGGTCCTGTGGCCGACAGGCGCCCAGGCGGGCGCGCAGGCGGGCACGCAGGCGGACGGTCCGCTGCGGATCGCCGGGGACCGCCGACTACGGCTCTGGCCGATCGAGTTCAACCCGCTCGCGGGACTCGAACCGGAGCTGCTGCTGGTGGTCGAGGAGGACGAGCGGTACACCGTCGCGACCTGGCGGGCCGGCACGGGACTGCGCAGGTACCCGGGGCTGTCGTTCGACTCGCAGATATCGGCCGGCTGGTACCGGGGGCCGCGCGAGGTGCTGATCCAGCACGAGCGGGCCGGGCGGAGCCGGCTGCTCCTCGCCGACCTCGACCCGCCGGAGGGACAGGGGGCGACGCGGCAGCGGGTGACGCCGCAGGGAGCCGCACGGCAAGGACCGGCGGAACAGGCCCCGCCCGTCCGGGAGATCAGCACGCCCGGCGGCACGATCCACGACCTGTCCTGCGCTCCGGACGGCACCTTGCACTGCGTCTGGAGCCGGGAGTCGACACCGCCCCGCCCGCTGGTACTGCGCCCCGGCACGGAGGCTGCGCACCACCCCGGACAGGGCCTCGACCCGGACCGGGGCGACACCTCCCGCAGCCGGCGCTGGACGCCCCGGCCGTACGGGCGGATCCACAGCTTCGTCAGCACCCCGGTCGGCGAGGGCCCGTGGCCGACCCTCTTCCTGGTCCACGGCGGCCCCGCCACCCACGACCGCGACTCCTACGACCCGCGGGTGAACGCCCTGGTCGGCCGTGGCTACGCGGTGGTGCGCACCAACTACCGCGGCTCCACCGGCTACGGCGCCCGCTGGCAGCACGAGTACGGCCACCGGGTCGGGCTGGCGCAGATCGAGGACCTGGCCGCCGTCCGCACGGAGCTGGTCGCCGACGGTACGGCGCTCGCGGAGCGCACCGGCCTGTGCGGATTCTCGTGGGGCGGCTACCTGACCCTGCTGGCGATGGGCGCGCAGCCGGAGTTGTGGTCACTCGGCATGGCCGCTCAGCCGATCGCGGACTACCCCGCCGCCTACCGCACCACCACCCCCGCACTGCGCGCGCTCGATCGGCAGCTCTTCGGCGGGACCCCGGACGAGGTTCCCGAGCGCTACCGCGCGGCCGACCCGCGATCGTACGTGCACCAGGTCCGCTCGCCCGTCCTGCTGGTCGCCTCGCGGACCGACGAGCGGTGCCCGCCCGACCAGGTCGCCCGGTACGCCGCGGACCTGCGCCGGCTGGCGGTGCCGCACGAGCTGCTCTGGGTGGACGGCGGCCACTACAGCCGCCGGACCGCCGACCACCGATCGGTGCTGGCCACGATGGTCCGGTTCGCCGAGCACGCCTGGCCGGCACCGCTCCCCCTGCCACCCCGGGGCGACCGCCCCGAGGTACCCGCCGAACTGGTGGAAGGAGGTGAACATCCATGAAGCGACGCAGCATTCAGAACGACCCGATCAGCACCCCGGAGCGTGACCGGGGCGCCGTGGTGGTCCAGGCCTTCGCACTCGACATCACCAAGGCCGCGGTGGTCGCGCCTGCCCTCAAGGGGCAGCCGAAGCCGAAGCCGGAGACCAAGGGCAAGTGATTCTCCGTCGCTCCGGGGCGCCTGCGGTGCCCCGGAGCGACACCTCATCGACCGCCGGCGATCAACAGAAGTGGCCACCATGCGTATCGTCCTGCTGCACATGCCCTGGGGCGCGATCGACGTGCCGTCGCTGGCGCTCGGGATCATGCACACCGCCGCCGCACGCGCCGACCACCAGGTCGAAGTGCGGTACGCCAACCTGGACTTCGTGGACTGGGCCGCCGAGACCGCGGGTTTCGGCGTGGACGACTACCAGTACTTCTCCGAGAAGTCCTACTTCCAGGGCGCGGGCGACTGGGCGTTCGCCGGTGCGCTGTACGGTGACGACGGCCCGGCCCCCGGCGTCGAGGGCGACATCGAGGGCGACATCGACGACAGCGACGGCGAGTTCGCGGCCTACTTCGAGTACCTGGCCACCAGCGGTGCGAGCGAGCAGGAGATCGCACTGACCCGGGCCACCCGCGCGATCGCCCCCGCGTTCATCGCCCGACTGGTCGACGAACTCGCCGCCGACCCACCGGACCTGGTCGGCTTCACCACCACCTTCCAGCAGAACACGGCGAGCCTCGCCGCCGCGAGGCTGCTCAAGCAGCGGTGCCCGCAGGTGCGCACGGTGTTCGGCGGCGCGAACTGCGACGGTCCGCAGGGCGCCGCGCTGCACCGCAACTTTCCCTTCCTGGACTACGTGGTGCGCGGCGAGGGCGAGGCCGCCTTCCCGGCACTCCTGGAAGGCGGCGACCTCTCCGCCGTCCCCGGGCTGTGCTGGCGGGACGGCTCCGGGAAGTCGACGGCCAACGAGATGACGAGGCGTCCGCTGCCGCCCGCGGCGATCCTGGCGCCCCGCTACGACGGCTTCTACGAGCGGCTCGACGCCTCCGTCGCGGCCGGCTGGGTCGATCCCAAGCTGGTCGTCGAAGGCTCCCGGGGCTGCTGGTGGGGCGAGAAGCACCACTGCACCTTCTGCGGGCTCAACGGCTCCTCGATGGAGTTCCGCTCCAAGCCGCCGGCCGACTTCCTCGCCGAGGTGCTCGCGCTCGCCGAACGCCACCAGCTGCTGGACGTCTACGTGGTCGACAACATCCTGGACATGGGCTACTTCGACACCGTCCTGAAGTCGCTCGCCGAGCTCCCGGTGGATCTGCGGCTGCACTTCGAGATCAAGGCCAACCTGCGCCGCCACCAGTTCCAACTCCTCGGCGACTCGGGCGCGGCCCAGGTGCAGCCCGGCATCGAGAGCCTGAGCACCCGGGTCCTGCGGATCATGGACAAGGGGGTGACGGGCTGCCAGAACGTCCGCGCGCTGCGGGACGCGCAGAGCGCCGGAGTGTCGGTGAGCTGGAACTACCTCTACGGCTTCCCGGGCGAGCAGCCGGCCGACTACGAGTCGGTGATCCGCCAACTGCCCGTACTGCACCACCTGGACCCGCCGACCGGAGCGGGCCGGATCGCGATCGAGCGGTTCAGCCCGTACTTCGACCGCCCCGAGCTGGGCTTCGCGATCACCCGACCGGCCTTCCAGTACGGCGCGACCTACCGCCTGCCGGAGAGCGAACTGGCCGAGCTGGCCTACGTGTTCAGCGCACCGCCGCGCGGGATCGGCGGCGACCTCGCGGAACGGTTGAGCGCGGCGGTGGGCACCTGGATCGCGCGGTTCCCCCACAGCCGGCTCAGCTACCGGGACGCGGGCGGGCGGATCGCGCTCGTCAACACCCGCCCCGGGTACGACTGGCGGGTGGTCGAGCTGACCGATCCGGTGGAGCTCGCCGCCTTCCGGCTGCTGAACCAGCCCCGCTCGACCGCCGCGCTGGCCGCCAAGGTCCCCGGCGGCGCGGCGGCGGTCGAGCCGGTGCTGGAGCGCTTCACCGCGCTGGGCCTGCTGTTCCACGACGGGGACGGTTTCCTCCAGGTCGCCGTCGAGTCCGACAACCAGGTGCTGATGCGGATGCAGCACCGGCACGGCCCCGCCGCCGCCCGCCCTGGCGCCGAGGAGGTGCTCGATGCCGTCACGATCGGCTGAACGGACTGATGCCGGAAGGACCGATGCCGGAAGAGCCTTTGCGGAAAGGACCGTTGTGGAAAGGACCGTTGTGGGAAGGACCGATGCCGCCTCCTGGCGCGCGGCCGGCCCGGAGGTCGAGCTCTGGCTCGACTACGACCCCGCCGCCCGGGAGTTGCCGGGCTTCGCGCTCGGCCACCGCACCCTGTCCGGCCCGGCGGAGGCGGAGGTCACCGAACTGCACCGCGCCGGGGTCCGCTGCCTGCGGCTGACCGAGCCGGTGCGGCTCTGCGCGGACGCGCCGGCGGCCTCCGCGCGGGCGCTGATGCTGCTGCGCGAGGCGACCGGGCAGGGGCTGGCCGTGCTCTGGCAGGCCGACTGCACGGACGGCTGCGCGGCACAGCGCCGGTTCCACCACCTGTACCCGCCCGAGCAGTTGACCGGCGGCCCCGAGGACGTCGTCACCGACTGGCGCGCCACGTACTACCCGAGCAAGTGCGTCTTCCGGCGCGGCCCCGGCTTCGTCGAGGTGCGCGACCGCCGGTTCGGGACGCTGGAGCTGTTCACCATCGACGAGCCGGGCCACCTGGCGCAGGTCGAGGCGCTGGCCGAGGGCGTCGAGGTCGGCCGGCTGCCGGACGCCGTCCACCGGGACTTCGCCGCGGCCGGCCTGATCGCCGAACAGGCCGGCCGCGCCTGGTTCCTGCCCATGCGGGTGCGCCGCTGGCCCTTCCCGTCGCTGACCGTGTAGTTGCCGGAGTTCGAGCCCGAGGAGTGATCCATGACCACCGCGGTCGACGACGCCGCCGCGCGGATGTCCGCCTTCATCCGCGACCCCTACCCCACGCTCACCCGGATCCGCGAGGCCGGCGCGGTCTCCGTCGTGGAGTTCGGCGAGGGCCTGCCGGTCTATCTGGTGACGCGCTACCAGGACGTCCGGGCCGCGCTGATGGACCCGCGCTTCGGGCAGGACGTCCGCCGCAGCCAGGCCATCGCGAGCGGGCGGGGCTCCGGCCTGACGCTCGGTTCGGAGGTGGTCCACATGCTCAACAGCGACCCGCCGGACCACACCCGGCTGCGCCGGCTGATCCAGGGCGTCTTCACCCGCCGGCGGGTCGATCTGATGCGACCGCTGGTCGAGCGCATCGCCAGCGGCCTGCTGGACGGGCTGCGCGGGCGGGAGACCGCCGACCTGGTGACGGACTTCGCCTTCCCGCTGCCGATCATGATCATCTGTGAGCTGCTGGGTTTCCCCCCGGAGGACATGCAGGCCTTCCGCACCTGGTCGACGGCGATCCTCACCCAGGGCGGCGACATGACCTTCGACCAGGCCACCGCCGAACTGAACGACTACCTGCGCGAGTTGATGACGGCCCGGCGGGCGTCGCCGAGCGCGGACATCCTGACCGACCTGGTCCAGGCCTGTGACGCCGGTGAACTCACCGAGCGGGAGGTGTTCTCGATGGTCTTCCTGCTGCTGATCGGCGGCCACGAGACCACCGTCAACCTGCTCGGCACCGCCACCCTGGCGCTGCTCCACCACCCCGACCAGCTCACCTGGTTGCGCGCCAACCCGGCGGCGATGCCGGTCGCGATCGACGAGTTCCTCCGCTACGAGTCTCCGGTGAGCATGGCCACGCTGCGGTTCACGAACGCCGACGTGATGGTCGACGACGTGGAGATCCCGGCGGACGAGCTGGTGCTGCTCTCGCTCGGCGCGGCCAACCGGGACCCGGCCCGATTCACCGATCCCGACCGGCTGATCCTGGACCGGGGCGATCCGGGCCACCTGGCCTTCGGGCAGGGCCTGCACCGGTGCCTCGGCTCCTTCCTCGGCAAGCTGGAGAGCGAGGTCGCGCTGACCGGCCTGCTGGAGCGCTTCACGCGGATCGAGCTGGCCGCCGCGGAGGAGACCCTGCCCTGGCGCAACACGATCATGCTGCGCGGCCTGGAGTCGCTGCCGGTCTCGCTCGATGGCTAGCGGCGCGGGAGCAAGCGATACGGGGACGGACAACGCGGGGACGGGCAGTACAGGGACGGGCAGTACGGGGACGGGCAGCACGGGGACGGGCGGCGCAGGGACGGGCGGCGCGCGAGCAGGCGGCGCGGCGGGGCTGTTGCGGTTCCGCCCCCGGATCAGCGTCGCGCCCCTGCGTGCGCGGGGCTTCCGGCTGCTGGTGATCGGGCAGGGCACCTCGGAGTTCGGCAACGCGTTCCAGGTGGTCGCCCTGCCGCTGCTGGTCTACTCCCTCGCCGGAGGCGCCCGCCAGCTGAGTCTGGTGGTCGCCGCCTACGGCGCGGGACGGCTGGCCGCCACCCCGCTCGGCGGGATGCTCGCCGACCGGTTCGGCGCCCGCCGGGTGATGCTGGCCGCCGACCTCGGCCGACTGCTCGCCACCGCCGGGCTGTGCGCGATCGCCGCCGGCGGGGCGGCGAACTTCTGGCTGATCGGCGGGCTCGCGCTGCTGGTCGGCCTCGGAGCAGGGGTGTTCCTGCCGGCCGCCTGGGCGATCACCCCGACCCTGCTGCCCTCCGAGGACCTGCATGCGGGCAACGCACTGAACAGTACGGTCACCTTCGGCGCCGGTCTGCTCGGTCCGGCGCTGGCCGGCCCGCTGGTCGCCTGGCTCAGCCCGGCCGCCGCACTGGGCCTGGACGCGGCCACCTTCGCCGTGTCGGCGGCCACGCTGTTGCTGATCGGTCGCGGCAGCCTCGTCGCACCCGCCAGCCCGATTTCCGAACGTGCCTCCGTACCGAAGAACTTCCGTGGCCTGCTGCGGGAGTCGCCGTTGCTGCGCGCGGTGCTGACGGTGACGGTGATCGCGAACCTGACGGTGGGCGGCGCCACCCGTGTCGCCCTACCGACCCTGGCCACCCACGGCTTCGGCGCCGGTGCCGTCGGGCTGGGCCTGCTGCTGGCCGCGTTCACCGGCGGTGCGCTGGTCGGCGGCCTGTTCGCGGCCGGCCTCACCGAGGTGCGCTCGCGGGGCCGCACGGCGATGCTCTCCGGTCTGGTGATGGGTACGGCGATCGGGCTGGTGCCGTTCACCGGCCTCGTCGGCGCCGTGCTGCTGCTCTGCCTGGCCGGCGGCGCCAGCACGGTGACCAACGTCCTGATCGTCACCGGCGTGCAGAAGAGCACCCCGCCCGCCTTGCTGGCCCGGGTCATGGCGGCCGTCACCTTCTGCGCGCTGGGAGTCTTCCCGATCTCGGTGATCGCGGCCGGCGCGGCGGTGGACGCCTTCGGGAGCCGGGGGGTGTTCGCGACGACCGGGCTCTGTTTGACGGGCGCGTTCGGGTACGCGCTGACCAGGCGTGAGATCCGCGAGCTGTGAGCGCCCAGCCGGCCACCGGGCCCGCCCCTGCCACCGGGAGGCGGGAGGCGGGGGCGGGCTGCGGCCCCGTCAGCGCAGGGTCGCGGTGACGACCGTCGCATCCAGGTCCTCGCACCAGGCGTCGACGGCGTCGAGGCCGGCCGCGCGGGCGACGGCCAGGGCCGTCGGGGTCTGCCGTTCGCTGGTCTCGAACAGCAGCGACCCGCCCGGGGCCAGCCAGTGCGGCGCCTCGGCGGCCACCCGGCGCAGCACGTCCAGACCGTCGGCGCCGCCGTCCAGCGCCGGCCGGGCCTCGTGCAGCCGGGCCTCCGTCGGCAGCAGCGCGATGTCGGCGCTGGGGACGTACGGGACGTTCGCGAGCAGGACGTCGATCCGGCCGCGCAGGGCGGCGGGCAGCGCGACGAACAGGTCGCCCTCGAAGACCGGGGCCCCGGGCCCGGTGAGGTTGCGGCGGGCGCAGCGGACGGCGACCGGGTCGACGTCGGCCGCGTAGAGCTCGACCGGGTGCGCGGCGGTGGCCGCCACGGCGGCGCCGAGGGCGCCGCTGCCGCAGCAGAGGTCGACGACCACGGCGCCCGGGCCGGTGAGCTCGGTGGCCGTGGCGGCCAGGAACTCGCTGCGGCGGCGCGGCACGAACACGCCCGGGTCGACGGCGATCCGCAGCCCGGCGAACTCGGCCCAGCCGACGACGTGTTCCAGCGGCCGGCCCTCGGCCCGGGCCCGGACCATCACGGCCAGGTCGGCCGGTGTCGCGGCGGCGGAGAGCAGGACCCGCGCCTCGTCCTCGGCGAACACGCAACCGGCGGCACGCAGCCGGGCGACGACCGAGGAACGGAGAGCTGCGGAGGCAAAAACCGACAAGATGACCCCTTGGGGGAATCGGGAGGAGGACGAACGACTCCGTCAGGGCTCCCGCAAGGGCCGACACCGCGCCGACGCATCCGCGCTACGCGCGCGACGCGCCCGCACGGCCGCGCTCCGGGAGCACCCGCTCGGACATACCGGTAATGGGGCTCACCTCCTTGAGTCGCGGTCGTACACGGCGTCGGCCACCCTACCGCACCCTTGGCGCGGGCGATCAACTGGCCTTCCGGGCCCAGGTCCTGTCCGGCTGTCCGGCCGGTTGGCCGGCCGCGGCCGGCCTAGCCGAGCTGCTCGGCGACCAGGGCGGCGAACTCCTCCGGGGTCATGACGGGCACTCCGAGCTCCTCCGCCTTGGCACGCTTGGAGCCGGCCTTCTCGCCCGCGACGAGGAGGGTGGTGCGCTTGGACACCGACGAGGAGGCCTTGCCGCCGGCGCGTTCGATCAGCTCGTTCATCGCGTTGCGGGAGAGCTCGGCGAGGGCTCCGGTCATGCTGCCGGTGACGACCACGCTCTGGCCGGCCAGCGGGCCCGCCGCGGTGTCGTCCGCAGCCGCCGCGCCGCCGTCCGCGGCCCGGTCGGCGGGAGCCGTCGGCTCGGTCACCGCCGTGCCGACGCCCTGCGCCAAGAGCCGGTCCAACAGCGGTGCCACATCGGCGAGTTCGGCGACGATCACGGCGGCCTTCTCGACGCCGATACCGTCCACGCCGGCCAGCGCCGCGGCGTCGGCGGCGCGGATCGCGGCCATGCTGCCGAAGTGCGCGGCGAGTCGGCGGGACATCGTCCGGCCGGTGCCGCGGATGCCGAGGGCGCAGAACACCCGGTTCAGCGGGCGGCTGCGGGCGGTCTCGATCGCGGCGAGCAGGTTGTCGGCGCTGGTGTCGCCCATCCGCTCCAGGGTGAGCAGCTGCTCCCGGGTGAGGGTGAACAGGTCGGCGAGGTCGCCGACCAGCCCGGCCTCGACCAGTTGGACGGCGCGGGTGCCGCCGAGGCCCTCGATGTCGAGCTGGTCGCGCCCGGCCGCGTAGATCACCGAGGCGACCGCCTGGCAGGCCCGGCCGCGCACGCAGCGCCAGCGCTGCTCGGAGGTATCGATGGCGTCGCCGCAGCGCGGGCAGACCTCGGGGAAGGCGATCGGCTGCTCGGCGCCGGTGCGCTGGTCGACCAGGGGCGCCTCGACCCGCGGGATCACGTCGCCGGCCCGGTAGACGAACACCTGGTCGCCGATCATCAGCCCGCGGCGCCCGATGTCGGCCGGGTTGTGCAGGGTCGCGTAGGTGACGGTGACGCCGTCGATCACCACCGGTTCGAGGACGGCCCGGGGCGCGATGATCCCGGTGCGGCCGACGTTCCACTCGACGCCGAGCAGCCGGGTGACCTTGTGCTGCGCCGCCAGCTTGCGGGCCACCGCCCAGCGCGGCGCGCGGGAGCCGGACCCGGCCGCCTCCTGGTCGGCCACCGCGTCCGCCTTCACCACCACGCCGTCGATCCCGAAGGGCAGCGCGGCGCGCAGGCCCGCGATCTCGTCGATCCGCTGCTGTGCCTCGGCGAGGGTCGCGCAGCGGCGCGGCGCGGCATCGGTGCTGGCGGCGGTGTTGGCACCGAGGACGGCCAGCCGGGCGAGCAGGTCGGCGTGGTCGAGGCCGGGCAGGCCGAGGGCGTCGTAGGCGAAGAAGGTGAGTTCGACGCGGTAGGCGCGGTCCTTGGCGCGCAGGGTGCCGGCCGCGCCGCTGCGCGGGTGGGCGAACGGGCTGGCGCCGTGCGCGGTGCGGACGGCGTTGGCCTGCTCGAACTGCTCGTGAGTGAGCAGCACCTCGCCGCGCAGCTCGACGTCGACCGGTTCGGCGAGCCGGGCGGGCAGGCCGAGCACGGCGTCGGCGGCGGCGGTGATGTCCTCCCCCGCCAGGCCGTCGCCCCTGGTCAGCACCTGGGTGAGCCGGCCGGCCCGGTAGCGGGCGGCGACGGCGAGGCCGTCCAGTTTCGGTTCGACGCACCAGGCGGCGACCGGCCGGCCGAGCCGGCGCTCCAGGCCGGCCGCCCAGGACTCCAGCTCCTCGGCCGAGAAGACGTTGTCGAGGGAGAGCATCGGCGCGCTGTGCGGGACGTCGCCGACCGCCGCGCCGCCGGCCACCTTGCCGGTGGGCGACTCGGGCAGCGCCTCGTCCGGGTGCTCGTGCTCGTAGGCCTCGATCGCCCGCACCAGGGCGTCGTACTCGTCGTCGCCGAGCGGGGCGGAGCCGTCGGCGTAGTACGCGGCGGCGGCCCGTACGGCGGCGGCGACGGCGTCAGCGTAGGCCTGCGGGGAGGCCAGGGCGGCGGGAGGGGCCAGGGTGGCTGCGTCCTTCATACCGCCATCATGGCGAGCCGCACTGACATTCGGCCCGTTCGAACGCGGCTCGCACGGACCGGGCTCGGGGGGGGTGCGGCCCGCGCCGGCCAGGGGTGTCGACCAGGGCCGTCGGCGAGGGCGCCGGTCGAGGGCGCCAGCCCGGTCAGTCGGGCTGGGGCCGGGTGCGCCGGGCGTAGGCGCGGGCCGCGCGGGCGCGGTCGCCGCAGCGGGTGGAGCACCAGTGGCGCCGGCCGTGCCGGAGGAGGTACCGGGTGCACGGGGTGGAGCCGCAGGCGGTGAGACGGGCCGCTTCGGGCCCGGTGAGCAGGTCGGCGGCGTCGGCGGCGAGGGTGGCCAGGGCGTGGTCGACGATCTCGGTGGTGGGGTGGGGGGCCGCGCGGTAGGGGCCGCTGCCGTCGTCCCACCGCAGCAGCCGGGCCGTGGGCAGGCGGGTCAGGGCGTCGTTGACGGCGGCCAGGGCGGAGGAGGGTGCGGGCAGCTCCGCGACGCGGGCGGCGAACAGCGTCCTGACCTGTTCGCGCATCGAGCGCACCTGCGCCGTGCACATCTCCTGAAGGCCCGCGTCGGCCGGGGCGAGGCCGTGCTCCAGGAGCCACCGACCGGCGGCGGCCGGCGTGCCGAGGCGGTCGACGACATGTCCGCCGGGCAGCGTGACGGCGCTGTTGACCAGGGCGAGCGAGGAGTACTGCTGCTCGCCCGGCGCGGGTGGCACGGCGGTCTCGTCGGTGGCGGTGTCCGCGGCGTCCGTCATGAGTCTCATGGTAGCGCTTGCACTCATCCGTGAGAACCGGCTAGCTTTCCTCACGGATAAACCACTCTCAACCGTGAGGTGTGCTTCACCATGGCTTCTTCCGACACGACCGTCGAGCAGTTCCCCGTCCGCCTCTTCGGCGGCCCGACCGCCCTCTTCGAGTACGGAGGCCTGCGCTTCCTCACCGACCCGACCTTCGACGGCCCGGGCGACTACCAGCGGCCGGGCGGCCCGCTCCTCACCAAGACCGCGCCCTCCTCCGGGAGCCCCGCCGACGCCGGCCGCGTCGACGTCGTCCTGCTCTCCCACGACGAGCACCCCGACAACCTCGACCACTCCGGCCGGGCCCTGCTCGCCGACGTCCCGCTCACCCTCACCACCCCCGGCGGCGGCCTGCGCCTCGGCGGCACGGCCCGGGGACTGGCCGACTGGGAGTCGGTCACGCTGGACCGCCCCGGCGGCGGCACCCTCACCGTGACCGGCGTGCCCGCCCTCCACGGGCCCGGGGCCCGCGAGGAGGTGGAGGCCGCCACCGGCCAGGTCGTCGGCTTCGTCCTGACCGGGGACGGGCTGCCCACCGTCTACGTCAGCGGGGACAACGCCTCCCTCCCCGCCGTCGGGGAGATCGCCGAACGCTTCGCCCCCGTGGACACCGCGATCCTCTTCGCCGGGGCTCCCCGCTTCGCCGCCCTCTTCGACGGCGCGCCCATCGTCCTGGACAGCGCCCAGGCCGCCGAGGCCGCCGCGATCCTCGACGCCCGCCGGGTCGTCCTCGTCCACCACGACAGCTGGGCCCACTTCACCGAGGACCGAGACGACCTGGTGGCCGCCTTCACGGCCGCCGGCCTGGCGGAGCGCCTCCACACGGCGTGACCGGCCCGGGGCGGGGCGCGCCGCACCAGGCACCCCGCCTGTCCGCCCCTGAACCGCCTGCTCAGCCCGGCAGCGACGTCAGCGGCCTGGTCCGGTAGGCGCTTGAGGAGCCCGGGGGGACGAGGCAGGGCAGCAGCCACTCCCACAGGGCGCCGACCCGGCGGGCGCGCTCCTCGCCCGGGCAGCCGTCACCGAAGACGACCTCCAGCCCGCAGGCTGCCGCCACCACCAGGGTCTCCGGGCCGGGATCGCCCGAGCGGTCGCGCAGCTCGCCGGCGCGCCGGGCACCGGTCAGCAACTCCCGGACGACACCGGCCCAGACGCCGTGGAAGCCCCGCACGCCCGCGACCGGCGCGCCGGGGGCGGGCGTGGCGGGAGCGAACGCGGCGGTCCTCGACTGCCAGCCGCCCTCCCGGCCGAGGCGGAACGCCGCCCGGACCACCGCGTCCGACCCCAGGGCGTCGACCAGCCAGTAGCCCACGTCGATCAGCGTCTGCAGGGGGGAGGAGGTGGCCCGCAGACCGCCGCAGGCGCCCCGCAGCGAGCGCTCGGCCCGCTGGAACACCGCCTGCGCCAGCTCCTCCTTGGACGCGAAGTGGAAGTAGAGCGCACCCTTCGTCACTCCCGCGGCGCCGGCGATCTCGCCGAGCGTGGCCCCCGCATAGCCGCAGCGGTCGAACAGCACCGCCCCCGCCTCGACCAGCCGTCCGCGTGTCCGTTCCGACCTCTCCTGCACCACCCGACCCACACCCCTCACAACGACGAGCACGTTCCGACCACACACGAGCAGCGCCCCGGCAGCGACGGCGCCTGCCGCGCGTCCTCAGCCGACCCGGGTGAACCGGGCCACGGACCCCTCCGGCGAAGCGGTCGCGGCCGCCTCGCGCTCCGGGCGCTCCGAACGCTCGGGCCGCTCCGGGCCGGCCAGCAGGATGGAGCGCTGGAGCCGTCGCAGTCCGGTGGACGGCTCCATGCCCAACTCCCGTACCAGGGTGTTGCGCAGGCGCTGGTAGGCCTCCAGGGCCTCGCCCCGTCGGCCGGAGCGGTGCAGGGCGATCATGTA
>NZ_JBFBHW010000065.1:0-46552 GCF_040685395.1 Kitasatospora sp. NPDC088779 | reverse complement strand
AGGTCGAACCGCGCGGCCCCATCGAGACCGAAGCCGCCCGCCGCCTCGCCGACGACCTCAAGAACGAGTGATCACCCGATTACCCAACACTTTCTGAGAGGGGATCAACCGCTGTGCCCACCACCACCTCGCCCGTGCTGACCGAGCAGCAGGCCCGCCACTTCCGCGACCTCGGTTACCTGCGCCTGCCCGATGCCGGTCTGCCCCAGCGCCTCCTGGACGACGTCGCCGAGGCCGTCCGCGCCCGCGCCGCCCGCCTCCCGGCCGGGCGGGCCAAGGTGTACCGGCTCTACCAGCACGACCGCGCCCTGATGCACCGCCTCGTCGCCCACCCCGCCCTGACCGGGCCGCTCACCGCGCTGCTCGGCCCGAACGTGGTCTACGTTCTCAACCGGCACAACCAGGGCTCCCTCAACGCTCCGGGTGCCCAGGAGGTGCGGCTGCACCGCGACATCCTCCAGCCCACCCGCGGCCTGCTGACCGCCGTCGTGTACTTCGAGGACGCGACCGTGGAGACCGGCTGCACCTGGATCGTCCCCGGCTCCCACTGCGCGCCGTACGTCGGCGTCCCGCAGCCAGACGGCGGCGGCACCTGGATGGACGAGCACCCCGAACTCGCCGACCTTGCCGACCAGGCCGTGCCAGTGCCGGTCCCCGCCGGCGGCGTCCTGCTCTTCGACGGCACGCTCTTCCACACGGTGGGCGCCAACACCGGAGGGACGACCCGCACCAGCGCGGTCCTCGGCTACCGCAGCGCGGACGAGCTCGACGCCCACCCGGACCTTGACCGGCAGGTCGTCGTCGTTGGCGCCCAGCTGTACCGGGGCAACGACCGGCCGAACTGACGCAGCGTCTGGCGAACACCCGTCCAGGAGGTTCGACCGAACCACCTCCGTGCCGATGATCCGACCTCAGCATCCGCCGGTGGTCGGATCATCGGCACGTCGCACCGCCGGAGCGACTTAACGATCTTCAAGAAACCAACGTTTGCTGAAGATCGCCGGACCAAGATCAAAAAGGCCCGCAGAGTCTTCAAAAACTCCTTCAGAAACCGGGGTGGTTCAACAACCTCAGACCACCCTTTTCTGAGAGGATTCCGGGCGTGAGCACGCCACTTGAACCCGACCAGTTCGAACTCCTGATCGCCGAGCCCGCCGTCCGGACCGAGATCCGCATCGGATAACGCACGGGTGTCCACCGGCGGACAGAAGCTCGACTGCCAGATCGACGCCCTCAACCAAGCCGGCTGCCGCAGGATCTTCGCCGACAAGAAGTCCGGCAAGGACGACGACCGCCCCGAGCTGCAGGCGTGCCACGCCTTCCTCCAGCGCGGCGACACCCTGGTGGTCCCCGCGCTCGACCGCTACGGCCGCTCCCTCCAGGACCTGATCAACATGGTCAGCGAGCTGAGGCGCCGGGAGGTCGGCTTCACCTCGCTGCACGAGCGCCTGGACACCACCACCCCCGGCGGCCGGCTCGTCTTCCACGTCTTCGCCGAGTTCATCCGCGAGCTGATCGTCTCCGGCACCCGCGAGGGCCTGGCCGCCGCCCGCGCCCGCGGCAAGGTCGGCGGCCGCCCCTCGGTCAACCCGGACATCATCAAGGCCGCGCGCGACATGCTGCCCAACCCCGGCCTGTCGATCACCGCGATCGCCAAGCTCCTCAAGATCAGCCCGGGGACGCTGTACAACCACATCCCCGACCTGCGCGAGCTCCGCACCAGCCGCATCCCCGCCCAGCTCGACGGCGGCGCCCGGTGATCCCGGGCCCGCGCCGCCTCAAGGGCGGCGCCCTCCAGCTCGGCGCTGAGGAACCCGGCCTGCCCGGACCCGTTCGGCACCTGGACCGACAGCGACGACCAGGAGCCCGGGGAGCCGGAGCCCGATGAGGCCGACGACGGCGAGCTGTGGTGCTGACCAGCACCGATGGCAGCCGGGGTGAACGAACCGCGAGGTGGTCGCCTCCTTCGCGGTTCGTTCACCCCCCACCCCCCTGAACGGACCTTCACCGGCCCAGGCCTCTTGCCGATCGTTCAGGGTGAACGGACTTCCGCATACGACGGCGGGTAGGAGACGGGTGTGAGCACGTTCCCGTGCGGCTTCGACGCGGCGAAGCTGCGGGCCGCCCGCACCGCCGCCGGCGCCTCGGTCACCCACATCGCCCGCGAGGTCGGCGTGAGCGAGCGGGCGGTGAGCCTCTACCTCGCCGCCACCCGCGTGCCCCGCCCCGAGATCCTGCCGCGCCTGGCCAAGGCGGTCGGCGTCGAACCGGCCGACCTGTGCACCGTCGAGCACGAGCGCCTGGTTCACCTGCGCGTGCTCACCGGCCGCAGCCGCGCCGAGATGGCCCGGGCGCTCGGCATCGCCGAGGAGACCTACCGGCTGCTGGAGACCACCGGGCGGCGCGGCACCCGTGCGCACTACGACCGTGCGCGGGACGAGTGGATCGCCTGGGACGACTGGGCCGCACCCGCCTTCCGCGCCACCCCCGAGCGGCTGCTGGCCGCCCTCCGCCACACCGAGGAGTACTGGCCGATGCTGCGCGAGCAGCGGTGGCAGCGGATCCTCCTTCTCCGCGACGTCGGCCGCGAGGAGCGTGCTGATCTGGGTGACCGGGCTCTGGCCGATCACGGTGCGGACGTAGCCGACGGTCATCGGTCCGGCAGCGCGTTCGACCACCGGGGAGTCGAGCCGGCGGTTGTTTCGGGTCATCGGGTTCCCGTCGCGGTGGTGTGGTGGTGGCGTTCGGCCTCGATCCAGAGGGTGAGCGGGTCGTTGGAGGCGATCTTGTCGTCCCAGTAGCCAGGGGCGGCGCGGTCGCGGACCTCTTGGACGAAGCCCCGGTAGTCGCCGGTGCGGCCGGTGAACGGCAGGGCCCGCAGCGCGGGTGTCAGGAAGAGGCCGGCCAGAGCAACGACCTCGGGATAGCCGCAGGCCGCGACGGTGAGGCTCTGGCCGTGCCCGGCCCAGGCCGGGCCGCGCAGGACGGCCCGGCGGCGGTCCAGGGCCTGGGTGAAGCGCCGGTTGTCCCACCAGGTGCCGCAAATCCGCAGCGCGTCGTCCATCGCCCGGGCGACGTCCCGCCAGCCGTGCCGGCGGATCAGCCGGTAGTGAGGGCGCTGGGCCTGGAGAACCTCCGGCAGAGCCGTGACAGCGAACTGCTGTCCGTGAGCTCCGCTCCAGCGGCCGTGCCGTAGGCAGAGGGCGGTGCCGGGCGGAGTCCAGTGCCGGGCATGGCGGACCCGCTTGATCGCCAGGCAGAGCGCGCAAACCAGGAGGGGCGCTGGACTTCATCGGCATGCGCATCATCTCCGCGGGCATCCGGCACCTGGCGGATCGTCACGACCGCGGCCACTGATACCGCGCCCCGCTCACCGCGATGGCCGTGCGCGTCCGCCGGTTCGAGGATGTGGCCTCCGTTGTCAAGGACGCCGCCGCAACGGGCCGCCACACGGGGGCTCCATGCGGCCAGCGTTCCTACCGGCGTGGTGAGGGCGCCAGCCGTCGCCGGGTTCTGGCGGCTCAGACCAGCCGGGCCGCGGCCTGGGCCAGCGCCGCGGTCGCGAGCACCGCGAACGGCCGCCCCGGTTCCATGTGTCGCTTCACGGTGCAGGGGGACACGCCTGCCCGGACCGCCGCCGAATGCGGCGTCAGACCCTCGCGCAACCCGGCCAGCACCTGCTCCTGGCGGTCGTCGCCGAACCGCTTGTCCTGGCGGTGCAGGGGCACCTGCGGCCGGCGCGGTACGTCGATCAGCTCCACCGGGTCTTCCGGCCCCAGCCCATTGATCGCGCGGTGAACTGCCTCGTCGATCCGTCCGAGTTCGTGAACCATCTGCCAGGACAGCCCGGTCCGTCGTGCCGCCGCCACGGCGTCCAATCCTTGCTCCAGCAACTCGGCGACCCTCCGACGGACCTCTGGCGACACCCCGTCGGAGCGGCGCGGCCTGTACTGCGCGGTCATCTCCGAGTGCGCCCGCCGACACCCAGGATCACGTCGACCGCGCCGGTACTCGTCCGCACTGCACACGTGATCAACAGCCACTCGAACCCCAATCAACCCAGCTCAACACAGGCCAACACAGGTCAACCCCGCGTACGCGGGGAAAGGAAGCCCTCGGCCCAGAAGAAGGGGAGGAATCCCCGCACGGGCGGGGAATGGCAGATGACCAGAGGCCATCGGCAGCGGTCGGGAACCGACTGCGCACCCCGCGAGAGCAGGGAAGGTCGGCGAGCCCAGCCAGGTCGACCGCTCCGCAGTCTAGCCTGGCCGCCTCCACCGGGTGGTCAGGATGCTGATTGTGGCCGCCGGTACCCCCCGATCCACCCGAGGTGAGAGCTACGCGGGCGGCGAGCAGCCCAGCTCAAGGGGACGGCCGACGTCGATCAGACCGTAGGACGGTACGCCGGCTGTGAAGATCCGGTTGGCGTCGCGGGTGACCTGGACCTCGGTGTCCAGCACACCGCGAAAGCACGTCCGGGTAAGAGTTCGGCCCTGGAACGCGAGGACGAACTCGGTGCTCATGGGCACCCCCAGGTACGCGTGGGCGCGCCCACCAGGCCACGTGGGGTCCAGAACAGCGCCATCGCTGGCCACGCACCACGCATGCGGCCGTGCCATGCCGTCAGGGCCCAGCGCGTACCCCTCGACGTAGACACCTCCGGTGATTCGGGCGACGCGCAGCGAGTTGCGGTGGCACTGCCCGGGCCGGCCGCGGCGGGGCGCGCCCCGCCGCGGCCATGGCCTGGCGGTCAGCAACCGGCCCTGGTCGAGTACGACGTGCTCGGCCGAGCGGGTGCTTCGGGTCGCGGCCATGGCCTCAACCGCGTTGATGAGGGCGCGTTCGTCATCGGGCAGGAGAACAGTGTGCACGAATCGAGTGTCCGGCCGCCGTGCGTGAGCGGCGAGTTTACGCACGAGGCGCTCGTCTCAGAGGGGGGTCTCCCCGACCGGGGTGACCCCGACCTATCTGTCTGAGCGAGAAGAGCCCAGCCCCCTTCCGGGTACTCGACCGCGTTCGGGTCGGGTGCGTATACGGGCAGCACGAGCACTGTCCGATCGCCGGGTTGTGCGCTGGCACGGCGACGCCCTTTGCCTGGGATCTCGGCGTGCCAATGGAAGGCTACGTCGACGGCTGGATTCCCGACGGCCCCATCACTCTCGAAGCATGAGCGCACCCCCGGAGCGGCCACCGAACTCCGGCTCCGTCGAAGCCGCCTCGCCTTCACCGCGTGCCGGACCGGCATCACGCGGTACCGCCTCCGGGGTGCCCGCTCGCCTGGCCGGTCAGGCATGGGGCGGCCGGATTCCGGGGGCCGTCAGCCACACGTGCGCGTCCGCCTGCGGCTGCGTGAGCTGCGAGAAGGTGGCCTGGATGCCGGTGGCGAACAGCCGGTCCGTCAGTCCGCGCAGTTCGTTCCGCTCGCCGCGGTCCAGGCCGGAGTAGTAGTCAGGCATGGCAGTGCCCTTTCGGTGTCGAGTGCACCGGCCGCGGATGCGGCCAGCGGATCTCACCAGGGCTGATGACGACCGGCATCGTACTGTCCGGCCCCGGGGCGGGTGTTCACTTTCGCAGGCCGGAGCGGGCACCGGGGCCCGGCGGGTTGGACGTGGCCGCGTGGACCTCCAGGGACTCGGATCGGCAATCACCCATCACGACCGGTCAGTTGAGACTCCGTCGTTGAACGCCAGGTTTTCACCCGTGAAAACCTAAACCTCAAGTTTTCACGGGTGAAAACCTGTTAGGTTGGTGCTGTGTGGGAGCCCCCGCGCAGACCCCTCTCAGAGGAGCGGCGATGGCCCGCGTCGACGTGCACGACTACTACGACCCCACGGTCGACGAGCCGGCGGTGGTGAGCCGGTTCGATCCCGGCGCCGCTGAGAAGTTCCCCGAGAACACCCGGTGGGACAAGCGGTTGAACCGGCAGGTGGGTGTGAACGCCGGAGGAGTGGACGGCTACCACCAGGCGCTCTACCGGACGGCGGGCGGTAAGTGGGTGCTCCAGCGTTGGCGAGAGGGCGCGGAGAACCAGGCGCGCTACCAGTTCCTCGACGACAGCGCGGCCCGGACCTGGCTGCGCCACAACGAGGAGGAGGACGCCGTCCGCCAGTTCTTCGGCGAGCGGGACAAGGGCGGCCGCCCCAAGATCGGAGAGAAGAAGCGGCCCACCGACGTCAAACTGCCGGAGTCCCTCCTGGACGCGGTCGACGAGCAGGCGGCCGAGGCGGGCGTGACCCGCGCCGAGATGCTGCGGCGGCTCATCCGGACCGGACACCAGGTCGGTTCGTATCGCGCCCTGGGCCGACCTGACGACCTGTGGCGTTTCCTCCGCGAGGCCGACGACTGGCTGCGGGAGAACAGGGAGGGCGCCCAGGACGCCGGTTATTCCGTCGACGAACGGGTCTTCAACGGTACTGCCTACTACGAGTACGTCACTGTGATGAGCACCGCCCTGAATGCGGCGCGCGAGGCCTTCGCCGCCGAGATGCGCCAGGCCCGGGAGGTCTACGCCCGAGCCGAGGCTGCCGAGCCCGAGGACTCCAAGGCCAAGGCCTTGGCCACAGCGTGGGGCCGGACGATGGGACTCGACACCGCGGACGAGATCCTGCAAGGACTTCAGGCCATGCTGCCGATGGGCGCCTACCACGTGATGGCCCGCGCCGACATGGACGACCCGACCGCGGACCTGGACGCGTAGCGGGGCAGCTGTCCAGGGCGTCCTGCCAATGCCGTGTGTCGGTAGGGCGTGCCACCCTCCCAGACACCCGGGCCACCGGGAATTCTCCCCGACCGGACCACGCGCGTGCTTCGGGCTCTAGTACTGCAACGGTGCTTACCGTGACGGTTGTCGGGTTAGCTCGTTGAGCTGTTCATGGGTGGGGACATATCCGAGATCGATGCTCGTCGCTGGTCGGATGGGCTGGCAGGGTTGCATGAGCGGTTTGCTCACCGGTTCGCGCGGAGTGAGTCGCGGGAGTCGGCGCTGGCTTACATGTGGGGCCTGCTGGCGCCTTTGGAGCGCAAGAACGGGTGGACGGTGGCCGAGGAGGCCGGTCATGTCGGTCCGGACCGGATCCAGCGGCTGCTGAACCGGATCGACTGGGACGCGGACGGGGTGCTCGACGACGTACGCGAGTACGTCGTCGAGCACCTGGCGGATCCGGCCGGTGTGCTGATCATGGACGACACCGGGTTCCTGAAGAAGGGTGTGCGTTCGGCCGGTGTCCAGCGGCAGTACTCCGGCACCGCCGGCCGCACCGAGAATTGCTAGGTCGGGGTCTTCCTCGCCTACTCCGGCAAGCCGGGCCGCACCCTGATCGACCGGGCGCTCTACCTTCCGAAGTCCTGGACCGACGACCGCGCACGCTGCCGGGCGGCGGGGATCGGCGATGAGGTCGAGTTTGCCACCAAGGTCCAGCTCGCCAGGGCGATGGTCCGCCGCGCGATCGACGACCAGATCCCGTTCCGGTGGGTGACCGCGGATGCCGGCTACGGCTATCGAACGATTCCGGCGACCCACGGGGAAGACTGCCCGTCTGTTCCCCGAGACCAGAAACCGCCCGTCGTCAGGCCGGACCGTCCAGGGGGTGCCCCGTCCACTCCGGCACAGGCTCCGGGTGGAGGATCTCGTCCACCACGGCTCCGCCCAGGCCAACCACGGCAGCCACCTCCTCCTCGTCCATACCCGCCGCGACAGCCGCCGTCACCAGCCCTGCACGGCGACTGGCCACCCGCTGCGGATACTCGTCACCCTCCAGGTAGCGCGTGCGCCAGGCCCCGGCAGCGATCTCCGCCCAGTACGTCTGACCCCGGCCCTTCGGCACCGGGTCCGTGAAGTGCGCCGGGCAGCGCGACCCGGGACCGGCCGGCGCAGGTTCCTGGCACTCCGGGTGCCCGCACAGCTCCAGGATCGCGATCCCGAACAGCGGATCACCACCACAGAGCACCCGCAGCGACGGACCGCGATCGCTCTCCGGGCACCGCAGCACCACCTGGTCCCTGAGCGGCCAACCGGTCTCAACCACGAACGGGCCACGCTGCTGTCGACTCGGGCTCCACCACTGACAGATGTGCCCGGCCACCGCCAGCGCCACCAGCGGGTGCCACCTCACCACCGCGCCCGCGTGCTCCGACGTCGGGAACTCCAGTACCACCGGCGTCGGGTCCCGGTCCGTGCCGGCCCGCTCGATCGACTCCATAGCCACCCGGATCAGATCTCGGGTCAACACCGTTTCCACCACTGCCTCCTGAGGGCATACGGACAAGCCGCGCTCGCACGGCACCGAACCGGCCGTCCGGCATCCCTTCAGGGCTGATGAGGGGACAGCGTCACCGCCGCCCACAGGCCACAGCGTAGCGGCTACTCGTCGGGGGCCGGGAAGTCGACCGGCGGCCCTGAACGTCGGCGCCGCTCGGGTCACCTCGGGCTCCGCCCGAGGTGGGGCGGTGGTGTCCTGGCCTCCTTAGTGGCTCTGCGCTGCTCCTGCCGGAAGGCGGTCACCATCGCCAGGGAGTCTGGGCCGGTGACGTCGGCGGCGGAGCGAAAGACGCTGTCCTCACCGTAGACGCCGGCCGCGTCACGCCAGCCGTCCGGCCGGATTCCGCAGCGTTTGCCGAGGAGCGCCACGAAGATCTGCGCCTTCTGCCGACCGAAACCCGGCAGTTGGCCCACCCGGCCCAGCAGTTGCCGACCGGTGGCCGCTCCCTCCCACACCTCGGCTGGGCCGCCGAAGCCGCGGCCCCGAAGGCGCCGTAGGAGAGCAGACGCCCCGTCAGCGGATGGTCGACGATGCCGGTGGTGCAGCGCCGGCCCGAGGAGTCGCACCACCGGCGCGGTTTACGCGGCGGCGCGGGCGGCGGGCACCGCGGCCTGGGCTGCGGCCTGCGCGGCCGACTTCTTCGCGTGCCGGGAGCGACGGAAGAGGATGCTCTCGGCCTCAATCTGGAAGCGGGCGGTGGCCGTGATGTCGGGCCGATGCCGACCACGGCCTGGCCCAGGGCTGTGATCTAGCGGTCGTGGCCGGTCCCAGGAGCGTGGGCGACGTCCTCCCAAGCGTGTTTGTTGGCCATGAGCCGGGCGGGGGAGGCGCTCTGACGGGGCGCGCTGTGAGGGCCGCAACGGAAGGTCGACGAAGACCCAGACACCGACGCCCGGCTCGACGGCCTGGCCGACGAGAGCGGCCGAGATGACGTGTGCGCAGGTGACGGCCAGCTCGGGGGCGACCAGGAAACCCGCTCCTACCGGCCGACTCAGTGCGTCGTGGATCCGCAACACCGCCGCGTCCAACGACTTCGGCGCAACTCCGTCGATGGGCCCGGGAACTGGCGCTGTCATGAAGCGGGTACCTCCGAGACAGGTTCGGCGTCCTCGTCCGGGTCGCCGGCAGGGGTCCGACGCCAGGTCAGCGAGACCTTGAAATTCGCCTCGGCCGAGGTGCTGGAGATCACCACATCCGCCTCCGCGGACAGCGATAGCCCGAACTCGATCCCGATCTCGTCCGGCGCATTGACCATGCCACGGAAACCGTCGACGAAGTTCTGCGCCACCGGCCTGACCCCTGCCAGCATCTCGCCTAGTGACCGTGTGGCGCGTGCCACCACCTGGCCTGGCCTAGCCACCTGCACCAGGCCTTCCGCGGCCTGCTCGATCTCGACCCTCACGACGTCCGGTCGTCCGTCCGCCGAGCCGATCGGTAGCTCAACGAGATACGCCATATCTCCCCCTCGGAGCCTTCCATGCGTCATGCATGAGCGTCCCTGTCCCCGTACCGATCCCACTTAACCGGCTGCCGCGAACCACGCGAACCGCGCCGGACCGGAACGATGGAGCCACCGTACAAGGCAGCCTCCGGAGCCGCCCCCGGAACAGGCGTAACCGCCAACAACTCATATGTGAGCACTTAGACTTACCGATCAAGGCCATCGATCAACGCCACCGGTACCGCGAGAGGCGAGCGTACGCAAGGCCAGCCTCAGTCTATTTCCCCGCGGCGGCGATATCGGGGCAATGAGGCCGCCCTGCCGAGAGACATGTGGGACGTCTGGAGGCTCCCCGAACACGATTTTTGCCGAGGATCACCACCCGGTGGGCCAGCAGCAGCTGGTAGGTGGAGGCGCCGTCGGGTGGGGCGTCGGGAGCTGACCCGTCACCGGCGCCTGAATACCTGTCCCCGCACTGCCGCCGCCCGGCCAACCTGTCCTTCGAGGGCCGGGCAACCCTGATCCTCCACCCCGCCAGCACCGGCCTCCACTCGAGCCAGTGCCGTAACACCGTTCCCGGCCCAGGCTGGCGCAGACCGAGACCACTGTGCGGCGCCGACCTCGCCCGTTCCGACGCCCCGCCGCCCCAGACCGAGGACCTTCACCGGCTCCTGGAACTCCAGAGGCGCCTGGAACACCACCTGGCCACAGCCGGCGCTGGCAGCCCGCCCGAGCACGGGCGGTACTTCTTCAACGACCTGGTCGCCGTCAGCCAGCTCACTAAGAGCGTCCGCCAGTAGGTCATCGGATGCGGCGGCTCCGGGGGCGGGTGTCCCAGCGGTAGAGGGTCCAGGCGCGTCGGATCAAGCAGCGGACGGTGATGATTGCGCTGGCCAGGGCGATGAAGAACTCGACGGCTTCTCTTCGTCGTTCGGTGCAGCGGCGGAGCTTGCCGAAGTTGTTCATCCAGGAGGTTGGGACGGTGCAGACGGTTGGCACGGGACTACGAGCGCAAGACCGCGCATGCCGAAGCGATGATCAAGGTTGCCATGATCTGGCTCATGGCCGCCCGCCTCGCCGGCGAGGAGGTCGAACCGCGCGGCCCCATCGAGACCGAAGCCGCCCACCGCCTCGCCGACGACCTCAAGAACGAGTGATCACCCGATTACCCAACACTTTCTCAGCCACTACAAGCGCCGAGGCCACACCCCATAACTGTGATTGCAGTACTAGCAGATCGGTCTTGCAGGCAGGGGTACCGGCAGGCCCGCTCGCTCCTCCGGGGTGAACGTGCGGTGACCGACGATGTCGCACAGCTCGCGTTGCCAGAGCGTCGGGTCGAGGGTGAGCGGGCCGCCACTCCCACTCTCGACGTAGAGCACAGTCGTGCCGTTCGCGGAGACGTCCGCGAAGGAGTACGAGCTGTCTGCGAACCTGTGGCGCGGACGGCCGAAATCGTAGGAGTCGACGTACGCGTCCTTGCCGACCTGGTAGATCCGGACGGTGCCGTTGGCGGCGATCAGATAGCGACCGTCGCCGTCGACGAAGCCGGCCCACCACCGAGTCGCGGAGTCCTCTGCGAGGCTGCGCAGCGGGCCGATCTCCTTGCGTAGTGGATCGCGCCGCCACAGCTCGACGACCGATCCGTGCCGGAGCAGCGCGAAGTAGCGTCCGCTCGCGTCGAACTGGAAGGCGATGGTGTCCTCGGGGGCCTGAATGGTCGTGGTGGTACGGCCGGTGGTCACATTGACCACGCGGATGACGGGATCGCCCCGGAGCAGCACGGCGACTTGGTTGTCCGCTGGGTAGGGGCCGATGCCGATGTCGGGCACACCGTCGTCGTTGTTGCGGGGGTGGAACACGGCGGTGTCGAACTGTGCGATCTGGTGGCCGGTCGTGGCGTCCCACTGCTGGACGAGGGTGCCGGAGAGGGTCACCAGGTGTCCGCCGCGGTCGAAGTAGTACTGGACGGCCCCGGGCTTGGATCTCGCGGGCGGCGGCATGGGGGTGGTGATCAGGGTCTTCTCCCGCAGGGTGGAAACCTCGCGGACGGAGATCAGGTTGACGCCCTCGCGGTCGGCGAGGAGTTGTCCGTCCTTGCTGAACTGGATGCGTTCTTGAGGGTCGACCCAGTACGGCTTCGCGCGCGGCGCACGAGCGAGCACGCGGTCGTCTTTCGCGGAGTTGGACGTCAGGAGCAGAGCTGATCCGTCGTCTAGGACCGTGACGACGTGGCTGCCGTCGTTGGTGAGCGTGGTGACGCTGACGCTCTCCGTGCCCGGGCCGGTGGGCAGTTCGGTGTAGCTGATGGTCGAGGAGTCGTCGTTCCCGACGAGAAAGAGCCGCCCATCGGCCGACACGAGGTCTTCCTGGTGCGATGAGGTGTCGGGCAGCCCCCGCCCCTCGGAGACGATCGCACCCCGGTCCAGGTCGACCACGAAGACTCTACCGCTGCCACCGGAGAATGCGAGGAGGTGCCCCGTCGTATCCGTCGCCATCATCCCGCAGGAGCCGTTCTGGTGGAACGGTCGTCCCTGCTCGGCGCCGTCGGAGATCCGCTGGAGGGTGAGGACCCTCTGGTCCTCGCCGACCTGGCGGCAGACGACGACCGCTGTCCGGTTGCCGGACAGGACGTACCGGTCGGCGTCCGTCAGCACGGGCCGGGCGCTGCTCGTGGCCATGTCGATGCTGACCAGACGGTTGCCGTTGGCACCCGCGGTCAGGGTTCCCACCAGTACGGTCCGGTCGTCGGGGCCGATCCACAAGTTGCCGAGGACGCCGTGGGGAACGGTGGCCCGGCCAGCGAAGGAGCCGTCGGCCAGGTTCCACCACACTAGGACGTCCTCCACCTGGACGGCGGCGATCTTTCCGTCCGCCGATATGGCGGCCCCCATCCCGTGGGCGTTGTCCTTCGCGAATTCCGGCGCCCTGGGCATCCGGTGGATCGGACCGATGGGCTCGTCGGCGTTCGCGTCGACGTCGAACCAGACGACGGTGCCGTCCTCGGCCTCGAACCCGGCACGTTTGCCGTCCGCGGAGACTAGGGGATGGAGGACGTAATCGTCCACGGGAACCGCCTCGCTGCGCACCTGGCCGGTGGCGGCGTGGGTCCAGAGCACGGCCCGGCCGAGGCCGGAGCGGGCCAGCACCACGTTGCCGTCCGCGCTGGTCTGGAGCAGCTTGACCTTCCCCGGCAGGCCGGAGAGGACACGGGCTGCGAGGGAGTACGTCATGTACTGCCGTAGCAGTTGGTTGCGCGCCTCCCGGGTCGGCGAGGTCTGGTACGCCGCCAGTGCCAGCATCACCGACTTGACCGAGTCGAAGCCCTCCTCGTCCTGCGATGCCTGCGCCAGGGCCCGCGAGTTGGCGAGCGCCGAGCGCTCCCGGCTCTGCTGCCGGGTGTTCAGGAAGAGCCCGCCGAAGACCAGCGACGCCGTGATGACGAGTACAAGCCCGGAGGTGAGGATGCGTCGCCATCGCCTCCGCGAGCGGTGGTGCGCGCGTCCCTGCTCCAGGTAGTCGCGTTCGGCCTTGCTGAGATCCGTGCCCCGCTCGTCCAGCCACTCCCTCGCGGAGGCCAGGGCGATGGTGGTCGGCAGGAGCTCCGGGGAGCATTCCGCGCTCTGCCAGCGCTCCAGGTCGTGCCGCAGGGTCTCTCGCCAGGCGAGGAACTTCCGGTCGGTCGACACCCATGTCGCGAGCCGGTTCCAGTTGCCGATCAGTGCGTCGTGCGCCAGTTCCACGGTTTCGGTGCCCTCGGCGCTGCTGCCGGCGACCAGCAGCCGGGTTCCGATGAGCCGCTGGGCGAGCCGCCATTCGCCCTCGTCGAGCTCGGTGCGCAGTGCGGTCCTGCGGATCGCGGCCGCCGTCCCAGCCGGTAGCCGGATGAGCCGTGTGAACAGCCGACGGGCCACCGGCTCGTCCTCCGGACCCACGTGTTCTTCCCAGACCTGGTCAGCGTGGTCGCCGAGCGCTCCCGCGACGCCGCCGAGTTCCTCGTACGCGAGCAGACTCAGCTCGCCGCCGCTCTGCCGCCGCCAGAGCAGGTCGAGACTCAGGCCGAGCAGCGGAAGGGCGCCGGGCTCGGCGTTGGTGTCCCGCAGAATCCGCTCGACCAGGCCCGCCTGGTAGCGCACGCCCGGGACGGCGTCCACCGGTGCGGCGATGACCTCGCGAAGCTGCTCCGGGCCCATCGCTCCCAGCGCGTAGAGGTTTCGGTTGAGAAGGTGACCGAGGCTGGGGTGTGTGAGGGCCGACTCCAGGAAATCGGCGCGCAGGGTCGTCAGCACATGGACGGCGGGCGGCAGCGTGTCGCTGAACAGGACGTCGGCGAACGCGTCGCCACCCGCCGCGGCGGTCGTCAGCAGCTCTTCCAACTGGTCGACCACGACGAGGAGCCGGGTGCTCCCGTGAACCTCCAGCAGCTCCGCCGCGAGGTCCGCCAACGTTCCCGGTCGGGTCAGGTCGCCAGTCAGGGTGTTCAGCTTGTTGAGCCGCTCGGTGCCGGACAACTCCGGTTCCAGCAGTCGCAGCAGGGCCGCGGCGAGGGCAGCCAGCGGGCTGCTGCCGGATCCGGGCCGCACGACCACTGCCAGGTCTCCGGCCACCCGTCGGCGCGGTACCACGCCGGCCAGCGCGAGCGAGGACTTGCCCGAGCCGGAGGGCCCGACGACAGTGGTCCAGCGCTTGCGTGCCACCAGCGCGGCGACCTTCTCACTCTCGGCTTCCCTGCCGTGGAAGATCGCCGCGTCGGCCTCCTGGAACGCCAGCAGGCCGCGAAACGGTGAGGGCGGCAGTGCGAGATCGCGCAGCTGCGGCCAGGCGGCGACCAGGCCGTCCGTGGGAATCAGGTAACTCACCGGCGGATCGCCGGACTCGGCCACCGCGATCATGCCGACCACGCCCACGAGGTCGTCGTCCCACACGGGGCTGCCGCTGAACCCGCCAGAGACCCGGTAGCCCTCGCCCACCAGGTCAGTCTGCACCCAGCCGTCGGCCTGTCGGCCCCGCAGCTCTCCGCGGTGCCAGACACCGCCTGGGCGCCCGACGGGGAAGCCGAAAGCCCGCGCGGGATGACCCCACACCTCCTGCGCGTCGATCAGCCGGACGGGCGCGGCACCGGGCAACGCGGCGCCGAGTCGCAATACCGCCACATCCCCGGCGCCGGACCCTTGTGGCGGGAACCAGTTCTCGACGGTCGCCTCGATGGTGGTCGAGCCGCCCGACAACGGCAGGTCGACGCGGACGGTGGCGCCGGCGGCCGGCGCCACATCCCGGGGCATGCCGAGTGCGGCGGAGACCACGTGCGCGCAGGTGACGGCGAGGTCGTCCGCGACCAGGAAGCCCGCGCCGATCGGATTGCCGTGGCCGTCGTGGATCCGGAGGAGCGCCGTGTCCAGCGCTCGCGGACCGCCGCCCGCAGGAGCTGGCGACGTTGCCGGTGTCATGACGCGGACGGTGTCGCGTGGCCCTCGGAGGGTGCTGTCCGATGCCAGGTGAGCGAGACCTTGAAGTTGGCCTCCGCCGAGGTACTGGAGATCACCGCATCGACTTCGGCGGACAGCGACAGTCCGGACTCCACGCTGATCTCGTCGGGGGCACGGGCCATGCCGCGGAAGCCGTCGACGACGTTCCAGGCAACCGGACGGATCCCCGACGACATGTCGCTCGGCGAGCGCGTGGCGCGCACCACGACCTGGCCCGGCCGGGCGACCTTGACCAGGCCGTCATCGGCCTGGTCGATCTCGATCTTCACGACGTCAAGCGAGCCCTCCGCCGCGCCGACCGGCAATTCCACCAGATACACCGTGCATCCCCCTGGAGCCTCTCGGACCGTGACAGGGCGAGCCGCCCTGCGGCTGCCGGGTGATGTGAAGTTACCTCACTGGCAAAGATGTTGTTCATAGAACAGAGAATTACTCCAGTGTCGTGACCAGCGTGGTATAGCGCTCCTTTGTGGATGATCGAGCGGAAGGCAGACCCGCGGACAGCCAGTCTTGCCCTGGTAGGAGGACCGCGTTCACGACTCCCGCATCGCATAAACGCCTTGGTGGCCACTGACCGAGCGGTGCCGGTCCTTCGCGCCGTGAGCACTGGCTCGATCAACGATCAGTGCTCGTCGGATGAGTCGCGGGGGTACGGCTTGCGTGCACCTACCCCAGCAGACCACTGGCCGCGGACCGGCGGAATCCGACCCGCTGCGATGTTGGCCATCAGAGTGCCGTTGTGGACGGGCATGCGGCCGCGTGCCCCGTGTGGGGGAAGCCGTCTGCAGCATCTGATGCGCCCGGCTCGCCTGGTGTCAATACCCGCCGCTATGTGGCAACTACAGGTGTCAGCCACAGCCAATGCGCCACGCCGACAATACGACTTTAAAGCGCGCCTTGAATAGATCTTAAAGTGGCGCTTTAATTGCGGCTGTCGGGGTGGCACCCCCGACACCCGGGGCCCCGGGGTGGCCAGGGCCCACAACATCGGAGCGTACCCATGTCCAGCGAACTGCGTGTGGTGTCCAGCGCTTTCCAGCGTGAGGACCTCGACCCGGACCAGGCCGCGGAGGTCGAGCGAGCCGTCGAAGGCGGCACCGAGCTGCGGACCAGCAACGCGAGGGACTCCTACGGGCAGACCCACGCCGAGATCACCGTCGTCTCCTACACGGACCCCGACGGCAGCGAGCGGTTCGCGGTGCGCGACTGGTCGCAGGCCGGGACGGAGATCCTGGACAGCGACGACAAGACCGCGGTGGTCGCGTACTACGAGGCCGCAGTCCGCGAGTGGGCGCAGGACGGCCCGTGGGACGAGACCGATGTCGAGGGCCAGATCAAGGGCCGGTTCTCCTACGTCGTCGAGACGAGCGCCGACGGCACCGCCTGGGACTCCGCCCCGAGCGGCGAGACCACGATGGGCGCACTGAACGGGACGCTCACCTACGCCGGCGCGGCCGCCGAGCTCGCCGACCCGGAGATCGGCCCCGTCGAGGACGCCAACTGGAACGTGGCGTGCTCCGCGCTCTCCGGCTACCGCCCGGGATTCCTGGACGGCGCCGAGGTCGTCACGGCGCTGCGGGTGCGCATCGAGGTCGACGGCGACCAGGTCGCCGAGCACGTCCACAACTTCCCCCCGGTGACGCCCACCCCCGAGCAGGCCCGCCAGTGGGCGCAGGACATGAGGGCCGCCCTGGAGCACAGCCTCGCCGAGCTCGACCGCGAATTCTACCTCGACTGACCCGATTCCGCAGCCCGGCCCGGGAGGCCGTCCTCCCGGGCCCCTACCACCTGACTCTGGAGTCCACCATGACCCTCCCCCTGCCCGAACACCTCGCCCACGCGCTGGAACAGAGCGATCCACTGGGACGCTACCGGGCCGTCCAGGCCGCCCGCGAGGCCGTCACCGCGTTCCTCGCCGACGTCGAAACCCAGGCTGTGCGCGATCTGATCGCCGCCCACCAGGGCAACAAGTCCGCCGCCGGACGCGAGATGGGCATGAGCCCGCAAGCCCTTAACGACTGGCTCAAGCGCCGCGCCGTCCGCGACCTGGACGACGAGGCGGTGTTCACCCAGGAGCAGCCCGCCCTGTTCTTCGCGAACGAGTACGACGCCGAGGACGCCCTGCGGGACTGGCAGCTGAGGCAGCAGCGGACCGAGGACCGGCGCGACCCCCTGGTGCTGGGCGCACTCGCCGCCGGCCTCGTCCCGGAGAGCATCTACCGCTACAGCGGCATCCCGCTGCACGTCACCCGCCGCCTGCACCCGACAGACGACCCGATCGAGGTCTCCGCCGGCTTCACCAGCCTCGACGAGGTGTTCAACGACATGGCCCGCGCTCTCGACAGGCACACCCAGGCCCTCCTCGACCAGGACACCGACCGCGCCGGCCAGGACACCGCCCGCCTTTGGCACGCGGCCACCGAGAGCTTCGTGCGCAACCTCGCCCCCACCGCCCTGGAACCCGAGAAGCCCGAAACCCTGCGCGACCTGCAAGAACGCTACACGCGGGCCATGGCCGCATTCGGCCAGGCGTGGCAGGACGCGCACCCCGACGCGGACGACGCCCCGGGCGACGGCGACTGGCCCGAGGACCTGCGCGCCCTGGACACCGAGTACTGGACGGCGAGCAACGACTGGCAGGACAGCCTGCCCAAGCGCGGCTTCCCGGACATCGAGGCGCAGCTGAACCCCGACGCCTGGCTCGCCGCCGAGATCACCGAGCTGCGCCGCTGCGCCGCCGATTCCGAGCCGCCCGCGGCCGGGGAGGTCGAGGCCAGGGCCGCCGCGGCGCGCCGCCGGGCCTACGCCGACATCGCCGCCGCCTACACCCACCTGCGCCGCACCGGCACCGTCCCGCCCCTGCCCCTGCCCGCCGTCGAGGAGAAGCCGTGAACGACACCGCTGCTGATGAGGAGCTGAGCGACAGCGACGTCTACGCCCGCCTCCACCGCCTCCTCACGGAGATCGACAAGGCGGACTACGCGTCGGACCGTCAGATCACTGCCGTCCTGTTCGCCGCGCTCCACTTCTGCGCCGACTTCCCCTCGTCCGGCGGCATGCAGCACGTGTACCGGACCACCTACGGCCTGCTGGTCGGCCCCGGCGCCCACTACCGGGACACCACCGGCGATTCTCAGCACACTGCGGTGCGCAGCGTGCGCCGCCTGGCCGGGCGGATCGTCGCGCAGAGCGTCGCCAATGACCTCGCCGCCCACCCGCTCTTCGGCCACCGGTACCCGATGCGTGAGGCGGTCGAGAAGATCATCAGGTACACGTGGGAGCAGCACGGCAGCGCCGCGATGGCGTGCTTGGCCCTGCATCGCGAGGCGACCGCGTGGTCGGAGGAACTGCGAGAGGCCGGGTTGCACCGGACGGTCCAGGTCCTCGCCTCAGCCGCCGCCGGCGGCGGTATGCAGGCGCTATGCCGCCAGCTGTGCATGTACTACGCCACGACCTACAGCCACGGCCGGGGCCGCGCCCTGGGGGCCGCCCTGCACCGCGTCATCTTGCTGTCCAAACTCCACCCGGCCCACGCCGCGAACGTGGGCTACGCGCGCAAACCCCGGCAGGTGGTCTCGTGATTCCCGCCGGCACCAGCGCGCTCAGCCACCTGCTGGACACCGTCGCACTCGCCGAACACGACGCGCAGCACGTCCGCTACGCCCCGTCCGCGGTCCTGTGGCGCGCGGTCAAGGGCGCCGCGAGGACTGCGGGCGACAGCGTGGACGCCGTCGCCGAGCGCACCTACCGGCTGGCGTTCGGCGACGGCGCTCCGCTGGGGAGTCGGACCTCGGCGCAGGCCGTGGACAGCCTGGTGGCGCGACTGATCGCTCAGTGGGCTGCCGGGCGTGCCGACGCCCATCCGGTCCTGGCCGACGCGTTCGCCCTGCGGCTCGCCCTGCGCCGGGCCATCGCCTCCCGCTGGCCCCTGACACTGCACCGCCCCGCGGCCGCCGAGGCCGACCGGCCCGTCTACGGCTACCGCGTCGTCGACGGCGAGACGGTCATCCGGCCGCGAGGTGCCCAGCAGCGACGGTCGCCCCAACTAGACGCTGTGGCGCTCAGGAGGGAGGCCGCCCGCCACGACCGCGTGCTGGGGGCGGCAGGACTGCGGGACGTGCTGCGGACGTTGTGCGGCATGGCCACGGCTGGTTCGGCGCAAGCGGACAGGATTCTGGTGCTCCGGCACAGTGGAACGCCGTTGCGGGTGGACCGTGGACTCGCTCTCGGTCCGGCTCTGCTAGACGTCATCGCGCAGGCGAGGGCGAGTCGGCTGGATCTGTGGACCGCCGACCAGGCCACACCGCGCTCTGCGATCGCCGCAACGTGAACCGTGCTGGTGGTGCAGGCTCCCAGGTCGGCCCTGCACCACCAGCGCCGTCTCACCCTCGTGAACTCGGTGGCGCGGTCGGAGGCCTCTCCCAGGCCGGCGGTTCTGGCGGACAAGCCGGCCGGGGGAGTCCTCAGCCCGACCCCGTCGGCCGAAGGCGCGCGTCGCCCTTGGCTCGGCCGGTCGAAGCGCCAGGCAGGTTGCCCGGACGGCCAGGCTCACCCCCTGCGGCCCGGGCAAGACCACCCGCACGGGCCTAGCGGCTCGGATAGAACGGACATGTCGACGGTTCAGCCGATCCGTCGTCCCACGAGAGGAATCGATCACATGAGCATCTTCGCGGATCTCGCGGCCGCCGCCGCCGAACTGCGCGAGCGCCCCCACGACGAGCAGTTGGCGTACCTGGGACAGCTCCTGACCGACGAGCGGCTCGACCGGTGGGCCGGGCAGGCCGCGGTGGTGCCCGGCCAGGGCAGCGTCCGCGACGAGCTGCACAGCTTGCGGACCCTGATCGAGGTCCGGCGCGGGGACCTGTCGCAGTTGTTGGGCATCCTGCCGCAGGAGGCGATCGAGAGGCTTCTTGACCCCGAAATCGTCCACTCCTGGACGAAGTTGGACGCGGCCGCCACCACCTGCGAGAAGGGCCTGGGTGGTGCGCGTTCGACCATCACCGCTTACCGCGGTTTCGTGCACGCCGATGCGCAGGACGCGGAGCGGCTGCTGGGTACCCTGATCGGCCGGATCGAGCGGTTCCCCGTCGAGGTCCGCAGGAACCGGGCCGCGGCCGCGCGCGGACTGCGCGCGGCGCACGCCGCCCTGGAGCGGCGGCTGCGCACCGCCGCCTGTGCCCTGCCTGCACGTTCCACCGAGCGCCTGCTGGCGCGCGCCACCGCCGCCTGACCGCCGCCCCTGCGACCCGCAAGGGAACCAAGCGCCCATGGACACCACCGACACCCAGCCCACCGCCGCCGGGCCGCGAACCGTCCGCCCGGGCGAGCAGGCGTCGCGGTGAGCCGCAGCAGGCAGGTCGCCCAGCTGGCCCGGCACCACGCCGAAACCACCGGCGTCGCCCTGGCGATGGACTACGACCAGGGCCAGGCCACCGGAGAGGACGGTGATCGGAGGCTTCAAGGCCGCCATCCTCGCCTCCGAACCGGACCCGCTGCGCGACATCCTGTGACCGCTCCCGCTGTGCCGGCGGTTCCGGCAGACCGCCCGGGCCCACCTGCTCTCCAACGACGGCACGGCGAGCGACTGGCAGCAGGTCAAGCGGCCCGGCCCGAGGATCTGTTGGGACTCGGGCCGGCGCGACCCGCCTCAGCTGAGCTGCCCGAGCTACACCGTTGTGGAGCCGGGCGTGCCCGGCTCCACAACGGTGCTGGGCCGGATCGCAGAGCCGAGTGCGCCTCCGAAGGTGACGAACGCATAGGTGTCGCCAGGCTCCGGCGGGCGGGTCCAGGAACGGGTGGTGAAGGTGTGCAGCCGGCCCTCGGTGAGTGCGAACCGGGGCAGGCCCACGCCGAACTCGGCGGCGATCGCTTCCAGTGCCCGCCGCTCTCCTGTGCGATCCGGTTCCCCCGCGCCGTCCGGCCCGCCCTGACCGGGGGCGGCGGGGGAGACGAACAGGGCGGCCGGGTCGAGTGCGGGAGGTATCGGGCCGTCACCGCGGTGGATTTCGGAGCCGTCGACGGTGAAGGCGTACCGCTGGACGCCCTGCTCGGCGGCGGAGAGGTGGAACAGGCCCCGTTCCGGCACGCACCACACCACCAGTGCACGGGCGCCGGGTGAGGCGGCCCCGTCCTGCGAGGCGGCGACGGCCGGGGACACGTAGCGCGCCGCGTCGTAGCTTGCCGGGAACGGGTCGAAGGCGAAACTCCAGCTGGCACCGCCCGCGTGGCCGACGGTGACGACCGCGCAGTCGTCGTAGGTCGGGCTCGCGCCGCCCTGGAACAGGCTCCGCTGGAGCTCCTCGCGCGTCATCGGCGCACTGAGCTCCGCGCGCTCGCCGCCCAGCCGCGCGGGCAGTTCCGCCGGGGCCGCGCCCTCGACCAGCACGAAGCGGTACGGCCTCGGGTGGCTGTTGTCTGATGGTGGCCCGGCCAGCCAGGCGAGCCCGTTCTCGCTCTCCGGCACATCGTCCGGCCCGGTCCCCGGATCTGCTGCGGCTGCGTTCGGCCCCGCGCCCCGCGGGGTGGCCAGCAGGATCCGTCCCCGTTCCGGAGTGATCACAGGTCCGAGGACGGAGTCGGCCAGTAGCCCGACCGGCGCGAGGTGGTCGGGCCCGAGCGGCGCCCAGAGGGGGAGTCCGGCGAGCAGCATCTGCCAGGCGGCCTCCGTGCGGCCCCAGCGTGCCTGCTTGCGGGCCCGCTCGACGGCCTCGCCGAACGGGCCCGGAGTGTCGTAGCGGAACGTCCCCTCCACCACCTCGCGCAGGATCTCCTCCGCGGCCTCCCGGCGTTCCTCGGAGCCGGCCTCCACCTGACGGGGCCAGTCGGCCGCCTCCCGCCGCCACCGCACGTGCTCGAGCGCCAGCAGCGGGACCAGCTCCCGGAAGTAGAGCGTGTCGCGGGCCAGCCCGTCGTAGGACACCATGTACGTCTCCCCTTGGAGACGGCGCAGCTGGTCGAGCATGCCGTGGGCCCGGGGCCGGCCGAACCCGGCCGCCTCGGTGAGTGAGATGGCCGCCCGCTCGTACGCGCCGCTCAGCGCGTCCAGCCGGCCCGTCTCCACCAGGGCGTCCAGCCGTCGGGTGGTGTCGTTGGCGAACGCCCGGCCCTCACGGTCGGCGTGGTTGGCGGCGAGGCGATGGAACTCCTGGTACTGCGCGAGCATGAACTCCTGGAAGGAGGAGTACCTGGTCGGCGGACAGTGTGCCCACGATGTGTGGCAGTAGACCGCCCACTCGCCGTCTTCGTCCGTGTCCAGCGGATCGAGCAGGACGGTCGTCATGTCGGATTCGACGTCCAGCTGCAGCGCGCGTTCCCACATGCCGTCGAGCTCACCGTCGTGGTAGTACTCGCTGAGGCCGTGTCCGTCTTCGTGCCAGCGGGCCTGTCCGGTGCCGGCCAGCCGGTAGATGAAGCCGCCCGCGTGCCGCCAGCCGTCGGTGACCGACAGGAATGCCCGGTAGGACGGCGGAAGCTGACATCCCAGCCGCTTTTCCGCCGCCGCGATCCGTTCCGCGGAGGCAGTCTCGAACCCGAGCCAGCGTGCCCGCCAGGCCCCCTCGTCCTCGGCGGACCTCGGCTCGTCCGAGTCGTCGTACGTGCCGACCCACTCCTCGCTCCATCGGGTCAGGAACGAACGCCAGTCGAAGGTCTCCTCGGTCATGGCGGTGATGCTTGCACGTACCACTGACACTGATAGTGCCAACCGGGTCCCCGGCGGTCGTGGCTCTGCCATCGCCCGACGCACTCGTACTTGTTGCTGGGTTCCTGACCGTCAGCGGTTCCGCCGTGGGACTGGCACCACGCTGGTGGCGCGTCGACCTGCCGGGGGAGGCTGTCACCGCTGGGGGGGCTGTTCAGTACGAGCCGACAGGTCGGTTCCTGCGCCCTGCGAGGACGGCTCCGGGGGTTCTCACTCGGAACTCGGGGGAAGGGGTTCGGGTTCGGGCGCTGCCTCGTCCTGGAGATGCGCCTGGACCGAGCCAGCTTCGAGTCATGGGCGAGGACGATCTCATCTGCCAGGTTGGTGATGCGGATGTTCCCGCTGGCGAACTGGACGGCGATGCCGGCGGCGAAGTCGAGGTTCCCGTCCGTTCACGTTTTCTGCCGATCCAGCCGATCCGCGCGGGCGGCGGCCCAGGGGCTCTGCTGCCGGATTCTGATCTTGTGGAAGTACCGCCGCATCGCTGCCGCGTCCTTTTGCCAGTCGGCCACTTTGGCGATCTGGTCCTCGGGAACCCCGGCCTCCTTGAGCACGGTGGCGCCGCCCGCGCGCAGCCCGTGCGCGGTGACCTTGGCCGCGGTAGGCGCGTTGAGCAGTGCGTTGAAGCCGCGCTCTACGCGGGCGGCTTCGTCCAGGCCAGCGAGGCGTCGCTCGGCGGCCTTGGCCAAAGTTTTCACGTAGCCGTTGATGGCCTCGCCGCTGAGGAAGGACAGCTCGGTCCACTGCTCGTCCGTCAGCTCGTGTGGCTGCCGGGGATCGCATGTCCCGTCCTTGTGCAGAGGGCAGGTCTGCGGGGTGAGGCGCACAGCCAGGCGACCGGCCTTGTCCATGGCACGGAACGCGGCCTGGGTCTCGGGCTGGCGGATCCGGCGTCCGTACTCCAGCCAGGTGCGCATCCGGCGGACGGGGCACAGCTGCGGGGCGTCGTCGCGGGCGGGCACCCAGCCCTCGTACACCGAGCCGTCCTTGCGGGTCTTGCGGTCGACCAGGCGTACCTCCATGCCGTCCGCGTGGAGGGTGAGGTGGGTGACGACCAGGCGGGCGAGCTCGATCCGGCGGGTCAGCAGGTGGAAGCCGAGGGTCAGGATCGCCGCGTCCCGAAGGTCGGCCGGCCGGCCGCGCTCGTCGCAGACCGCGACCATGACCTCCAGGTCGGCTTCCAGGACGGCCGGGGACTGCTTCTCGGTGTTGGTCTTCGACCACTGTGTGCGGAACGCCGCGATCAACTCGCGAACCTGCAGAGTACCTGGCCGGGTGTGACCCGGGGTCTCTCCCTCCTGCCAGGTGACGACCGCGCTGCTGTAGACCTGGACCGTGTTCGGGTCGTAGGTGCCGCTCTTGATCATCCAGCCGACGTACTCGATCAAGGTGGCGGTGGTGCACGGAAGCGCGACCCGGTTCCGCTGTGCGCACCACCGCTGGAACAGGCTGACCTGGTTGTCCTTGTTCCGGGCAGTGTTGCCCCGACAGGCAGCCTTCAGCAGTTCCTCGGTCTCCGGGGAGATCACGAAGTCGGCAAGGCTGTAGTCCGGCGCGAGGGCCTGCGGCAGCGGCTGGCCTGCGACCAGGACGGTGTCGCGGTGGAAGCCGCTGAGGTCCAGGCCCAGGGGCTCGCGCACTGCGGGCAGGGCTTGCTGGTCCTCGTCCAGCAGTTCGGCGTCGATGACCTCGGCGGCAGATGCTTGGTTCAAGGGCAGGGAACCTCCTGTGCGAGGGGGCCGGGCTCCCCGAGCGGCGGTGCAGGCGTGTTCGGGAGGGCCAGTGCGCCCGGCGGCAGGCCCGCTTTCAGGACCACGTCGTTGACGTCGGCTTGGAGGTTATCGGGGTCGTAGGTGAGCGCTGCCCAGGTCCGTCGCCGGGCCTGGGCAGCGCGGCGGAAGGCGGCGTGCAGCGGCACGCCGAGGTAGAGGAGAGCGCCGCCATCGGGGATGGTGGTGTCGGCCACGGCGCCCTGAGCCGTCAGACACCAGGCGTGTTCGAAGACCGGAAACATCAGCGGCGCATCCGAGACCAGGACGAATCCCTCGACGTACGTGGCGCCGGTGGCGTCGGCGTACCTGCTGGCCTCCTCGAAGCAGCGGCCGGGCCGCCCGCAGGGCCGGTCACCAGGCCAGGGGGAAGGGTGGTAGATGACGCCGAACTCGGCAACGAGCGCGGCGAAGCTGCGGTAGCGCCAGGTGTCGTTGCCCGAGTGGAGTCGCGCGTACGTGTCCACCCACTGCCGCAGCTTCTGCTCGGCTGCGCCGGCGGTGCCGGTCACGAGTTAGCCCGCTGAGGTCGGTCGGCGGCTGGCTCGGGGGCAACCGGAGAGCGGGTGACTTCCATCCAGACGTTGGCGGGCCTCCAGGTCACGGTGTAGCCGTGATGAGGAGCCTTCTCGACGGCCCACCGGTAGTGCTCCATCACCTCGGGGAGGCCATCCAGGTCATTGCCCATGAGGGTGTACCCCCCGGCGAGGCGGTACCGCACCTCGATCTGGTGCGAGGACTTGACTGATCGCGAACCGTCGCGGCCTCCGCGGGCGCGGAAGACGAAGCCCTCCCGGTCGTCACCACCGATGGCCAGCCCCATCGCGCTGAACAGAAGTTCAGCCTGAATGAGCGTGATCTTCTTCGCGGGACTGCCTGCTGTGGCTGGCTGGACTGCCCCGGCTTCCGGAACAACACGTTCAGTCGCCGGTTCGTTGCGCGGATCGTCCTCCTCCACGGCCTGCATCAGGTCAGCCACCAGGGCGGACGGGTACTTCGGGTGGTCGGCCCACTTCCGGGCCTGCTGGATCAGGTGCCCCAGGTGCTTGCCCGCCAAATCCAGGCGGCCGGCGGTGAGTGCCATGTCCACGGCGCCGTGGGCGTAGGAGGTGGCGCGGAGTATCAGACCGAGGCCGGAGTAGAGGCCTTCGGTGGTGACGTGGACCTGCTCTTGAGCGCAGCGGTTGATGAAGCCGGCCAGCTCGTTCACCTGGTCGCGGACAAGCGCGGCCGACGGCCCGCGCTCTCGGCCGGCGAGCAGCGCGGCCATCTGGACGTTGGTGTCCTTCCGCAGGCGGGCGATGTCGTCCAACTGCCCTGTGTCGGTGGGCCATGCGCGCCGGGCTGCCTGGTCGAGGAGCGCTTCCAGCTGGTGGAGCGCCATCGTCTCGGTGAAGCCGTCTGCCGCAGCGGCTTCGCCGAACAGGGCGGCCTCGCTCAGCATGCTGTCCACCGACCGGGCGGCCAGGTGGGCGGCCGTCGAGTCGACGGCTCCGCCGACCTGGGGGTGCTCGTTCACGCGGGCAGCGATGACCTGGTGCAGGCGGCGGATGCGTTCGTGGTATCCGGCTCGCTCCAGGTCTTCGGCGGAGTCGTGCGAGTGCTGCTCCATGCAGAAGTGCCTTTCTGATCGGTGCTCTCTGGTGCTGGCCGTCAGTCCGTACTGCAGCAGCGGGTACAGGGTCTCGGGGCGTTCGAGGAAGCCGGTGCCGAACCTAGGGTTCGGGCGTAGCGCGCGGGCGGCGGCCTCGTTGTCCGGTGCGCTCATGCGGCGGCCGGGTCGGCGGCGAACGGGTCCGGGACGGGGGTGGCCGCGACCCAGCCGGTGGCGGTCTCGTACTCCATGCCCGAGGTGACGTGCCGGATTCGGGGCGTCACCTCTCCGTCAAACAGCACCCGCAGCCGATGGCCGGCGGTGTCCTCGACCGTGCCTTCGCGGCCGTCGTGCCGGACCCGGCCGCCGAGTGTGACGCGGATGCCCAGGCGGCGCTCCAGCCGGTAGTAAGTCGCGATGTGCTCCAGGTCGGCGGCCTGTCGGCGCCGGGTCTGGTCCTCGGGGTCGTCGTACGTCATGCCGGTCTCCTTGACGGGGCGTGAGGTGGAGCGGGGGAGCCGCGAGCGGGTGGTGCTCACTCGGCGGCGGAGTCGGCGTGCGGGGTGATGGTGTCGACCACCTCGCGCAGCAGTTCACGGATGGCCTTCTCCCGGCGAGCCCACTCCTTGCGGAGTTTCTCCGGGTCCGGGGTGGTCACCAGGTTGGGCTGTCGCAGCAACAGGTCGACGGCATTCATCGATTCCCGGGTCCGGTCGAAGACCTCCAGCAGCTCCTGGTAGCGGGCGACGGCGGCGGCCTCGGTCCGGCAGCGCCGGTCGGTGCAGGTGGTCTCGGCGTGGACGGTGAGGAAGCCGGTGTCGTCGGAGGTGATGGTGAGCGGCAGGCCGGTGCCCGGGACCTCGCGTCGGCACGGGTGCTGCTCGGCCAGCTCCTCGCGGGCCTCCTTGTGCAGGCCGGGGTAGCCGCCGACCTGGGCGAGCAGGTCCGCGGTGATGCCGCGCTCGTAGACGTGTACCACCGAGGCCGGGAGCTGCGGGCCGGGTGTACCGCTCACGGCGGCCGGCTCGGTGGTGCGGCGGACCCCGGGGTAGGCCGGGTGGTCGCGCCAGCGCTGCGCGAGGTCGACCAGTTCGGTGCCGCCTTCGACGCGGCCGAGCAGGGAGGTCGGGGTCGTGCCGTCGGCGTGGTCGGCGATCTCGGCGACCCGCTTCAGCCGGCGCTGCAGGGCGCGGCGGGTGGAGTGGTGCAGGCCGTCCTTGGCGAGTTCCTCGTGCAGGCGGGAGCGGACGAAGCCGACCCAGTCGTGGTGTCGGCCGCCGGGGTCCTGAGGCGGGTGGAGCGGTTCGCTCTGCACGGTCGGGTGGCTTCCTTCATGGGGTCAACTGTGGTGCGCATGGCTGGTGTTGGCGGTCAGTCTGTCATGTCGTCGGCTCGGCGTTGGGCCTGCTGCAGGTGGCGCAGTGCGGTGTCCGGGTCGGTGGTGGCGAGGTGTTCATGCCACGGGGTGTCGGGGTGGTCGTCGTGGCCGTACCAGAGCAGCGACATCTCCCGCAGCAGCCGCAGGGCATGGATCTGCTGGGGCGAGCCGACGAACCAGGCATCGGCGACGATCCGGCTGATCGCGATGGACTGCCGGGCGAAGGCCGCGCGGGTCTGCTCGGTCACCGCCGGGTCGGCGGCCCGCTCGGCGAGCCGGACCCGGACGAAGTCGGCGAAGTCGTCCACGGCGCGCTCCAGTGGCGTTCCGGCGGTGCTCGACGTCGTCACGGTGCCTCTCCTGCCGAAAACGGGGCCTGTGGGGGAAAGCCTCTCACAGCGGTTGCCTCGTATATTGGGGATTATACTAGGCTAATGATGTTAGCCATGGACGGAAGGTCAGACGAGGGTGTAGGGGCCGGTCGTCCTAGGAACCGTTCCTAGGATCGGGGGGTCTCTGCCGCCGGATCACCTACCAGCGTTGGTAGGTGATCACATGCGGAGCGTCCGGCCCTGCGGCCGGGGCCGTTAGAATCTTAACGACCCAGGGCCGAGGCCGGCCGGACCGCCACCTCCTCACGTGAGTAGGACCCGGGGGACGCTTTCCCCGGGGAGCGGGCGCGCCGGGAAGGCGTCATCGTCATGGATCCGACGGCGCCTGCCGCAGAATCAGGTCTTTTTCGGGTCGTGGTGGATATAGACTTAGGTCATCGAAAGAAGCCGATGCACCTGTTTTGCTTCCCGAACAACAACTAATCGGCTTTCAAAACCGTTGACAGGGATTAGCTTCGCGAACGTTAGCCGGGTTAGTCGATTAGAAATCAACTGCAGGTCTTCGGGATTGGTTACCGGTTCAGACTTCAAGATAATGAACTTCCGGGGGTCTTTTCCTCCGGAGGCATGGTGAAGCCGCCCGGCATCCTCCCAAGGAAGCAACCGGGCGGCCGCGGACCGCGCACAGCGCGGCGAACCATCACCACACGTGCGGCCCGGGTTGCGCCCCGGGCCGCACGGCCGCACTCAGAGCCGGCGGAGGATCTCCGCCGCCAGCCTGAGCGCTTCGATGACGATCGCACCCACCATCTGCGCGCGGCGTTCCCGCTGGTCGTCCGGCTTCTTCGGGTCCGGCTCGCCGCCGGTGTCCGAGTCCTTCGGCTCTCCAGTCATGGAACGCTGCTCCCTTCCTCGGTGGACGCGCAGGCCGCGTCCGGGCCCCCGGGTCGGAACCCAAGATCATGAGGAAGGGCCGAGGGAATACCCCTCGGAATGGCAGTGCTACGGCTGATTCTATAGTGCCCTGATGGTGCGTCAAAACTCCTTGGTGTAGCCTATGACGCTTCGTGCGCGATCAATCTTCTGACCTGCAATCTTCCTGAATTAGGAAGGGCGGTACCCGCCGGGTGGAAACTCGTCGGCCTCTCCGGTTACGTCCGGGTGTCGGTCCGCTGCGGCATCCTGGAGCCCCGTCACGAGAAGAGCGAGACCATGGACGAGAAGCTGAGGGCGCGCGCGGCCAAGGTGCGCGCGGTCGCCGAGGACAGCCGGGTGCCGGACGGCCTGCGCGAGGCCGCCCGCGACCGGCTCGCCGCCCTTGAGGAGCGGCACGGCCCACTGCCGCGGGAGGTCCCGCCGCCGCGCCAACCCGCCATCGGCAGAAGGGTTCTGGGCGAGAAGGCCGAAGCCACCTGGGACCTGCCCACCGGGGACGTCGCCGCCCTGATCAAGGCCGAGATCAGGGCAGCCCGGCAGCCGGCCCCGCGCGGAGCCGCTCCCGACGCCGTCGCGCGGCACAACCCGATCCGGGACGCACCCAAGGGCACCCGGATCACTGTGCACCACCGGCAGTTCACCGGGAACTGCGCCATCGACGTCACCATCCGCGGCGTCCCGCTGGACTGGGCGGTCGACGGCGTCGAGGAGGCCGGGCCCGGCCGCACCCGGCGGCGGCTGTCCGAGCCGTGCGGGGCGCTGGTCGACGCCGTGACCGCCATCAGCGACGCCTACAACTGGCGCGGCGACAACACCCTCGTGCACGACTTCGTCGACGTCCGCTTCTACTCCCACGTCAACCTCTACACCGCGTGCGGCGAACACCTGGTCACCTGACCACCGGACCCCGCCAACCGGAATGACGGTGCGTCAGGATCCGGTAGGATCCCTTCTGGGTATCGCAGCCCCAGACCGCCGTCCAGCCCGTGGCAGAGACGGCACACCAGGTCGGACTCGCGACGCGGCGAGCGAACACACCCTCCCCCGTCGTGCCGACCAGGCGCCCGGGCCACGGACCGCAGCGCCCCATTGGACGGCCACGATGACCGACCCCCGCCGCGCCCGCAAGGCCGACGTGCGCGCCCGCATGGCCGAGACCGGCGAGAACTACACCCAGGCCAACGCCGCGATCGCCGCGCAACGTGCCAACAGCACCGTCACCGCCCGCGTGATCGCCGACATGGACGCCCGCCACGACCGGTACGAGACGGCCGCACAGACCGCCCGCGACCACAACGTCTCCGCGTACACCACGCTGTGGCACACCTTCGATGTGATCCAGCCGCCCTGCAGCCGCATCGAGGCCTCCCTCGCCATCCCCACCGGCGACGTGGTGGCCTGGACGCACTTCACCGACGGCGGCCGCGAACTCGCCGAGCAGATCGACCGCACGGCCCAGGACAAGGGCCTGCGGCTCGCGGACGCCCGGCTGCTGCGCCGCCTCCACCAGCCCCGCCGCCACGTCAACGGCCCGCTCGTCACCAGCGTCTGGGACCTGCGCGCCGTCCTCGCCGACATCGAGGCCGGCGTGCGAGCCGGCCAGGAGGACCAGGACGAGGCCCGGGAACTCCTCGCCAAGAACTACGCGGCGTCCGTGCGCGAGGCGATGGACAGGTGGATCGCCTTCGCCTGGGTGGGCGAGCGGATCGCCATCCTGGAGCCGCCGAACATCGACCTGACCGGTGTCGACCCGGATCTGGAGGACCTCTAGCCCCCACCCGGCTTCGGGGCCGTTGCTGCTAAGCAGCGGCCCGCTCAGCGGCATCTACGACCCCACCGGGCCGGTCGGCCACGGCCCGGCACCGCCTAGCGGATCTCCAACGGCAGCAGAGCGAAGGTGCCGGAGACGTTGACGGCGGCGGTGATGATCTCGCCGCCATCCCTCGGGTCGGGGTTCACCGTCGTCTCGGAGACCAGGACGATCAACGTCGTCGGCGTGGTGGCGGTGAGCCAGGTCAGCTCGCCGATGCAGGGAAGGCGGGCCAGCGTCTTGCCGGGCCGGGCGATCTCGACATGGCCCGCGGACATCGTCACCTTCCAGCCCCGGTCCATCGCGGTGCGCAGCTGTGCCGGGGTGTGGTCCTGCGGAATGCCGACGTCGACGTGCAGGAAGCCCTCGGTGGAGAGCATGATCGGGATGGGGTTGTAGCTGCCCTTCTCGTCCGTCAGCTCGGCGTGGAACATGGGGTCGAGCAGTAGGGCCGGGGAGTGGGTGCCGAAGGCGCGGCTGCTGAAGGTGGGGTAGATCCGGTAGGGCAGGTTCTCGGGTAGTTCGGTGCCCTCGATGAGGCGCGCGGTATCCGGCACGACGAGCCGGTCTTGATCGGTCATGTGAGCTGAGCGTAGTGGCTCAACTGCCGTTCCGGGGTGCTTTGTTCAGGGATCCGCCCCGGTCGCCCGCGTCCTGCGTGCCCGTGTAGAAGGGGGGCGCCGACCTGGTTCACCCGATCGGGTGAACCAGGTCGGTCCTGTCCTCGGCCCGGCCCCGCCACGGTCCTACGCTGCTGCGCGGCGGGCGGCGGTGGCGGCTGCCGACCGGTTCGCCTCAGAGGGGGGGTGTGTGGGTGGCCGACGTCGAGCGGGCGGTGATCCGCTGCCGGCCGCAGCAGGCCAGGGTGGCCAGGCTGCTCGTCTCGTGCGCGGTGTTCCCTCACCAGGCGCCCGGGTGGGACGAGGGCTGTACGACGCGCAGCTCCGGGTTCGTCCTCTGGAACGCCGGTGACCCGCTCAGCGTGCGTTGCCGCTACGTCCACTACGAGGGAACCGAGGTGACCGAGGGGCAGTACCACGACCGGATCCGCCGGATCCTGGACCGCACCGGTCACGAGACCGAGCAGATCGACGCCCCGGCCTGCCGCAACGTCGGGGTCCGGATCACCGGTACCCGGTGGCTCGACGCAGAGGACCATCGGCTCCTCGCGGCGCTGGCCGGTGGCCGCGTGCGCCTGGCCTGTGGCCGCTGGCACGACGACAGCCGGCCCGGCCGTCCGCTCGCCCACATCACCCCGGTCCGGGACTACGTGCTCGGCGGCCTGGTCGAGCGTTCGGGTGCCGGTGTGGTTCGTTGCCGGCCTGGTGGGCTTCGTGGCCGGGGCCGGGGTGGTTGGCGTGACGTGGGGGCTGTCGTCCGGCGGTTCGACCGGCACGGCGTCGACGGCCGGCTCGCCGGGTACCGGGACGTTCGCTCTCACCGGTTCCATGATGCTCAAGAGTGGTGCCAGTTCGGGGACCACCTCATCCGGGTGCGCCGGCCTGCGCGGGTACGACGACATCGCCATGGGCACCTCGGTGACGGTGTACGACGAGAGCGGCAAGGTGTTGGCGACCGGCGCGTTGGGGAGCGGCAGCCCGAAGGGCCTGAACGGCTGCATGTTCCCGGTGGCGGTTCAGGACGTGCCGAAGGGCCCGAAGTTCTACCAGGTCGAGGTCAGTCACCGCGGGAAGACCACGCTGCAGAAGGAAGAGGCGGAGGCGGGCCTGCTCGCGGTCCAGCTCGGCTGAGTACGGGCGCTGGCGCCCTGTCAGGTCGGGCTTCGTTCCTGGTGGTCGTGGCGCGCGGCGGTGATCATCAGTGGGCCGAGGTAGCCGACCATCATGTGCATCCCGCCCATCCAGACGATGACGGGCCAGGGGGCGTGGCCGGGGTTGTCCAGGGGGTAGGTCATCGCGCTGAGGGCGACGGCGTAGACGGAGACCAGGGCGACGACGAGCCCGTGGCGGATCCGCAGGCCGAGGCTGTGATGGCGCAGGCGGTTGGTGTAGTCGGCGAGCACCCAGGCCATCGAGGGGAAGGCGAGGGCGGCCGGCCAGCACGCGACGGTGCCGTACTCGGGGCGCAGCGCGGCGGCGAAGTGGGGGACCGAGATGATCCACCAGCCGAGCGAGACGAGGGCGAGCGCGTTTACGGCGATTCGGTAGCCGGTGCTGGGCCTGCTGGCCTGGGCCGGTTCGGCGGGGGCGGCGTGCACAGCGGGCATCATGCCGCGTCTTGTGGTGGATGGGGTGGATCCGCGCTTGGGGGCGGTCAGGTGTCGTTGACGTGGCGGGGCGTCGGGCGTGTAGTGCTTTGGGGCGCGTAGTCGTACTTCGGGGTGCGGGTGTTCGGCGGGTGTGCGGTGGGAGCTGCCCGTCGAACACCGTCCATTGAAGTCCCGCGGCCTTCCAGAACCACCCGAGACCTCAGCCACCCACTCTGCCGGCGGGGCGCGGGCCCCTCGCGTACACGTGGAAACGGCGGTTCGGAAGGCTCGCCGGAGTGGTTGGTGACGGTAGGGCTGTTATCGAAAGTCACCATGGGTGTCGTAGCCGTGCTCTAGGGTTCTCACCATGACCGGGAAGCGGATCTGCGACGGCTGCGGACAGCGCCGTGCTGTGGTCACCGGGCTCTGCCTGCGCTGCTACAGACGCAAAGCTGCCGGTAAACCCCTCGTCGACCCGCAGGTCGCCCGCATCGGCCAAATAGACGGCCACGGCCAGTACGGCATCTTCGACGACGACGGCTCCACCGTCCTGTGCCACGAGTGCGGCCGCCGGCTGAAGGGACTCGCCTTCCACGTCAACCGGGCCCACGGCATGTCCGCGGCCCAGTACCGCGAAGCACACGGCCTCGCCCGAGGACTGGCCCTCATCTCGGCCGACCTGCGCGATACCCGGTCCGAGCTCTCTCGCTCCCGCATCGGCACGCCCGCATGGAACCGCTTCGAAGCCGCCAGAGATCCCGCCGCCGCAGCCGCTGCACGCGACCTCTCCAACTTCTCTGCCCAGGTCCGCCTCGGACGCGCACAGCAATCCCGAGCCAACGGCCGCACCGCCCGTCAGGCGAAGGTCCGTACCTGCCCGCACTGCGGCGCCCAATGGTGCCCCCTGCCCGGCGGCTACAACCTCAAGACCTGCCGCTCCAAGGAATGCCAGCACGCCGAGCGATCGGCCAACGCCACAGCCCGCGCACTCAAAGCCGCCACCGAACAACGCCCCCTCACCCCGGACGAAACCCAGAAACTGCGCGACCTCACCGGCCACCAACTCCTCGACCTCGTCCGCGCACTCCTCCAGGACGGCATCCAGCAACGCACCATCGCCCCGGCCATCGGCATCAGCCCAGCAGGCCTCTCCCGCCTCCTCCACGGCCACCACGTCCCCAGCACCGACCAGCCCCGCCCTGCACTCCCGTAGCTACCTTCCCCACCGTCGCGCCGCCGCCTCCCACAGCAGCCCCGCTCCTCACCAGTGGCCGCAGCCGCCGTACACACCACCCCGGCGGCCGATGCCGTCACGGAGTAACCCCGCGCGCCACCCGGGACCGATACCGGCACCGTAGAGGGGCGGCCCGGTCCCGAACCCCCGAGCGGGCCCGGGACCGCACCAGCCCGGAGCCCACGGTGACCTTCTCGGGGCCGCTGCGCACCCCACAGGCCGCCACCGACACTGATAGCCGTCACTGGGTCTCCGGTAGTCGTGGATCTGCAGACTGACGCCCTGCTGGGCTGCCCGCCGGCCGGGGCGCCATGGGTCAGACGATGTTCGGCGGGGTGGACTCCCACGCTGACACCATCCACCTTGCGGTGATCACCGACCGTGGCGGCCACGTCGCCGACGCCGAGGTCCCCACCACCGCCGCCGGCTACACCGCCGTGGTCGCGTTCCTGACCGCCCACGGCACCGTGACCGCCATCGGGGTGGAGGGAACCTCCTCCTATGGCTCCGGCTTCACCCGTGCCGCCCGCCGGACCGGCCAGACAGTGGTGGAGACCGACCGGGTCGAGCGCGGCCGCATCGGCAGGTCCGACCCCATCGAGGCATCGCTGGGGTGGCGGGTGATCGGGGTAGCCGATCTCGAAGTCCTCCACCGGCACCGGGCGATCACCCGCTCGCCAGCTGGGTCCAGTCCTGCGATGTCACCCCCTGATCGCGTGGGCGGTGCGCGCCATCACGCCCCTCGCACTCGCCGGCCTCCGACGCGGCCCCTCACCCACCGGACCCCAGCGGGCCGCCATCGACCGGGACACCTTCTTGTCCGAGAACCGCATTGAGATCGGTGCGGCCCAACCGGACTGTATCTGGTACAGGCTGGGCCAGCCCGCACCGGATCATGAAGATCACAGCGGAAGGCGCGGAGCCCGTGCCAGAGCCAGATCGGGCAGTACGTCGCCCGGTGCGGGAGAGCGATGCTCCTCCAGCCAGTAGAGGTAGACCCGGAGGTCGTTCTCCAGGCTCCCGGAGTTCGTGCCGCCTCCAATGTAGGCCGCGAAGTCGCGGACACCCTCCACGGTGCGCTGTCTGGGCATCCATGCGTCGATGCGTTCCCACGCTTGCGACTGGCCCCTCAGGTACTCGAGGACTCGCCCGCGGTCGCGCCACCACTCCCGGACCAGTTGCGGGGTCCACCGCTGGTCGCCGTCACAGTTGTAGCCACCCCACGGCTCCTCTTCGATGGCGAGGAGCACGTCCTTGACCTCGTCTGCCGTTCGCGGCTGGCGGTAGACGTACTCGCCGAAGCAGTCGTCACCGTAAAGGACATGACGGGGCGCATGGAGCCGCCCGGTCCCGCAGCTGTCCGTCTCGCCGCCGTACACCGGCCCCGGCACGTTAAGCCAGAAGAGGTCCTCCCACCGGCCCGTGTAGCAGGGGTAGGCCTCGAACAGGACTGCCGCCGCATCGAAGTAGAGCGTCATGCGGTCATCGTATGGTCAGTCCATACAGGTCGCGGGCGGTCCACAGGCTGCCCTCGCCCATGACCGCGACGGCAGCGTCCGGTGCGGTGACCCGTCGAGCAGCCGCAGAGCCTCTTCCTGATCCATCCAGTTTCTCTGAACTAACAACCGTGCCTCCGCTGTGTGGTCCGGGAGGGCTGGCAATTGCCCTCCCGGACGAGGTAGTCACAGGACGCGGTGCTCCTTGAGCCAGACGTCGTCGAGGTGGATGAAGGCCCACTTCTCGGCCTCGGCTTCCTCGCGCCCTTCGAGCAGGATCTCGTTGAACTCGGCGACTTCGACGAGGTAGAGGTGGACGTCCTCGTGCCGGATGGTGATCGTTGTTTGGGCGAAGGACGTGGTGCTCTCCGCAGTCCAGTCCAGCGGGAACTCCACGAGCATGATGTGTGTGGTGCGGTCCGGATCGAACGGCTTCCACAGGTCTCGACGGAGCTTATGGGTGCAGCCGGGGATTCGGGAGATCTCGCTCGCTGACGCTGGCACCAGGAGCTTGGCATCGATGAGCCAGCCGCCGTCGACGATGTCGTGGCCCTTGCGCCGTCCGCCGTAGAGGGTGGGCTCGCCGCCCTTCTCGCTGAGCCAGTGGGCAACGACGTGTTCGGCGGCGACGGCCTTGACTGGGCCGAATGCCGACGGCTCTATGTGGATGGTCACTGCTGTCTCCTTGGGCTCTGGCCGTCTGGCCGACGGCGGCCGGAAAGTAGCAGCGCTGGGCTTCGCTTCTGCATGCTGGGATCCGTCGGTTAGCTGGGCCGGGTGGCGATGATCGCCTCGGTGCGTACGAGCTCGTCGAAGGTGCTCTCGGGGCTGAACTCCGCCAGCGCCCGCAGCACCGCGATCGCCTCATCGATCATCCCCTGGTCGGGCTCGACGATGTCGATCCGCGTGAAGGCCCCGTGGACGGCGGCGGGGACCTGCCCGGTGCCGGTGCCCAGGTCGAGCAGCATCGGGTGGGGCGTGCCGCAGACGGTGTCGGTCAGGAGTGTGGCGGCGTCCTCGGGCAGGCCGGGCCGGAAGGCGCGGTAGGCGCTGGCCCCACCGGGGAAGAGGGACAAGTCCTTGGCTCCGGTTCGGTTCGGGCCGGTCGAGTGAGGCGGAGGGTCCGCCGGTTGGGCGCTCACGCGCGCCCCGCTGCACCCATGGCCTGGGCGGCCATCAGAACCGACACCACGGCCCCGGACAGCAGGAGCCGGCCATCCATCGCCGCGGCCACCGCCTCCTCGAGCGGCCACCACTCCACGGTCATGCCCGTCTCGGTGCTGGTCAGCTCCTGCTCACCGACCGTCAGATCCCGGGCGAGGAACATGTGCAGATAGGCAGTGGACTTGGTCATCAGCGCGATCCGGCCGAGCGGGCTCCACTCGCCGGCCGTGATGCCGGACTCCTCCTTGAGCTCGCGGCGGGCTCCCTGCAGCGGCTCCTCGCCCGGGTCCAGCTTCCCGCCGGGCGGGGTGAGGACCTCGCCGTGGACGTAGGAGCGGTAGCGGACCATGGCGATCCGGCCCTGCTCGTCCATCGCGACCGTCACCGCCCCGTCGACCCGGGCCTGGTGGAACTCGAAGGCCGCTTCGGTGCCGTCGGGCTGGGTCACCGTGTCGCGGTGGATCAGGTAGGAGCCGGTGTCCAGCAAGGTGGTGCTGCCGTGGCGCTTCCACGGCTGGGGAACGGCCGGCTGGCGGGTGACGGTCGGTGCGGCGTTCACGGGTGGGCTCCTTCGGGCCGGCTGCTGGTGAGCAGCGGGAGGTAGTGCTGCAGGTAGGGCGGGACGTGGAGGCCTAGGACTTCGGCCAGGGGGACCATGCGGACGGCCTGGCCCTCGTTGCCGAGCTGGAGGTCCTTCTCGGGGCCGTTCCAGCTGGCGTGCAGGACGCGGGTGAGCGGGAGGCCGTGGTCGGAGTGTGGGTCGGGGAGGGCGCGCAGCCCGGTGATCTCGATCCCGGCCTCCTCGCGAACCTCGCGCACCGCGGCCTCCTCGGCGCTCTCGTCGCCCTCGCGCCAGCCTCCGGGCGGGGTCCAGTAGCCGGGCCAGGGGCCGGGGCCGGTGTCGCGCAGGTGCATCAGCAGCCGGCCGTTCGGATCGGTGACCAGGGCCAGGACGCCCTCGAAGTCGTCGCTGTGCGGGGCGGGGCGCTCCAGGTAGAGCGTGCGTCCGCACCGGTGGGCGCGCAGGACCTGCCGCAGTCGCTGGTAGTGGTCCAGTTCCATGTGGTGGCGCCAGTCGTGGGCCGTCTCGAACCGGAACTCGGTGTGCTCGGCCGGATCGAGCCGGATCCGGGCCTGCTGCTCGGTGGTCAGAGTGCCGCCGTCGAAGACGTGGCCCACCACCGGCACCGGGTAGCCGGCGTCGGCCTGGGTGTGGATCACGGCGACCAGGCGGCGGCGGAGCAGCTGCGGGTTCTCTGCGGCCAGGTCCAGGCCCAGTTCCTCGCGGGCCTCGCGCACCGCGGCGTCGAACGGGGACTCGCCGTGCTCGACCATCCCTCCGGGGAAGTCCCAGACGGCCGGGTCGGTGGCCGAGCGCATCCCGAGGATCCGGCCGGCGGGGTCGGTGACGAGGAAGGAGCCGTAGGTGGCGGGTCGGGCGATGGTGGTGAGGTGGCCGCCGACGGGCCGCCAGCCGGGGGCGGCGAGGTGCTCGGCCAGCCAGGTGATGACCTGGCGCTGCCCGTCGCCGGTGCGCGGCAGGGCCTCGGGCCGGGCCCACTGCTGGCCGTCGTGGTCGTCGGACAGGACCACGACCGTGCCGTCCGCGACGACGGCAGTGAACACGAACTGCCTGACGAGGCGGCCGTTGTGGTTGGTGTAGTCCAGAGTGCGCGCGTACTCCAGCTGCAGGCCCGTGAGGCCGGTCTCCTCGGCGAGTTCGCGCGCCGCGCTGGCCTCGATGTCGTCGTCGCCCTCCCGGCCGCCGCCCGGGTACTCCCAGAGACCGGGCAGGTCGTCGTGGGCTGCCCGCCGGATCAGCAGGACCCGGCCCGAGCGGTCGCGGACCACGACGCCGACCCCGAAGCGTTCGATTCCCTCGCGGCGGGCGGAAGCCGTCAGCACCTCGAAGTCGATCATTCGTAGAGCTCCTCGTCCTGGAAGGTGAGCGCGGCGCGACCCGGCGCCGTCACGTCGCATGACAGCGTCAATGACTATGTTTTACACAGGAGTTGATGCTTCGTTGGGAACGGTGCCCGGGTTGGAGATCCTGCCGCTGTTCGAGTCGTCCGATCAAGCCAGGCGGTTCCCGGCGAGCCCGGGTCGAAGGCGGACTTTTCGATTTCAAGCGCCTTTCGGTCTGCTCTGCCCCGATCGTGTCGGTGCAGCGTGAGGCCGGAATCTGTAGTTGGCCCATGGAATCGATAGTTGGCCTAACAGTCCGCTTGGCTACAGCGGGTGACTGTGACGAAGCACGCTAACTGTCGCGTCGGTACGGCATCGGTAGCCCTCGGCGACGGTGGATTCTGGGCAGCTCGCCTGCACTCCGAGGCCCTCGACCTAGCTGGCCGCCGGGCGCCGGTGAAGGCCAAGGGCGCCGTTGCCCGTCTTACCTTCTTCGTGGGTTCGAACTGGTCATTCGTAAGATCGGCGGAGCCCAGGGGCTCTGGGTATGGCTCGTTGCCCGTTGCGGTCGGCATGGCTTAGGCAACTTGGCCGCCCGGAGCCCCGCGACGGCTCGACCACCAATTGGGAATCGCGACTCGATCGCTCCGTAAGACAACGTCGGCGAGGCCGTCTGCGGGACCGAACGTGACGACGAACTGGCGGAGGGAATCGTGCCCGAAATCTGGGCCGGACTGGACATCGGCAAGAAGCACCACCACGCGGTAGTGATCAACGGCGGCGGCAAGCGGCTGCTGTCCCGCCGCGTCCTGAACGACGAGACCGAGCTGCTCCAGCTCATCGCCGATGTCCTGGAGATATCCGGCGACGTGCTGTGGGCCGTGGACATCAACACCGGCATCGCCGCCCTGGCGACCGGCCTCCTCCTCAACCACGGACAACCCGTCGCCTACCTCACCGGCCGGACCATCCACCAGGCGTCCACCACCTACCGGGGCGAAGGCAAGACCGACGCCCGCGACGCCTTCATCATCGCCGACCAGGCCCGCGTCCGCCGCGACGTGAGCATGCTCCGCCCCGGCGACGACATCGCCCTCGACCTGCGCCTCCTGACCGCCCGGCGCCTGGACGTGGTCCACGACCGGACCCGCCAGATCAACCGTCTCCGGGCCCAGCTCCTGGAGTTCTTCCCCGCCCTGGAACGGGCCCTCGACCTAACGAAGAAGGGCCCCGTCCTCCTACTGACCGCCTACCAGACCCCGGCCGCGATCCGCCGCATGGGCGTCCGACGGCTGGAGACCTGGCTCCGCAACCGCAAGGTCCACTCCGCCGGCCCGCTCGCGGCCCGAGCCGTAGAAGCCGCCCAGGCCCAGATGACCGCCCTGCGCGGCGAGGAACTGGGCGCCGAACTCATCGCCCGCCTCGCCCGTTCAGTGGTCGCGCACAGCGACGAAGTGGCCGAACTCGACACCCGGATCGAAGCCCGCTTCCGCCAGCACCGGGACGCCGAGGTGATCCTCACCCTGCCTGGCATGGGCCCCACCCTCGGTGCCGAGTTCATCGCCGCGACCGGCGGGGATCTGACCGCCTCGCCGGCCCGGACCGCGTGGCCGGGTTCGCCGGCCTGGCCCCGGTCCCCTGGGACTCCGGGAAAGTCAGCGGCAACCTGCGCAGGCCCCGCCGATACCACCGCGGCCTCCAACGCGCCCTCTTCCTGTCCGCTCAGGTCAGCGTGTTCTGGTGCCCGGTCTCGAAGGCGTACTACGACCGGAAGAGGAAGGAGGGCAAAGGGCACGAGCAGGCCGTCATTGCCCTCGCTCGCCGACGCGTCAACGTCATATGGGCCATGATCCGCGATGACGCACCCTTCCAGACCGCCCCGGCCCCCGCCCGAGCAGCTTGACGTGGTGGCCCGCCGGCCGCCGCACCGGTTGCCGACAGGCGACTGGGCCCGCTTGTGCGCGGTGCGGCGGCTCTCGCTGTCAATGTGTCAGCGGATGAACCTCACGCTCTGCCCGCGCAGCTGCGAGTCCTCCTGGCCCGGGGTCAGGACGACGTGGGAGCCCCTGCACCGCTCGCCCGAGAAGACGATGGCGTCGCGATTGGTCCCGTTGACTGTCCGTCCGCTGATGTCGACGCCGTAGCAGATGTTGTCCTGCGGGTTCTGGATGGCCTCTTCCGTCCCTTCGGAGGTGGTGAAGTCGAAGGTGCCGGTCGCGGCATAGGCCGATCCGGTAAGGCCCACCGCCAGCAGGGCGCCTGCGGCCAGGGTGCCGAGGGTGGTGCACAGACGACGCATAGTCACTCCTTGCGTATAGAAGATGATCACGCAGGATTATCCTCAGCGGTGGACCGGGAACCCGACTGGCACGCCGCGAAGTGCCGCGTCACTCCAGCCCTCGCCGGAGCCGCTTGACAGTCGGCATTGGAAAGTCGCCGTGGCAGCCGGGCGCGGGGGGACTTCGTGCTGGAGACGGCTCTACTGGGTGCTCGAGGTTCTGGGCGATGGTCCACTCACGCCCCCCGCATCGATCGAACAGGTCGGCGGCAGCTGCGACTTCCTCTTCCCCGGGCTCGCCGTGGGCCGGAGGGACGTGCGGCGGCGCCGGTTGTGACCGCGAGGGTGTGATGCCTCGCTGGACGGAGGCTGAGTGGGTGGTCTCCGAGCCTCGCGGGCGGGCGGGTTTGTGTCGGTAGAACGCCCCCACATCATCCTCAAGGGCATGCTGCGGGTGCGCGGGCGTGCTCGCCCTTGCTCTCGTCATCCCCTGGAGCGCGGTTCCACTCGAAGGGGCGGTTTGGCTGGTCGTCGGCGTCGATCGCACCGCATGGCGGCCCGTGGTTTCGGTACGAATGACCATGGTCGCCACCCATCAGGGTCGCGACGCGTTCGTGCGCGAGGTGTTCGACGTCGCAGCCGCCCGCTACCCGCGGGGCGGATGTGGATCGACGGCCGCAGCCCGGGCAAGCGACGCAGTCCATGAGTTCAGGAGACAACGATGACGAACTACCTGGAGCGCATCTTCACGGATGCCCTCACGAAGGGCACCCCCTTCATCAAAGACATCCCGGCGGCGGTTCGGGCTGCGTTGGCACACACGCGTGCGGAGGTGCTCGGCGACGCGACGCTGTCCTCCCCTTCGATCAAACCCCTGCCGGACAGCCAGCAGATCTACTCGATTGACTACACGAACGACACGTCCGTGGAGCAGTCGCAGACCCTCAAGATCTCGAAGGATGTCACCCGGTCGGTGACGGTGAGCAAGACGAAGACGTTCGAGGCGGACCAGGAGATCTCGATGGAGGTCAAGCTGGAGGGCTTCGGGAGTATGGGAGGGAAGATCGGCTTCAAGGAGGGGCAGAGCAGTACGAGTTCCGAGGAGAAGAGTGTCACCGAGACCTGGGGGGTCGACACTCCGGTCAGGGTTCCCCCGCACACGGGGGTCACGGCGGTGGTCTTCGTGGACGAAGGGGAGCTCACGGTCGGCTTCGAGGGGCGTGCCCACCTCTACCTGCACTTTGATGATGGCAAGGAGTACGAGATCGGCGTCTTCATCTCCTATCTGGACCTGGGAACCGACGAGACGAAGGCCTACTACGGCTTTGACCTGGAGGGCAAGAGCGCGGCGGACAGTCCTCGGTACCGGCTCGACGGCACGGAGTTGATCGGGCGTGCGACCGGGTCCCTGTCCGCGAAGGCCGGGGTGAGGGTGAGGACCGTGGTGACCGAGAGGAAGAAGGGGGCCGAGGAAACGCCGCTTCAGGTTCTGGAGACCCTTCCGGGCGACGCGCAGGTCGCGCTCCTGGGGGCAGTTCTGGAGAACGCGGTGTAGTGCCGGCGGGCGGCGGCGCCGGCGCCGCCGAACTCCACCGCCCGGTCCTGCGTGGCCCCCTGGCGCTCTTTCCGGGATCCCGCCGGGCTCGGTGTCGGCGTTCTCCGGAGCCGGCCGTGTCTGCGGGCCGGGTTGCGCCACTCTCGCGGGTGATTGCCGCCCGGGGGGTGTCCTCTTTCGGGGATTTCGCTCGTGGGCGGTGGCATTGGGTGGTGTGGTTCTCGGGTGAGTACACGAACCGATCCGGTGATTCGTTCGGATGTGTGTGACCTGGCAGCGCTGATCACACCGTTCACGGGTGACACCGTCTTCCGCCGGGACCTGGTGCTGGACGGTTCCTGGCCGCGCCGGTGGTCGACGACCTGGACCGTCGGCGGCGGCCAGGTCGTCTGGCCGGTGCGGGACCTGGGCTCGGTACCGGTCCTGGACTCGCGGCCGGTTCGCCGGTTCACCTGGCGGGCGAGGCAGCGGCACCGGCCGGGTTTGGAGTTCATGGTCTCCACCGGCCGGCAGCACGGGTTCGAGTCGCTGGAGGAGCGGGACCTGCTGCGGGCGCTGGACTTCGTGCGGGCCCGGGAGGTGCTGCCGCAGGCGTTCCGCCTGGACTTCGAGCACACCGGCGGCCGCTCGGCGCACATCCCGGACTTCCTGGCGCTGATGCCTGACGGCAACTGGCTGTTCGACGTGCGCCCGGCCGCGCTGGTCCGCGACGAGGACGCGCTGAAGTTCGCCGCAGCACGGGAGGTCGCGACGGCGGCGGGCTGGCACTACACCGTGGTCGGCGGCTGGCGTCCGCACGTCCAGTCGGTGCTGGACGCGTTGTCGGCCCGGCGCCGGACACGCACAGACCCGCTCGGTCTGCAGGGGCAGCTCCTGGCCGCCGTGGCTGACGGACCGTTGCGGTTCGGGGAACTGGTGGAGGCCACGCAGTGGCCCGAGCTCGCTCGAACGGAGGCGATCCATCTGCTCTGGCACCGCCGGCTCAGTATCGATCTGAGTGAGCCGCTCGGCGACCGGTCCCCGGTCTGGCCCGCCGGGCAGCAGCCCGGCCCCGCTGCGATGGGGCGACGGTCGTGAGCCGCGGCGTCCTGGTCCTGGCACCCGGGGTCCGACTGGAGCTCAGCGGCGTCCGTTACACGGTTGAGGAACTGGAACCGCACCTGGGCCGGGTGGTCCTGGCCGATGCCGGCGGAGAGCGGAGCCGGCGGTCGTTGCGCTGGCTGGCGAACCACCCCGGCATCCGTGCACTGGCCGCTCCCGGCCGTCTGGCCCCAGCGGGCGGCGACCGGCGGGGAGTGGTTCTGTCCGACCTGACCCCCGACCAGGTGCGGCGGGCTCGGATCCGGGCCGAGCACGTGTTGGAGACCCAGAGCGGCTTTCGGGCCGGGCGCCCGGAGCGGGCCCTGCCGGGCGAGCCGAGACCGGGGTTCGACCCGGTGACGACCACCCTTGGCGAGCGCCGCCGGGCCAAGGCCGCCGAGCTGCGGGCGATGCCGGCCGTCGAGGCGGAGGCGCTGGGGCTGCGCTTCATGAGTGAGCGGACGCTGAAGCGTCTGGCCAGCAGCGAGGGCGAGGATCTGGTGCTGGCCTGCGCGGACGGCCGCTGGCTCCGCGCGGGCGGAGGCCGGCCGAGCATCACCCCGGAGATCCGTGAAGGGATCTACGCCGTCCGGGAGGAGTCCCTGCGGCGCTCGCGGATGACGATGGCCGCCCGGCACCGGCTGCTGCACCAGTACGTCCGGGAGGTGTTCCCGGACTTTCCCGCCGAGGATGTTCCGTGCTGCAAGACGCTGGCGGCGGTCTGGCGGGAGTGGTTCGGCCCGGACGGGTCACGTCAGCGCTACGTCCGCACGGCCGAGGTCGCGCAGGCGGGGCGGCGGGTGGTGGTCCACCGGCCGGGGCAGGTGGTCGCGCTGGACTCGACGCCGTTGCCGGTGAAGGTCCGCGAGCAGGTGTTCGGGGAGCCGGTGTCGGCGGTGATGTCGCTGGCGCTGGACCTCTACACGCATTCGATCGTGGCGTTCCGGCTCACGCTGGTGTCGGACACCTCGGTGGACATCGCGATGCTGCTGCGGGACGTGGTGATGCCGCTGCCGATGCGCGAGGGCTGGGGCGAGGACATGGAGTGGCCCTACCCCGGCGCTCCGGCCACGCTGGTCGCCCAGTTCGCCGGGCACAGGGTCGCCGCGCTGCCGTTCTTCGCGCCGGAGACGGTCACCACCGACCACGGCGGCCCCTACAAGAGCCACCAGATCGTCGCCGCCGAGCGGGCGTTGGGCTGCACGATCCTTCCGGCGAGGACGCTTCGGGCCCACGACAAGTTCGCTGTCGAGCGGGCGTTCTCCTCGATCAAGACGCTGCTGCTGGAGCACCTGCTGGGCTTCACCGGCACCGATGTCGCCGACCGGGGCGCCGACCCCGAGGCGGACGCGGTGCTGACGCTGGCCCAGGTCGAACACGCGGTCGCCACCTGGGTGGTGAAGGTCTGGCAGAACCGCGAGTTGGGCGAGTACGCGCCGGCCTGGGCACCGGACGGCCCCCACAGCCCGAACTCGCTGTTCGCGGCATCAACACGGCAGGGCGGCCTGGACCTGGAGATCCCGGGCCCGGAGCTCTACTACAAGCTCCTGCGTCCCCACCACGTGAAGATCCACGCGGGCCGCGGGGTGAAGATCCTCGGGCTCTTCTACTACGCCGACGTCCTGGACGAGGACCGCTTCCACGGCCCGTCGTCACGGGGAGGCCGGCACAAGGGCAAGTGGGTCATCCGCTCCGACCGCCGCGACCGCCGCACCGTGTTCTTCCAGGACCCCGACGATCCCGAACGCTGGCACGTCCTGCGCTGGACCGGCCTGCCTCCCGAGGGCGAGGTCCCGGCGTTCTCGGACATCAACGTCCACGCCCTGCTCGGCGAGGTCCGCCGGGCCGGGCTGAAACCGCGCTCGGACGAGGAACTGCTGCCAGTGCTCCTGGACATCCTCGGCTCGGCGATTCCGGTCAGCCAGTGGCCCTCCCAGATGGGCAAGCGGGAGAAGACCGCCCGCTCGCGCCGGGCCGCCGACGCCGCGCAAGCCGCAGCCGACCAGCCCTCCACGTCAGAGGGCCCGGCGGCCGAAGTGGTCGCCTGGCCCGTCGAGGCCGCTGGCATCGCGAAGGCGGTCGATGCGGAACGACGCCGGCTACGCGAGGTGTCGTCGGTCCGTCGCCCGGTCCCGCCGCCGCGGCTGGGCGACAGCCTGCGCCGGCGCAACCTCTTCCTCATTCCGCCCGACGACGCCCCCGCACCGCTTGAGGACCACGCATGACCGATGCCGCACCGACCCACCCGCTCGCCGGGATCCTCGGCGGCAAGCCTCCCCGTCGGGACACCTACGAGGGCTGGCAGTACTACTGCCGGTCCCGCCGGTCCTTCGTCCCAGCGCCCCGACTGTCCCTGGACCAGTGGCAGGCGATGAGCGATCGCGACAAGGCGCTCCACAACCTGCACCGCACGGCGACGCACGTCAACATGCCGCTGCAGGAGACACCGATGGCGAAGAGAGTCGCCTCTCTCGTCGACCGGCGCATCCGGGGCAACGCCATGCGGCTCACGTCCGCGACCTGGCCCGGGGTGATGGTCTTCGGCCTCGGTTACCAGGGAAAGACTGAGACCGTCTGCGACATCGCCGCCGAGTTCGAGGTCACCTTCCGGGAAGCGGGCGACCAGATCAATCCGTATGCGATGCCCGGAACGCGAGCGCTTCACGCACCTGTCGTCTATGTCCAGACGCCGGTCACTGCGACGCCGAAGAGCACCTGCCAGGCGATCCTCGACTTCTTCGGCGCCCACACGAAGGGCCTGACCCTTCCCCAGCTCGTCCAGCAGGTCGCGGCCTCGCTCGACGGCCATGGGGTCCGTGCGCTGATTCTGGATTTTACCGACCGCAGGTAGTGCCGCCCGTGATGTCCGTCTGGGCCTGTGACCAGGGCGTCGCGGGCTCGTTTACCGACCGTGTCCGGAACGCCTGT
>NZ_JBFBHW010000064.1:0-48784 GCF_040685395.1 Kitasatospora sp. NPDC088779 | reverse complement strand
ACACATGGCGGTGATCGTCGCGGATGCCTCGCCCGCGACGATCACCACCAGTGCATCACGCCACGAAGTTGATCAATTACCCAACACTTTCTCAGGCGGTGCGGCCGAAGGCGGCCAGGCGGTCCGGGGTGCCGAGGTCGGGTGCCGCGGTGCGGATGTCGAAGGCGCCGACCGGGTGGCCCTGGCTGATCGCCCAGGGCATGAACTGCCGGTACAGGTCGGCCTCGCCGGGGTTGGCCAGGCGCCGGGCGTACTCCTCGAACAGGGCCCGGAACGGGGCGGGGGTGAGGATGACGGCGCCGGTGCTGGTGGCCTGCCGCAGCCCGCTGCGGCTCCCGGCCGGCAGGGTGGCGTCCACGCCTTCGAGGGCGTGGACGACGTGCTGGCCGTCGGGGTCGAGGAAGAGCCGGCCCGCGTTCTGGGCCGAGCGGCCGGGCGCGGTGGTCACGGTCCACGTCACCGCCGCCGGGCGGGAGCGGTGCTCGGCGACGGCGGAGGGCAGCAGGGCGGTGGGGAAGAGGGTGTCGGCGGGCAGCACCACCGCGGCCGGGGTGTCGGGCAGGTGGTCCAGGGCGGCGTAGGCGGCACCGGCGGTGCCGAGCGGGTGCTGTTCGCGGTGGATCGTCAGCTCCGCCTGCCGGGCCGAGGGGTGGGTGAGGGCGTACGTCTCGACGGCGTCGGCGCCGGTGGCGGGGTCGGTGCTGGTGAGCACGGCGATCCGGCGGAACCCGGCGGTGGTGAGCTGGGTGAGCGCGTGGCCGAGCATCGGGGTGCGGCCGGTGTCGGTGTCGATCGGAACCAGAACCTTCGGCGTGCGGTGCAGCTCGGCGTCGGCCGCGTCCCGCAGCCGGCTGCCCTTGCCGCCGGCCAGGACCAGGGCGACGGCGCGGGCGGGCAGGGAGACGAGCTTGCTGGTGTAGTAGGGGGCGGTGGTGTCGGTGGTGCTCCGTTCGGTCACGGGGGTCCTCCCGGGTGGCGGGTGGGTGAGCGTGGGGTGCCGCACCTGCCCGCCCCGGGGTCACAGGAGGTTCAGCGCATCCAGGGCGAGGTAGGCGGCGGCGGTGTCGGTCATCTCGCCGCGGCGGAGCACGCGGGCGCGGAACTCCGCCAGGTCGAGGGTCACGACGTCGATGAACTCGGTGCGCTCGGGGGTCGGTTCGGCGACCTTGACGCAGTCGGTGGCGAAGAAGGCGAAGCGAAGGGCGTTGGAGTACGCGTCCAGCCAGTACGGTCCGGCGGCGTGGACCTCGCCCTGGTAGCCGGTCTCCTCTAGCAACTCCCGGGCGATGGCGTCCAGCGCCTCCTCGCCGGGCTCCAGGAAACCGCCGGGCAGCTCGTAGAGCACCTGGTCCGGGCCGGGCCGGTACTGGCGGGCGAGGATGACCTGCCGGTCGGTGGTGAGGGCGAGTACCGCGCCGGCCGGGCGCTCGCTCTTGAGGTAGAACTCCTCCTTCCGGCCGTCTGGCAGCTCGAACTCGACGCGGTCCACGGACCGGCCGAACTTGCTGAACACGGTGGTGCGTTCGATCTCGCGCCACGACGCGGTGGTGGTGTCGGTCGTCATGGCCAGGACTGTACGGCTCCGGCCCGGCCCAGGCGGCCGTTCCGCTGTTGCTTGTCGGCCGGTGCCTGGTGGCGGGTGGGGCATGTCCAGAAGACCACCGGATCGGGTGACAGCGGCAGGGCAGATCGGTAGGCAGTCCGTGGCCGTCTCGGTACGCTGAGTTCTCTGCCTGGACCGAGGGTTGGGGCGGGGCATCGTGGCGAACGTGCTGTTCAAGCGCGCGCGGCTCGCGCTGGGCCTGACGCAGCGCCAGGTCGCCGAGCGGGTGCGCGCGCTGGTCGAGGCGGTCACCAGACGGGAATCGTCGTTTGACGCCGGCTACGTCTCGCGCATAGAACGTGGCCTCATCACCTGGCCGCACGAGCACTACCGGCAGGCCCTCTGCGTCGTGCTGGGGGCGGGGACGGCGGCCGAGCTGGGCTTGATCGCCAAGCAGGTCCACCACCGCGAACACCCCGATGAGGTGAGCTCCTCGAACCGCCGAGACGTTCTCCAGGCAGCCCTGGTCGCCCTGCTGCCGCCCGCGCCGCCCCTGTCGCGCCTGCGCATCGGCAACGTCCGGGCCATCGCCTCTCGCACCAGCGTCCTGGAGCACTGGGACCGGGCCGCGGGCGGCCGGGCCGTGCGCGACTTCGCGCTGCGCGAGCTGCAGGCCGCGGTGGCACTCGCCGAGGCGTCGACCAGCCCGGCCGTGCGCGCCGCACTGCTCGGCACGATCGCCCGTCTGGCGAACCTGACCGCCTGGTCCTCCTTCGACGCCGGCCTGTTCGACGAGGCCCGCCCGCTCTTCCAGCTCGGCCTCACCGCCGGCCACGAGCACGGCGACGCGGGTCTGCTGTGCCATCTGGCAACCAACGCCGCCCGTCAGGAGATCCACCTGCGCCGCCCCGAGCGGGCTCTGGAACTGGCTGGCCGGGTGGACGGGCGCCTGCCCGCCGCCGCGCGGGCGATGCTCGCCGCCGTGCGCGCCCAAGCCCACGCCCTGGGCGGCGACGAGCGGCAGGCGGCCCGCCACCTCGTGGCCGCCGAGCACGCCTACGACAAGGTCACCGACCTCGCGGCCGGCCCGGCCTGGACTCAGAGCATTACCGAGGCCAAGGTCGGCAGCGACAGCGGCTTCGCCCTCTACCTGCTGTCCGCCGCCACCGGCCGCGACAACCCCCAGGTCGTCGCCAACCTGCGCCGGGCTGCCGAGGCCGACACGGCGCAGGCCCGGGTACGGGCCATGGCCACCGCCCGCCTGGCCACCGTGCTCTACCGCCGGGGCGAGCGCGCCGAAGCCGACCAGCACGCCGCCCAGGCCCACGACCTGGCGGCCACCGTCGGCTCCGCCCGCCTGGCCACCGCGCTCGCGGACATGCGCCACGCAGCCCTCCGGCACTGACCCACGATCAGCAGCCCGCCTGTCCGGCGCCGGGCTAGAGCCGGATCCCGTTGCGGAGCAGGAGAGCGGCCAACTCGGGATCGTCGTCGGGGCTGACTCCGTGGATGTCGCCATTTCGCAGCGCCCACACGCCGCGCAGGCTGAAGTCGACGGCGACGCACAGGATCTCGCCCCGGTAGTCGAGTTCGTAGTACGTGCAGTGATCCAGTTCGGGGATCGCACGCTGCACGCGCTCGGTGATGTCCGCGCCTTCTCTTTCTTCAACGGGCTCGGCGGCGGTGTCCTGGATGCCGCTGATGACCGCGCGCAGGTCGATGACGGCCACGCCGTCCGGGGCGTCGATGTTGCCCTTGCCGAAGCGGAGCCAGATCGGGACGGCGCCGGCGTCGCGGGCGAAGGCGAACTTGGCGGCGGAGGAGGCGTTGGGCGCGGAGTCGATCTCCACGACGATGTCGGCCGCGCCGAGCTGGCGGATGACGGTGTCCAGGCGGCCGTAGCGGCTCGCGCCGGGCGGGACGACGGGCAGGCGGAGCTCCCGGTAGGGCTGGGCGCGGAAGGGGCCCTCCAGCGAGCGGCCGAGCTCGCCGACCTGCTTGGTCAGCAGCCGGGTGATCGCGGCGGTGCCCAGCACGCCCTGCGCCTGCCGGGCCTCGGTCAGAGCAGCGTCCGCCCAGTCGGCGAACCAGTCGGAGAACTCCTCGGCCATGTCGTCCAGTTCGTCCGTGCCCACGGGGCGGGGACGGCGGCCGGTGAGGTGGTGCGGCCAGCCCTCCGCCCAGTGGGCGTGGTCCAGGATCTTCAGCACCCCGCCCGCGGCGGAGGCCCGTCCGGCCTCCGCCTTGGTGGGCAGCATCGCAGCGGCCTGGGCGGTCACCCGGACCAGCGCCGCGTTCATCTCGCCCTGGCGGCCCGTCAGCGCGGCCTCGGCCCCGAACGCGCCCTGCAGTGTCTTGGCCGCCCAGACTGCCCACCTGGTTCTCCACGAAGACCAACAACATCGACGACCGAGCCCAGCACCACATGCTCGTCTCCGCAGCCACCCAGGCCCTGCACGAACTCGCTCACCTCACCAGCACAACTCCCGCCGGCCTGGCTCACGCGCTCCCCGCCTTCGGCGCCGACGAAGGCCCCGTCCGGGCCACGACCGCCTGCCACCGGTGCACTGCCCGCCTCGGTATCCGCGAGCCCGTCCCCGTCCACCTCCCGATTCACCACAAGGTCTGCACACAACACGGGATCTGGCTCAGCGATCTCGGAGAACACCACCTCGGCCTCTCCCTATGTCCCGAGATCACCACCGCCCAGCACCGGGCGAACCGCCTCCTACGACGCTTCACACCCCAGCAACTCACCCTCGCCCACCAAACCGCGGCCACCGCCGTCGCGCCCTGGCCGGCCTCCCCAGCCGCCGTCCCGCACCACTGGAGATACCGGCTCCTCGCACTGCAGACCCACAATCACCAACGCGGCGTCCCGACCGACCTCGATGCCTACACACACGCCGCGATCTACCCCGACACCATCGAACTCGCCGCGGCAATACTCGCCAAGCATCCTCACGATCCAGCAAGATCCACTGGCGAGACCTCTCCGCACCTCCGAACGCTGACGCCCGTGAGTCACGGTCGCTTCGCCACTCAAGATTCCTCGTCGCAGGTCAGAACGACCGCGTCAGGGACGACTCGGTGACACAGAACAACTCCCGGATAAGTGAACTCGTTCGAAAAGCGCGCGTGATCGTGACACCATGGACCGCGTGATGACGAACCGAAAGGTCCATGCCGCGTAGACGGCCGACGGACGTCCGGACCAGCCTCCCCCCACACCGGGCACAGGCTTCGAGACCCGCGATCGACGGTGTCTCCTCGCGGGCACTCTCCGAGGTAGCCCGTCTCGAACGCACCCGGAACTACCTGCAACCAGGGGATGTCACCGTCGCTGTGCGCCTGTGGCGGGACCACGTTCGCCGATCTCGCCGACCTCTTCGGGATCTCGCCCTACACCGCCCGCGTCTGGTCGTCCCGTCCCAACACGGTGACGCCCACATTCCTGGCCCCGAACGCCTGGATCGACGCGGCCGGGAATATGACCACCACCGCCCCGCCAGAGGGACGCCACCACGGGTGGCATCCCCTCTGGCGTGAGGACCACCGAAACACGCCCTCGTGACTGCCGATCCAGAGCGGCTGCCGGCCCGAGGTAGCGGCACCGTGGAGTGATCTTGTCGTAGACGGCGCGCTCATGGCGGTCTACGAACCCGAAGACCTGTTCAGCCACCAGCGCATGGGTCCTATCGTCTAAGCAGCTCGTGAAGCCTTGAGGATCATCGCGTCGTATACGGGACTGTCGTCCGCGTGCTTGATCTGGCCGATAATCTCGTAGCCCCACTTCAGGTAAGCGCTGTGCGCGGGTTCGTTGTCGGGGATGCAGGTGAGTGCCGTCCACCGTTGTTCGCGTCCGGCGACCCACTCATCGTGCAGACGCCGCCCCACACCGCGATTCGCATGTTCGGGGAGGACCATCAGCTCGCGTAGCCAGCCGATGTCGCCGGCTTGCGCGTCGGCGACGGTTGGCGCGGGGCGACGTACGCCGAGAGAGACCCACCAGGCACGGTCTGCGGGAAGGGTAACGCCGTGCACCAAACCGATCATCGCGCCGTCGCCGCCGGTGTGTGCGGTAAGGCACTCGAACCCCGGCAATTCGGTAGCAGCGAGCAGGCGGTCGCGAAACATCGCCGGGGTGAAGAACGGGTCGTCGTTATAGGGCGGGACGTTGTAGACGTGGGCGTAGACGTCGACCAGGTCGTCGAGGACTTTCACGGTGGCGTTGGGCGTGTGGCGTTCAAGGTGGAGCTCGGAGATCGGCATGAGGGGACTTCCTTACTGGTCAGGCGGCGTACTGGGTGATGCGTTCGATCGTGTGCCGGGCGCGTGGGTCGTTGTCGTAGCGATTCAACCCGGAAGCAATGCCGAGCAGCACCTGCTTGTTTCGGCGGGAGGTCATACCGCTGCCGATCATCCGGATGGATTGTTCGGCGGCGTCGATCGACTGGTCCAGGTCGCCGGCGTGCAGGGCTGCGCCGGACAGACGGACCAGGCACATGCCGCGGTTTCGGTCGTGGGCCGTATCCTGCAGCTGTGCTGACCGGCTGAGGAGGTTGACGGCCTGCTCGTGATCACCGAGGTCGTTGCGGCACATCCCCTCCAGACAAACCAGCTCCGCTTCGTTGAGGAACTGCGCCCACTGCGGGTCGTAGTCGGTGGTGCCCCGTTCGAACGCCCGCCAGGCCCTCAGAAGCGCATCGTTGACGCTAGTAGTGTCGCCCATGGCGGCATACCCCTGCGCCTCGCGGACGGCGAGAAGGGACTGTACGCGGGCCGGCGCCCAAGCACCGACATACTTCCCGGCGCGCTGCGCGTAGCGGACGGCGGCACGAGGGTGCCCGAGGTCGACAGCCTGCCGCGCCATCACCGACAGTGTGCGGACGATGAGCGGGTCGTCGTCGGACAGCAGGGCGGTGTTGAGGGCCCTCTCCCAATGGGCTGCGGCCTCGCCGGTGCGCCCGGCGTCATAGCAGAACCAGCCGATGGAGGTGGTCAGCGAGCCCGAGATCGCATGCAACTCGTCGCCGACGCCCTCGGTGAAAACTCCTCGTTCCAGGAGGTCGGTGATGTAGTACAGGGTGTGCTGCGCGCCGCGCCAGAGCAGGTCGCCGCCGAAGCGCTGGTCCAGGGCATCGAGCTCGCTCAGACTCCGGCGCAGATCGTCGATCTCCTCATCGCCGACCCGGATTGGATCCAGGGAGCGGCCGCCAGAAGGTGAGGACAGCCAGGGCAACGCGCCGATGGCGGCAGCCGTGCCAGCAGCAAGAACTTCACGTCGGTTCACAGGCGGGATCATCACCCCTCTCGCGAGTTCCACGCCAGCCGAACGCAGATCGAGGGGCGCGACGAACCCGAGTTCCTCATACGTGGCGTTGAAGGTCGCTGTGAGCGCCTCCAAAGCATCCGTAGTCGGCAAGCCTGGGTTGGGCGACTCCCAGCGCTTCCAGCTGCGCGCCGTGACCTCCCAGTTCGGCTTGCGGAAGATCTTCCTGCCGACCTTGGTGACCTCGCTGGCCGCCTTGACCTGGGTCGTCCACCCCTTCCGCATCCGGGCCGCGTACAAGAGCTCGTTGTACCCCTCTGGCTTCGGCCTGCTCATTCCGTTTCCCTACGCATCGTCACATCCCAACGCTATTAGGCAATGTGGCCGAATGGGAGCTTCCTGGCCGGATTCACCCAGGGGTTCCGCAGGTTGGTCCGTCGATGGCCCTTCGATGGCCCCTTGTCGGTCCTTCGATTGTCTTCCGCAGGGCTGCGGTCGGCCGGTGGAATGGATCTGCTGTCGCGGAGCCCGCATCGTCACAGATCCCGGGCCCGCGCAGCTCCACCACGCTTCCCGCCCTCGGCGGTGGGACCCCCGAAGGAATGGCATGAACGCATCTGTTGGGCTTCGTTCCTGCGGCCAGCAGCCGGAGGGGCCGGGCCCCGTTTCCCTCCCGGCTGCGCTCTACGCGCTCTCGGCAGGTCGGGACCGGCCGGACTATCCGCTGACGACGTGCCAGATGACGGCCCAGGCCCGGGGGTGGAAGCCGGTCCAGGCGTTCTGGGACGCGGCGCCGCCGCCTGGCGGAACCGGGCTGGGCCTCGGTGAGAGCTGGGGCAGGCTCTTGAAGTTGGCGGAGATGGGCACGGTGTCCGTCATCGTCGTGTCCGACATCACCGCGGTCGTCCACGACCGCGCCGGGCTGCGGCAACTGGAGATGTGGGCTGACGACAACCGTGTCCTCGTCCACTGCGTGACGGCCGGCAGGTACGCCGGAGCCCACCACCAGATCGGGCCGCCGCCGCTGAGGAAGGGCGCGTGATGGCCACCCACACGGTGACACCGGCCCAGGACGCGACCGCGCTGCCCACGCCGGTCCGTGCCGGGGTCCTGCTGCCGGACCTGAGGGCTCACCAGCACCCGGCGGGTCCCGACGACCAGTGGATCGTCGACTTCGGCGGGGCGTCCACCCAGACGGCCCCCAGGCCGGCCGAGGGGATCGATCGTGCGTGAGGTGACATGGTTCCCGAACGCGACGGGCAGCGCCGATCAGACGGTGCGCCAGGTGTGCGTCTACCTGCGGGAATGGGGAGTGCAGCTCGACCCGGCGACGCGCGAGCGGGTCGCCACGGTCGTGGCCAACCTGTTCTGCGCCGCCGCACGCAGCCCGCACACGCGCTTCTCGGTCGGGCTGCGGCTCGTCCTGAACCGCCGGGAACTCGCGGTCGAGGCCCTGGCCGGCGCGGTGGCGTTCCCCCGTCACCGATCGGCCGACCGCCCGCTCCCGGAGCCGTTGTCGGCCTGTACCACCTCCGGCGGGATCGAGGAGCGGGCCAACGGCTGCCGGTTCTGGGCGACCGTCGACCTGCGCAGACAGCGCACGCGCGCCGGGCCCGTGGGCCGGTGCCTGGCGCTACGACGCCGGGGCGAAACCCGCAGCGGCTTCGCCTGACCGGCTCGCCACGCTTCCGGTAGCCGCCGGCTGCCGGATACGGCGCCCGCCCCGTGTCCCGGGGCGGGCAGCGGCAGGACAGCGCGCCCGGCCTCCCCCGCCCGGTACGCCGCTGTTCGCCGCTTCCCGGTTCTCCCCGTCGCCGGTGGGGAGAACCGGGCCCCGAGCTCCCGTTTCCCACCTGGCGGCAACGGGAGTTCACGGCCGTGAACACGGTCGCGTGTCGCCGGCCGCACGGTCGGTGGCGACGGGGTGTCGAGGGCCGCAACGGCCCGTCCCGCACCCCGCCTTGTGACAGCCCGCTCTCGGGGAGCGGGCAGGCCGGGCAGCAGGAGGCACCCCCCTTCCGTCTGCTGCCCGGCCGAACCGGACGGCCGCGGCTGGGGACCAGTGCCCGCGTCCGTCCGCCCGGCCACGTGCCACCCGGCACGGGGGCCGGCCCGTCCGGGGCCGCCTATGGGGACAGGCGGCCCCGGACTCCACTTGCCTCAGCCGGATTCGATCCCAGTTCAAGGACCCCCCGTGAGTGTCGGACCGCACACCAGCAGACTCCTCAAGACCACCGTCGGCCAGGCACGCCATCAGGCCATCACGGCCTCGTACTCGGCGCTGGTCCAGGCCTGCGACGCGAGCGGTGAACAGAGCGACGGAGCCGAACTGGTCGACGAGAGCCCGCGACCCCTCTGGTCGCTGCCCGGCTCCGGCGCGTACGCCGTGGTACACACGGACCCCGATGAGGCGCGGGCCCTGCTGTGGAGTGCCCACCTCCTCGAGGAGCACCAGGTGCCCGTCGTCGTCCCCGAGTACCGCCACCCTCTGAGGGGCGGCGGCCGCGACGTCACCGTCTGGCACCGTCCCGGGCCCCGGTACAGCGGCCGGTCCGTCGGCGCGTGGGCGAGCGCCGCGGTGCACCGGATCCAACCGGATGCCGGACAGCTGAGGGACCACGATCCGTTCGACGGCCTGCTGGACGGCCTCGCGGACGCGCCCCTGCTGCGCGCCGACCGGGACGTCCTGCGGCTGCGCGCCGACCGGCTGCGCGAGCAGTGGACGAGCATCGACTGGCCGACACCGCCGACCGTGATCCTCGGCGACCTGGGGGCCGCGCGCTGCCACGGCGCCGGAACGACCCTCCCGCGGCTGCTGCTTCGCCGCCCGCTGCTGCGCGGGCACCTCGAGTGGGACCTCGCCGCCGCCCGCTGGCGCACGGACATGCTCGCCGGCCACCTTCACGACCACGACGGATACGCCGAGGCCTACGCCACCCACACCGACAGGAACCTGCCGTACGGGTCGATCGACCGCTGGGAGCACTACCCGCTCGTGCGCGACCTCGTCGTACTCACGGACGTGATGCACACGGTGCGCCGCGCCCACCTCGACTCCCGCACCCGCCAACTGGCGGCACACCAGAGCGCCTGCCTGCGCGGCTTGGTCGCCCGCCCCTGGCCCTGGAAGGTGCGCTGATGCTGGCCCTCCCGTTCGCGACCGGGCCGGGAACTACCCCGGGCATCGCGTGGACCTGGCCGCGTCTGGGCCACGCCGTCCTCGGCGCCCGCCTGCGGCGCCCTGCGGTCGAGTTCGCGCTGCGGCGCAGCGTCGGCCCCGGGGGAAGCGTCCCGCTGCTGGAGCACGTGGTGGTCGGCGCGTTGCCGCGCTGGGGTCCTGACGTGGCCGGCGCGCCCACAGCGTCGTCCGATCCTCAGCTCCCGCCCGGTCATGGGGGCGGGGAGCGGAAGAGCAGCGCGGCGACGGGCCGCGTCACAGCTCACCGCCGCGGACGACCTGCCCGGTGTCCTTTGCCGGGGGCCGGGCGGGCGTTCGTCACCGTCGCCGATTCGGCGGCGGCCAGGGGCCCGCTGTCCCCGGCGGGGCAAGCGGGCCCCGCCAAGGACACTCCAGCACGTGGACAGGAGCTGATGTGAGCGCGGCGGCCGACGGCGGTGTGCCCAGGGGACTGCTGGAGGCGGCGATGCAACTGCTTCCGCAGACGGACAGCTGCGACGTGCTCCTGGCCTTCATCGGGGACCAGCTCCACGAGCACTGGGGCGGCCCCGTACTGGTCAACCCGAGCCTGTGGCTGGTGGAGGAGCACTGCGAGCGGGCGGCCCGCCACCGCCAGCGGGTCCTGAAGCGCACGGACGCCGTCGCCGACGCGCTGATCGAGTGCGCGCTGCAACTCGTCGACGCCGACCGGCCGGCAGACACCGACCACACGCTGGACACGGTGCGCCGGGTCGCCGCGCTGGTCGCCGCCCTGCCCCACTTCGACAACCCGTTGCTGGGCAACGGCGCCACCGTCGCGCCGGGCCCCGCCGATTCCCGGGCGCTGCCCGGCGCCGACACCAGCACGAGGACACCGCCATGCGCCCCATGACGCTGACACAGATCGCCGCCCTGACCGGCGCGGCCCTGCACGGCCCCCGCACCGACCGCTCGACGGATCGCGTCGTCACCGCCGTGGTCCGGGACCCGGACGCCGTCACAGCTGGCAGCGTCTTCGCCCCGCTGGTGCCCGGTGCCACCTCGACGGACCTCGTCCGGGCCGTCCGACACGCCTTCGGTGCCCTCGCCGCCCGACGCGCGGTCGGTGTCATCGCCGCGCAGCCCGTGCCCGGGGTGCGGACCGTGGTCGTGGACGACGTCGAGGCGGCCCTGGAGACGCTCGCCGCACACGCCGCGCTCGCGTTCGGCCGGCGCGTCATGGTCGACGGCGGCCCGGACAGTCTGCCGGCCGCGCAGATCCTCGCGCAGTTGCTGCCCGATGCCGTGGCGGCGATCGAGATACCGCCCCGCCCGGGCCCGAACGCGGTGACCGGGGCCCTGCTGACGTGCGGCCCGGATGTGCGGCAGGTGGTGGCCGACCTCGGCGCCGCCGGGTCCGACGCCGCCGCCCGGGCGATACGGGTCCTGCGGCCGCAGGTCCTGACGGTCCTGCCGGCCTCGGCCGAGTGCCCCGACGGCGTACTGCGGGCGCCGCAGGCGGTCTTCGACCTCGCGCCGGCGTGCGCCGTCCTGCCCGCCGGGTATGAGCTGCACCCCGCGCTCGAGGCGTGGGCTCCCCAGCGCGTCGTCACCTACTCCGCTGACGAGGACGTGCCCGCCGCGGTGCGGGCCGAGGACCTGATGGTTCTTCCGGACGGGCGCGCCCGGTTCACGCTCGTCCACGGGGCGGTCAGCCGTGTGGTGGAGCTGGCCCTGCACAGCCCCGAGCACGTGGAACCCGCGCTCGCGGCCGCCGCGACCGCGCTCGCCGCGGGCCAGCGCTTCGAGGACGTCGTCTCCCGCCTGGGCCGGGCCCGTCTGCCCAGCGGCTGCCTGACCACCCGGGAATACGGCGACGCGCGGCTGCTGTTCGCTGACGGCTGCGGCACGGGGGCGGCCGCGACCGAGGCCGCCCTGCGTGTGCTGCACCGCCGGGGTCTGGCCCAGCACCGTCCGGCCGCCGCCCTGCTGGGTGAACTGCGCGGCACCCGGCCAGGCGGCGCGATCCAGCAGATCCGGCGCACGGCCACCGACCTCGGCGTGGAAGTCGCCGTGATCGGCAGCGAGCTGGCGGGCGGCATGAGCCCGCAGTCCCGGGGTTTCCCGACGGCGTCGCAGGGTCTGGCCTGGGTGCGCGCCCGGATCGCGTCCAGCAGCGAAAACCGGTCCAGCATCGTGCTGATCAAAGGCAGCACGGAGCAGTGCCTCACCGCCGACGCGGTCACGGCGGACCTGCAGCTGAAAGCCGACGGCCCCGACACCAGCCCCGCCGGAACGCCCTCCCACGAGGACATGAGGTACCGGAACCCGGAAGTCGCCGCCGCGCAGGTGCTCGCCGAGGCCTGCCGCCGGAGCGGCCGGGACGCGGCCCGTGCCCGCCGGCTCCCGGGCGAGGACCCCTCCTGGCGTCTGGACGGCGCGGTCGTCGCCCGCGTCCACCTGGACAGGCCCGTCGAGGCGGCCGCTCGTGCCTTGCGCGGCACGCAGTGGCTCGCCCGACGCGGCATCCCCGTCGTCGCCCCCGCGCACTTCACGCCGATCGCGACCGGCGCGGACTCCTGCGCCACTTTGTGGCAGGACACCGGCCACTGGACGGCGCCTCTCATCGCCGCGGGCACCCTGCTCGCCGCCGTCCACAGCATCCCCGCGGACGGGCTCCACCCCAGCTCCCCGCTGCTGCATCTCGAGTACCTCCTCGCCAGGGTCCCCCGCGTGGACCCGGACCGGCGCGCTCTTGTGGCCGAGCACCTGGGCGACCTGTCCGAGCGCTACGCCCGTCTGACCTGGCCGACACCGCGCACCACGATCCTCGGTGACTCCAAGGCGCCGAACCTGCGCCGTGACCGGGCCGGGCACGTGCGCCTGGCCGCCGCGGGGTGGCCCCTGGACGGGCACCGGCAGTGGGACCTCGCGGTGATCCGGCGCGAAGTCGACCACGGGCGCCTCCACCCCGCCGACCACCAGCTGTTCCTGCAGACCTACGAGCGCTCCAGCGCACTCAACGGCCTCGCCGACTGGCCGGGATACGGCCTGTTGATCGACCTGATCGACCTCACGGAAGCACTGGGCCCGCTCGTCCGCAGGGGGCCCGGCCCGGCACGGGCCGGGGCCGAAACCCTCCTCACCGATCTGGTGGACCGTCAGCGCGCGGCCATGGCCGCCGGACCCTGCGCCTCCGCCCCGGGAGGTCCCCGGTGACCAGCCCCCGCCCCGCCCCCGACGGGCCGCCCGCCCGTACCGCCCTGCCCCGCCGCGTCCCCGGCCGCCACCTGACCGGCCCCGCCCCGCTGTCCAGCCCCGCCACGGCGCTGTTCACCCCACGCGTCGCGCCGGCACCCGACCCACTGGCCCGGCTCACCGGCTCCCAGAACGCAGCCGCCCGGATCGCCTCCCACCTACGCCGCGGCAACGGATCGGCGTGATCGACATGTTCCTCGACGACGCCGCCACCGCACCGCAGGTAGTCCCGCTGCGGGCCCCCGCCGCCGACGGGCACCACCACCGGCTCGGAGCGCTGCCGCCCGACGCCGCCCGCAACCCGTTCACCACGATCACCGGCCCGCTACCGGACCAGGCCCTCGACGGGCTCGTGACCGCGTGCGCCGCAGTACCCGCCGCGATCACCCTCACCCCGGCCCGGCTGGCCGCCGACCCGACACCCCACAGCGACCCGCTGCCGACCCCCGTGCTGGAGACCACCGTGGACGACGCCCTCACCCACGCCCACGACGCCCTCGCCGCCACCGACCCGCGCACCGCCCGCCTCTACAGGGTCCTCGGCACGCTCCCCCTGCCCGGCCCCCGCATCGACGCCCCGATGGCCGCCGCAGCAGCCGGCCTCGACCCGGTCACCGCCGGACACGCCTTCGACACTCTCGTCGAACGACGCCTCGTCACCCCCCTCGACTCCGACTCCCGCGCGGTCGAGCGGCGCTACGCCTTCCAGAGCGCCGACGGCCGCCGCCACGCAGCCCGCCTCGCGCACCTCGTCGACGGGCCCGACAGCGCACGCACCTGCCAACTACGGGCCCTGGACTGGCTCGTCGCCGAGGCCCATGTGGCGTCCCGGATCCTCGCCCCGCACCGTCCCCTGATCACCCCGGAGCTGCAGTACCTGCCCGCGCACCGCGCGGGCATCGGCACCCGGGTCGCGGCCCACGCCTGGTTCGCCGGCCGCGACCTCGACCTGCTCGGCGCGCTGCACACCGCCCGCGACGCCGGACTCGACTACCACAGCGCGTTCCTCGGCTACGCCGCCTGGCCCTGGCTGTTGCTGCAACGCGACTACCCGCAGTGGATCGCGGTCTGCGACATCTCCGTCGAGGCCGCCCACCGCCTGGCCGTGACGGCGCCCCGCCGGGGCTCGGGCCGAATGCTGCTGCGCGAGCTCCTGGGCGCCCGCGCCACCGCGCTGCGGGCCGTCGGCCGCACCCGCGAGGCGATCCGCGACTGCGAGCACGCCCTGGAACAGGCCACCGAAGACCGCGACGCCGTCGACGAGGCACGCGCGCTGCACGACCTGGGCGCCGCCCACCACCAGGACGGACAGCCCCGGCGTGCCTACGGATACCTCGACCAGGCCTACCGCGCGCGCATGCTGCTCGGCAGAACCCGGGACGCGGGCGTGACCCTCGTCCAGGTCGCCGAGGTCCTCGCCGACCTCGGCGACCACCCCGCTGCCCTCACCTGCCTGTACGAGGCCCGCCGGATCCTCCTCACCGAGGGCGACCCTCTCAACGCCGCCCGGGCCCTGGCCTGGACGGGCCGTCTGCGCGCCCTCACCGGCGACACCGCCGCCGGCGCGGACCTGGACGCCGCCCTGACCGAGTTCGAGGCCCTCCACTCCCTGCCCTGGCAGGCCCGCGTCCTGAACTGGAAAGGCCTGCTCGCCGAGGACCAGGGCCACACCGACGACGCCATCGCCCTGCACCACCGCGCGCTGGCCCTGTACACGGGCAGCGCCCACGACACCCACCGCGTACGCGGCGACCTGGCACGTCTGGGAGTCGACGCATGACCGGCAAGGTCCCGTATCACCGGGCCACCGCGCCGCCCCGCGGCCCCACCGGGCCGGTGGGCGCCCGCCGCGGCCCGACACCGCATCGCGTCCCGGCCACGGCGTCGTCACCCCGCACGCCGTACCAACTGCCGCTGTCACCGGGCCCCTACCGGGTGCCCGGGGGCGCCCGGTGCTTGCCGGTACTGGTCGCCGGGAACCGCTGTCCCGCCTGCGGACACCGCATCACGGCCGACCCGGCGTTCGTCGACCTGCTCTCCCTCACCGCCCACGGCTGGAACATCCACCAGATCGCCGACCGGTGGAGCACCGTTCCCCGGCAGGTCGACGCCGACCTCAACCGGATGATCCGCGACCTCGGTGCGACCGGACCCGCGCACGCGGTCGACATCGCCATCCGCTCCGGGCTGCTGCCGCGCCGTGTTCAGCCGCTCGTGCTGCGCCGCCGCCTCACCGAGGGCACGCTGCACGCCCTGCGGGCCACGGCCGCTGGTCTGGGCCCCGCCGAGATCGGCCGGCGGGCGGGACGCACCACCCGAGCGGTCGGCATGTCGATCAGCCGCTTCCTCGACAGGTACCAGCTCAGATCCCGTGCTCAGGCGGTACGCCTGCTCCACGACGCCCACCTCCTCGACCACACCCACCCCTGCCCGTGCCAGAACACCCCCGGGACACCGACACCGACATGACCACCACACACACCCCGGACGCGCCGGTCCACGGCCTTCCCTGCCCGGGCTGCGGCACCACCGTGACCGTCACCACGATCCAGCGCGACGTCCTCCACGAACTGGCCTGGGGCGCATCCACCCACCAGATCACCGAATACCTCGACGCCCGCGGGATCCACAGTGCCCTCCCCCCGACGATCAAGAGCCGGGGAGCGGCGGAGGTCGACGCGATCCAACGCACGCTCAACGCCTCGGGCTGCAACGACGCCGTGGACATCGCCTGCCGTCTGCGGATCCTCGTCCCGCCCAAGGGCCTGCGGCTGCCTCCCAAGGGCATCCCCGAGGGCCTCCTGCGCACCGCCGCGCTCATCGCCCGCGGCATGGACCACGCCGCCGTCGCGCACCAGCTCGGCCTGAAAGAGAAGTCCGTCTCCGGCCACATGGCCAGGCTCCGCGCCCTGCTCGGCGCCGCGAACACCCCGCACGCGATCTACTCGCTGCACGCCCTGGACCAGCTACCGGCACACCACCCCTGCCCGTGCCGTTACCCGTTCTCCGCCCACCGCTCGCAGGACAAGCGGTGACCTTGACCCCGGAAGAAAGCCGACGCATCGTCTACGGCGCGGCCCGGGCCCAGGGCCTCGACCCGACCGGCGCGGAGCCGCTCCAGCCGGGACACGACCACGTGTACCGGCTCCCGCACGCCGGAGCCGTCGCCAAGGTGCACGGCCCCTCCACCAGCCGCCGGGACGCGCTGCGCCAGCGCCGTGCCGCCCGCTGGCTGCGCAGCAAGGGCGTCGCCACGCCCCGGCCCGCCGGCATCTACGTCAACCCGATCCAGTGCGACAGCCCGCTGGGGCCCCTCCAGGTGACCTTCGCCGACGACCTGGGAGACACCCCGACGACCCCCGGACAACTCGGTGCCCTCCTACGGAAACTGCACAGCCTCGACAGCCCCGATTTCGAGCTGCCGGTCTTCGACCCCTTCAAGCGCGTGGCCGACCGCATCGAGGCACTGCCCGCCGCTGTGCTGCCCTCCAGGGAGCGCACACGCCTGCACCGGTTCCTCGCCACTGCCCGCACCGCCTGGCAGGCCCTCGAGTGGCCCGACCACGGCGGTCTTCTCCACGGCGACGTCGGCCCGGCCACCAGCATCCTGGCGCCTTCCGGCGCGCCCACGCTGGTCGACCTGGAAACGCTGTCCGTCGGCGGGCCCTGCCTGTGGGACGCCGCCGCGATCTCCTGGCGCCGCGATGTCTTCGGCGTCCCGTCCAGGGAGCATGCCGAGTTCACGGCCGAGTACGGCATCGACGCGTCCCGATACGACGGCGGGCGCCCCTACGAGGTGATGTCCAGGATCTTCGCGCTCCGCGGGTACCTGACGGCCGCCGAGTACGCGCTCACCGAACCCGACCGGCAGTCCCAGGCCGACCTGCGGCACAGCAGTGTCGCCGACCCGCTGCCGCCGTTCCCCTGGAACTGGAGCCTGGACAGCCGGCTCCCGGAACCCAAGCCCGCACCGTGACCGCTGCCCCCGATCGACGCGGCTCCGCGAAGCCGAGCGCCGCTGGGTCGATGTTCCTGGCCGGCCCCGCGCGCCAGCAGCCGGCGCGGCAAGGGTGGCCGTCGATGTTCCTGGCCGACCCCTACTCCCACGACCGCGATCAGCCCTCCTCCGGGCACCGCGCGTCGGTTCCACCGCAGAAGGTCTCCGGTACCGGCTGCCCGATCTGTGGCGCCCGACTCCACATCTCCCGCGGCGCGCTGCACCTCCTGGCGTTGACGGCCCAGGGACTGACGGCCCGAACGATCTGCCGCCGCTCACGCCAATCCCTGGACCGGGTCACGCTCGACCTCGCGGCCGCGGCCGCCGAACTGGGCGCGGCCAATCCCGAGCACGCGGTCGACATCGCCCTGCGAGGCGGTCTCCTGCCCTTCGGCAGGCACTGGCTCTCACAGGCGAAGCCGCTGTCGCAGGCGGACCTGACGGCCCTGCGTCTGATGGCCGACGGCCTGACCTCCCGCGAGATCGGCCAACGCACCAGACGTACCGCCCGCGCCGTCGACACCGGGCTGCAGCGGATCCTCACCCGCCACGGCTGGCGCACGAGAGGGCAGGCCGTGGAGAGACTGCACGCCGCCGACCTCCTCGACCGGACCCACCCGTGCCGGTGCGTGAACGACACCAGCCCCGGAACAGCAACCACATGACGACCTCCACCGAACCCCAACAAGCCGACGGACGCTCGGACCCCGTACTCCGCTTCGCCCCTCCGGAAGGCCCTTGCCATGACCACTGACGCCCTCCCCGCACCGCCCGGTCCGCTGGAACGGGTTCTCGGCCTGCACCTGGCCCACCTCCACGCCACCGTCGAACCGGGCGTCACTTCTCAGCTGCCCTTGCGACCAGACGCCCTGGAGTCCGGGCGCAGCACCGCGCTGCGTGAGGCCGTGGAGGCGGGCTACAGGCCCGCGATCGCGCGCTACTACGGTGCCGGGCGCCGAGAGTGCGACGAGTGGCTCTCCTGCATCATTGAAAACGCGCCCGGGCGTGGGTTCGTTGACTCCGGCCCGGGGTCGGCGCACCGGTACCAGATCGTCGAGGAGCAGGCGGCCGACGTGCTGCTCGCTGCTACCCATGTCCTGGACTTGCCGGCGCTCACCGATCGCACGCGTGAGTACCTGCACGTGCGGTTGGGCTCGGTCAAGCATGAGGTGAAGGCCGGGCGCCCGGCGCCGCCGGTTCCCGGACGAGGTCGCGTCCCGGACGTGGCCGGGGCGCCGTGCCAGCTGTGTGCGCTGGTGCGCAGTGCGCTGCTCGACCGGGGCGCCCCGATGGCGAGGCGCAAGAGCGAGTGGTGCGAGCGGGAGTGGCGCGGCCGTGTCGCCACGGCCCGGGCTGAGGCGTTCCTGGAACGCATCGGCCGGCCGGGCCCGCCGACCGCGACCGTGCTGATGGACGCGCAGATCATCGCGGAGATGAGCGCCGTCGAGGAACACACCGGCCAGCTGGCCCACCTCGTCGAACTCGCGACCACCACGTCGCTGCGGCTGCGCTGCGTCCCCACCCGGCAGTCGCTGCTGGTTTCCCGCGTTCTGCTCACCCTCGACGGCGGCACTCTGGTCGCCGAGCTCTCGCCCAAGCACGTCGCCTACGACACAGGATCGCCCGACGACCTCGACGACCGGGTCCGAGCCGCGTTCTCGGCTGAGGCCACCCTCACCCTGCTGCGGCGCGCCGCCGCAGGGCCGTTGAGGCAGCCGTGGCTGTGGTGACCCGGCGGCCGCTCGCCGCCCGGGCCTGGCCCTACCAGCAGCAGGCCGACAGCGGGCAGCACGCCGCGGGGATGGCCGCCGCCGACGAAGGCGCCCCGACCCTCCCGCTCGCGGGAGGACCGGTCCGCTACCGCCTGCGCGCTCTGAGCACCCGGCTGGGGGCACGGTGAACGCCGCTGCGCGCCTGCCGGACGGCTACGCCTGGGCAACCGGCCTCGACCACGCCCAGGCCCTGCTCACCGACGCGACCATCCCCCTCCTGGCCACCGGCGAGCGGGAGCGCGACGCGCGGATCGCCGCCGTCCTCACCCGCTACGGGCCCGCCGCCGGGCCGCTCCCGCGCCCGGCCCGGGCGTGCGCCCGCGTCGTGTCCACCGGCGACGACCCGCGCCTGGGCCGGCTCGCCGCCACCGCGCTCGGCCGCCCCCACCACCACTACCCGACCCTCGCCCAGGCCCTCACCGACCCCGGCCCGGCCGGCGGCAGCGTCCTGCTCACCGCCGACCCCGCCCACCTGACCCTCGCGCATCTGCTGCCCGCCCTCGACACCTGGACCCGCCACGGCACCCGCCTCGGACTGCTCACCGGCCGCGACACGCCCGCAGCCCTGTTCCTCCTCGCCAAGATCCTCGCCGCCCCCTCGACCCCGGACGGGACTTCCGCGCTGATCGACGGCACCACCGGCCGCTCCCGCCACCTCCACCGGCCCGGCGCGCCCCGGCTCACCACCGCCGAGACGATCGGCTCCCCCTGGCGCACCCTCCTGATCGACGCGCACGGCTCCGCCGCCCACGCCCACCTCGGCACCGCCGTCCTGTGCGGCCTGCCCGGCGACGCCGAACGCACCCGCACCGGCCACCTCGTCCCCGGCGGCTGCACCCCCGACCGGTGCAAGACCGCCCCCTCCAGCGGCCTCACCGTCCACCACCCGCACGACCTGAACGCCGCCGTCCTGGGCCTCTACATCTGCAACGCCATCACCCTCGGCCCCGACGAGCAGTACCCCACCACCGTGAACCTCGCCCTGGACGCCGTCGACGGACACCCGGCCGCCATCTTCGGGCTGCTGCGCGGCGACGCCGACACCACCACCGAAGACCCCCACGCGGCCGCAGACCTCCTCCACACCGGGGCCGACCTCGGCGCCGTCACCATGGACGCCAACCGCCGCGCCGCCGAACGCGGCCTCACCGGAGGGGCCGCGGTCCTCCTCGGCGACCCCGACCACCATCCCCACCCAGTACGCAGCGACCGCCCCGCGCCTCCCGCGCCCCGCACCAGCCCCCCACGTCCGCCCGCCGCCCCCACCCCCGAGCGGGACCGGGAACTGGCCGACTGGACGCAGCGCACCGCCGAGGCCGCCCTGTTCGAGGCCGCCCTCGGCGACTCCCTCGCCCACCGTCCAGACCCGGGCCTCGACCAGTGCCTACGCTCCATGGCCGACGTACGCGCCGCCGCCCAGACCCTCCTGCGGCGCACCGCCCCCACCAGGCGCCTCGACCACGAGGAACTGGAACGCCTCGCCCACCAGTGGGCCGAGCACGCCCTCGCCCTGCTCACCCGCACCCGCGGCGGCGCGTTCGGCCGCCAGCTCACCGCGCTGCGCGCCACCCACCGCATCCACGGCACGACGCCGGCTCCCCCGTGCCCGCACTGCGCGATGCCGCTGACCGCGCAGCACCTCACCAGCGTGCTCGGCCCCTGCGACCGCATCGCCGTCACCTGCCCGCGCTGCGGGCCCGCCCACAGCCACCCCGCCGGCCAGCCCCCGCTGACCGTCCACGCCCCCGCCGCCGTCCACCCCGGCCGACCCTTCACCCTCACCGTCGACGGCCCCGAACGCGGCCTGCTCGCCATCCACCTGCACCCGCGCAGCAGCCGCTCCGCCAGCTACGCCCACACCACCACCGACCTCGCGCCAGGGCCACTGACCGTCGGCCTCGACGTCCCCACCGGCCTGGTACCCGAACTCGACCGGCTCTGGCTCGTCCACGCCGACCGGTTCCGCCTCTCCCTCCACCAGCGGCGTGTGCCCGTCCTACCCACCGAGTGCAACCCTGGCAACAGCCCCCGCACGTCGTAACCTCGGCCAGCGCCCGCAGTTGGCCCAACACCACGTGCCCCGCTGGCCGTCGACGCGGACCGCATCCTGGAGCATCTCGGAACGCCCGGGCCCGTCCTTGCGGTGGACACCCTGGCTCAGGCACACCGCCACTGGCCCAGCCACCTGCCGCCATGGGACCTCGTGATCGTCCACAACCCGCTCCTGGCCGACGACGCACGATCGGGTGTCTTGAACGGCTTCCGTTGGACCCGGGCGAACGGTGGAAAGTGGCCCCACCCCTCGAACGGGCAGACGACGGCTCAGCTCGCCGTCGCCGACCTCTTCTCGCTGGCTGCGCTTGTGCCCGGACCGCCTACGGGCCCGCCGGTCGAACACCTGGCGGAGCCACTTCTCATCGTTCCGGTGGGGCCACTTGAGACCGTCGCAGACAATCGGGTCTCGAGCAGGTGCCGGCACGCACCCGCCTGTACCTCACCGCCGTCGAGGAAGCGGTGACCCGTGACCGCGGGGCCCAGACCGGCCTGGAGGAGTCCCATGTCGGGCCGCCGCCGCCTTGGTCGGCCCGCACGCCGACCGCACCCCACCCATCCCTCCGAACGTTGAACTCGCAGAAAGAAGAAGCCGGTTGAACCGCAGCCCACCCCGCGCGACCGCGCACGCCTGGCCCACCCGCTCCCACGCCCGTTCGGAGACTCACCGCCATGACGCCCGCCAAGCACTTCCCGCCCGAGCTGCACGACTGGGTCGCCGGCCATCTGCCCGGCCTGGCCGCGAGCGAGGACCGCTCCTGGCCGCGCAGCAACTCCCTCGTGTGGCACGTGAGGGGCGACTGGGACGCCTACGTGAAGATCAGCCCCAGCGACCTCGACTTCGAACGCGAAGTCGCCGGATACGCCTACGCCGAAGCGCACCTGACCGACCAGGAGGCACCGCGACTGCTGGCCTGCGACCCGCACCTGCGCGCGATCCTCAGCTCGCCGCTGCCCGGCCGCGTCGTCCGGGACCTGCCCCTGGAGACCAGCACCGAGCTGCGCCTGCACGAGGACGCCGGACGGCTGCTGCGGCGCTGGCACGACGCGTCCGAGCCCGGCACGGACGCGGACCGCGCCGCGGTGCGCTCCGACATGCAGGACAAGGCCCAAGAGGCCGCCGACTGCCTGGAGCACGTCGCGGCGCACCTGGGCGCCGACCGGCTCGCCCTGGTCGAGGCCGCGTCGAAGGAACTCGCCGACCTCGCCGAGCAGCTGCCGCTGGTCTACCGGCACGGCGACTACGAGACCCGTAACTGGCTGTTCGACAAGGCCACCGGCCAGCACGGCCTGATCGACTTCTCGACGGCCGCGCACGGTATCGCCGCGTCCGAGTTCGTCTGGCTGTTCGGTGCCCTCTGGCCGGGGCGCCCGGACCTGCGCGAGGCGTACTTCACCGGCTACGGCCGCCCGCTGACCTTGGAGGAGGACAGGCTGCTGCACCTGCTGACCGTCCGCCTCGGCGTCTCCTACCTGCGCAACGGCCTGATCAAGGACCGCGACGACCTCGTGACGCGCGGCCATCTCGTCCTCGACCGGATGGCCGCCTACCAGCCGTAGCCCGAACGGAGCGCGGGGCGCGGGGGTCAGTGTGTGCTGGTGTGCCGTTCCGGCTTGGTGGGTCGCTCCATCAGCAGGGCGGCCGCCTCGTTGAGGTCGACTTCGCCGCGCAGGAGCTGGACGACGGCCTCGGTGATGGGCATCTCCACGCGGTGGTGGTGGGCAAGGTCGAGGATCGCTTCCGAGGTCTGGACGCCCTCGGAGGTCTGGCTGATCGCGGCAGCCGCCTCGGTGACGGACTGTCCGCGGCCGAGGCGTTCGCCGAAGGATCGGTTGCGGGACAGCGGTGAGGCGCAGGTGGTGACGAGGTCGCCCATGCCGGCGAGGCCGGAGAAGGTGTGGGGGTCGGCGCCGAGCGCGGCGCCGAGTCGGGCGGTTTCCGCGAGGCCGCGGGTGATGAGCAGGGACTGGGAGTTGTTGCCGAGTCCCGTGCCGGCCGCGATGCCGACCGCGAGGGCGATGACGTTCTTGGCGGCGCCGCCGAGCTCGCAGCCCAGCACGTCGGTGTTGGTGTAGGGGCGGAAGTACGGGGTGTGGCAGGCCGCCTGCAGGCGCTGGGCGACCTGCTCGTCGGTACAGGCGACGACGCTGGCGGCGGGCTGCCGGTTGGCGATCTCCCGGGCCAGGTTGGGCCCGCTGACCACCGCGACGCGCTCCGGCCCGGCGCCGGTGACCTCGGTGATGACCTCGCTCATCCGCTTGGCGGTGCCGAGTTCGATGCCCTTCATCAGGCTCACCAGCACGGTGTCCGGGCCGATCAGCGGTGCCCAGGCGGTGAGGCTGGCCCGGACGGCCTGGGCTGGCACCGACACCACCGCGAAGTCGGCGCCGGCCAGCGCCTCGGCCGCGTCGCTGGTGGCCCGCAGCTGCTCGGGCAGGTCGACGTCCGGCAGGTAGCCGGGGTTGCGGTGGCTCGCGTTGATCTCGGCGGCGACCTCGGGACGCCGGGCGTGGAGGGTGACGTCGGTCCCGGCGTCGGCCAGCACGGCTGCGAACACGGTGCCCCAGGAGCCTGCGGAGAGCACTGCCGCCGTCGTCATGTCGTCCCCTAGCGGTGGTCATCCCCTGCCCGGCCGGGCGGGTGGGGGCAGCCTACCCGGCCCACGTCGGGCGACCGGTCAGGCCGGAGGCCGTCTCAGGGTGAGGGCGACGGCCCGGCGGCCGTCCAGCGTGGGCAGCGTCCTGGCCGCCTCGGCGAGCATGCTCCCCGCCGGGGCGTCGCCGAGTTCCCGGCGCAGCTCGGCCTCGTGGTCCTGCCAGAGCTGGTAGAGGCGGGCCCACATCCGCGGTTCGTGGGGCCGTTCCTCGATGTGCTCGACGACGAGTCCGGCGTGCTGGACCTACTCGGTCTAACCGGGTTCGGCCTCGGGGCGCAGCGCGCGGGTCAGGACGATGCGTGCGCCGGGGTGCAGGATGCGGTGGAGTTCGGTGAGGGCGGCAGGGTCTGCCCGGGTTGCAGCCGGAGCCGGTCGATGAGGGTGGCGACCAGTGGCCAGTCGCAGGAGCTGGTCGGGGCGATCTCGGTGGGGTAGGCGTCGCCCATCGCGAGGGCGTAGAGGCGTGCTGTCAGGTCGCTGCCGGTCCGGGCGGTGTGTAGGGCGTTGTAGCCGCGCTGGAGCGTGGCCTCGTCGGGCGAGAGGGCGGGCGGGGGTGCGGGCACGGCGGCGGCTCCTCGGGTCAGCGGGGGACGGAGCGGCGGATGCGCGAGCGGGCGCCCGCCACCAGGACCTTCACCGCGGCGAACGGCTCTCCGCCCGACGCGCTCGCCGGCTGGTCGCCGCCCTGGCTCTGCCGGGCACCGCCCGCACCGCACAGGCCTTGGCCGGGGTACGGGCGGCCGCGACCGTCACCGAGTTGCTGCGCCGGATCATTGCTCGGGACGTACGCACGCAGCGTGGCATCGCCGCCCAGCTGCTGGTCGATCGTCATGGTTCCCGGGACGTCCGAACGGAGCTGGGCATCTCCAAGTCGGCCTTGTCCGAGTTGCTGTCCGGGCAGTGAACGGGCCGGGGCACGGGTCTCGTCCTACTGGTTCTGGAGGCGGGCCAGGACGGTGCTGACCGGCTTGAGGTCCCGGTAGGCGTTGAAGGCGGGCGCTGCTTGACGGGCGAGTTCGACGCAGCGGGTGGCGCCGATGCGCTTGGCGGTGTCGAGGGAGGCGGTGAGGACGGCGGCGGCGTGCTCGGGGTTGCCGGCGCGGGCGAGGGCTTCGGCCTGGTAGGTCTGGAAGATGGCGCTGGTCTTCGCGCGGGGTGTCTGGAGTTCCGCGAGGCCGTTGTCGATGTAGCTCACGCCGGCACGAAGGTCGCCGAAGTCGAGGAAGCAGCGGCCGGCGTCGATGAGGTAGTCGGCCGGTGACATCCAGGAGCACCAGGCCGGGACCGGGTCGGGGCTGGAGGTGTCGAGGAGTTCTTCGCAGGCGTGGAGGGATCGGTAGCAGAGGCGTTCGTCGCTGCTGATGGCGTGGGCGCGGGCCTTGCGGATGTGCAGTAGCGCCCGTGCTCGGGGGTGGGTTGTGCAGTCCAGGGTGCGGTCGAGGAGCCCGATCGCGGTGCTGGGGTCGCGCAACCAGATCGCCTGGTAGGCGAAGTCCGCGAGGATGCTGGTGCCGAGGTCGGTGGCGCGCGCGGCGTGGGCGGCGTGGAGGGCGCCTTCCCACAGCCGTCCGGCGGAGCCGTGTTCCCCGATGTCGAAGCGGGTCCAGCCGGCGGTCTGGCCGAGTCGAGCTGCCAGGGCGTGCAGGCGCAGCGTGGTGGGCTCGTTGTGGCGGCCGGTTTCGATCAGCGTGGTGGCGGTGGACAGGTGGGCGTCGATCAGTTCGACGGTGTGCTGGCGGTCGGCCGTGGGCAGGGCGGTGAGGGTGCGGGAGGCTTCCTCTAGCCGGTCGACGAGGCCGGTGTCGCAGGCGGTTTCGCCGGTGAGGGCTTGGTCGAGTTGGTGGGCTTGGGCGTCTTGGGACCACTGGGTGCACAGGGTGATGAGGGCGCCGGAGCTGGCGGCGATCGCCGAGCGGCGGGTGAGGTTGCCGATGGCATCGCGTAGGACGGTTGCGGCGGGGACGGAGCCCAGGTCGACGGGCTGGTGCTGTCCGGGGAGCCAGTGGGGCCAGCCGTAGCGTTTCACGTCGCTCCAGGGGACGTCGAAGACTTCGGACAGGTAGAGCTGTGATTCGTCGGTGGGGTCGTGCCCGTTCTCCCAGCAGTAGACACGCTGGCGCCCCATGTTGGAGGCAAGTCCGTGTTCCTGCTTGCGCTTTCGGATCTCGCGGGCGAGGTCGTCCTGCGACCATCCGCGGAGCGGCACAAGTCCCGCAGACGGTGACAGCGAGGTGGCAGATAACTACTTGCCGCAGCAGGCGATTTGCCCTGTACTCGGTCCCCCGGCCCGCTCGTCCCGGCCGGCCTCGACCACTGGCTCCCACGTCAACTCGGCGGGAAATGAGGCGAGATGGACATCAACACGCTGCTGCGCACCTTCTACACCGTCGAACGCGCGGGTTCTGAGCTGCTTTCGGACGGAGGCGGCCCGCTGGGCTTCGACATCCAGGTCGCCCTCCAGTTGGACTACCTGATCCGCGGGTACCAGGTCGACGGCATCGTCGAGACCGGCGGTTCCTGGAGCGACGTCGGCCGGGCGCTGGGCGGGATCACCAAGCAGTCCGCGCAGAAGAAACGCCGGACGCTCGCCGACCTGACCAGGACGGCGTCAGCCGCTGGCTGACGCTCAGGCGGCCTGGGGATGCCCTGCGGCGGACCCGGCCGCGCCCGCTCCGCCCGCCAGCGTCAGCCTGCGGCTGACGGGCTGTCGCCGTCCTCGCCCGTCCGGCACTTCGCACCCGGCGGCGGCCACACGACCACGCCGGGCGGACGGACGACGCCGAGGCCGCGCGGGCCGGGCCACCATGCGCCCCCTTGCCCCTGCGTACGCCCTCTACCGGCCGACAGCGGACTGCGCCAGGATGGTCGACCGGTCGTGCACGTGGAAGGGGAGCGTCATGGGTGAGCACCAGAAGCCGGCGGATCTGGGCAAGGGGGATCCGCCGCCGAACAACGCGGACGGGAAGGTCGACAACCCCCCGCCGTCGACCGGCAAGCACAAGAAGGGGAAGTGAGCACCCACGACGGGGACCTGGTCGGGCGTCGGACGGGTATGGACACGGCCATGACCGAACGCGGGGCGTGGCCGCAGGACTCTTTGTGGCTGCGGGAGGCCATGGCCGCGCTGCCCCGGGACCGCTTCGCGCCGGATCGGCTGTGGCGGTGGGACGGGTACGCCTATGTGCCGGTCGACCGCGCCAGCGACCCGCAGGGGTGGGCGAACGAGCTGTACGACGACGTCAACGGTGCGGCGATCACCCAGCTCGACGGCGGCCGCCCGTCCTCCTCGCTGTCGGCGCCCGGGGCGGTGGCGGACATGCTGGACAGCCTGATGGTGGAACCCGGGCACACGGTGTGGGACGTCGGCGCCGGTCAGGGCTGGACCACAGCGCTCGCGGCCTGGCGCGCCGGGCCCGGCCTGGTCGTGGCCACGGAGATCGACGAGGCACTGGCCGAGTTCGCCCGCGACCGTCTCAAGGCGGCCGGGGTCGACGCGGAGGTACTGGCCGCAGACGCCACCCGCACGGGGCCGCCCGGCGGCGCCCGGGTCGACCGGCTCCACGCCACCTACGCGGTGGAGACCGTGCCCTGGCAGTGGATTCAGGCCGTGCGGCCGGGCGGCCGGATCGTCTACCCCTGGGGCCGGCTCGGCTACGTCGCGCTCACCGTCGACGACGACGGGGGCGGCGCGCAGGGCTGGGTGCACGGCCTGGCCCAGTTCATGGCCGACCGGCGCGGCCCGGCACAGGCCCAGACCGGCCGCGCCGCGTACGCGGCGGTACGCGGCGACGGCGAACCAAAGGTGCGGCGGGTGGTGGAACGCGACCTCGCGCCGCTGGCCGACGACTGGCACCTCAGGTTCGCGGTGCGGGTGGCGGTGCCCGACGCCGTGCTGCTCACCGGCCGGGACGAGGACGGCGTCAACGCCTGGGTGCACGACGGCGACGCGTCGTGGGCGGAGCTGACCGCGCGCGGCGACGGCAGCGTGATCCTGCTGCAGGGCGGGCCGCGCCGGATCGGCGACGAGGTGATGACCGCCTGGTCCCAGTGGGAGGCACTCGGCGAACCGGAGCTGTACGACTACGGGATCGCCGTCACCCCCGACGGGCAGTGGGCCCGGCTGGGCGAGGACGGCCCGCACTGGCCGATCGGCCGCCAGCGGCTCCCCGCACCGGGGGACGACGCCGGTACGGGTGGTGGTCGCTCGTCCGGGTGACATCCGGGTCGTCCGCTGGCGAGGACGCCCTGCCGTACGGAGTACCGGGCCGATGTGCACGCTCGCGTGGCCGCGGGGGCACAGGGGTTGCCCCGCTCCGAAGGGACGGTCATGTCCATACCTGCCGGTGCCCGCTGGTGAGGCGACGTCGTTGGTGCGGTTCCCCCGGCCCGCTCGGGGGTTCAGGCCGGGGCCGCTGTTCCGCGATGCCGGTGACGGCAGCCGACGGCGCGCGGGGCTACGCCGTGGCGGTGGGCGCAGCCGGCTTTCCTCGGCAGGGGACGGCATGCATACGATCTGATAACTCTGTGTGAGGGTGTTGGTCGTTCTATGGTGTTCTCCATGCGCGGATCGAAACTCCTGTACGCGGCGGCGGTCTTGGTCCTGGGTGCCGCGTCCGTCGCCGTCGCGAGGACTCAGGACACTGCTGATGAGACCCGTATGGCTCCGGCGATCCTGCTGAGCCGGGAGTACCACGAGCAGCACCTGCGGCCCGTCGCGGACGAGATCCACCGGTTGATCGACTCCGGACAGGTCGACGGCAGGAGCTTCGCGTCGGTGGTGTTCCACGGCGATGAGCACTACCTCGACCTCTACTGGAAGGGAACGGTTCCCGTCAGGATCACCGAGGCTGTCGACGCCTGGCGCACGCGCACCCGCGAGGCGATGCGCCACGATCCCGCCGGCCCGGTCAGTCCCGACTACGACGTCCACTACCGGACGGCCGTCTACTCGCGGTCCGAGATGGACCAGGCCATCAGCAGGTTCATCGGTACGGTCGGCAACGACACGGCGGAGTGGTCCTCGATCTCCCCGGCCAACGACGGCAGCGGCCTCGTACTCTCGTACCAGCCGAAGACCGCCCGGCGCATCGCGCCGGTCAACGCGCCGATGCGCGACTACGAGACCCGGGCCGAGCAGATCGCCGGCATCCCCGTCCACCCGCAGATCGGCTCCCCGGAGACTCCCACGCAGGGCAGCCGTACCAGCGACGCCCCGCCCTGGTATGCCGGAGCCGACCTCAGGCTGAGCGACAACAGCCGCTGCTCCACCGGAGTGCCGGGCTGGGTCAACGGCAAGCGCGTCCTGCTCACCGCCGCCCACTGCCAGACCAGTGGGAACGTCTACACCGGGCAGCGCGTCGTCGGTGAGGTCACCGCGTCCGACGGCGGCCTCGACGTCGCCGTCATCACCACAGACCAGCAGACCGTGGCCCGCTTCTACAGCAGTGCCTGGAACAGCGGCGACTCCCGCCCGCTGTACGGCCCGGCGCGCCTGGACCCGGGCCGGTCCGCCTGCTTCAGCGGTGCCACGTCCGGGTTTCACTGCGAGCTGGAGGTCACGCGCGTCGGCGTCCACTCGCCGTCGGGGCGCACCAACGCGACTGAGGTGAAGTCCCGCGGCGGAGGCATCGCTGTTGCCCAGGGTGACAGCGGAGGGCCGGCCGTGGCCAACCCGGAGGGCGATTCGATGGCGCCGGTCGGTGTCATCATCGCCGGGAACACCGACACGAAGGTCCCGTGCAGCGGTACCTCGTCCACGACGACGTGCTTCTCGACCGGTTACTACACCCCGCTTGATTCGGTGGGGTCCCGGTTCGGGTTCTCGGCGTTGTGAACCGCCTGGGAAGGAGCGCCGTCGTGAACGTCGCGCTCACCGGCCGGCTGGCGGCTGCCTTCGGCGTGCTGGCCGTGGCCTGCGGCGCGGCCGCGGCTGTCCCGGGCCCGCTGCCCCGCGGCCGGGCCCTGGCCGCCCTCCAGCGGGACGTGTACCAGGCCGGGATCGGACCGCGTACCTGGCACATCGTCACCGTCACGGCCGAGCCCGGCGCGGACACCCTGACGGTCGGGGTGATCGGCAGCCTCGCCGACGCCCGCCACACCCTCGACCGGAGGTTCCCCGACCGCACCAGGGTCGTCCACGGACAGACCCTCGTGCCGGCCGTCTGGCGGCCCGGCCACGACTACCCGCTCGAAGGCGCCCTCCGGGGCCTCGAAGAGCCGGGCTTCCAGGTCTTCGAGACCGGCGCCGAGGGCGGGCGTACCACGGTCGGTGTCGTCGGCGACCTCGACGCAGCCCGCGACTACCTCGACGCCCGCTACCCGGGCCGCACGAGCGTCCACGACAACACCCCGCACTGAACGTGGGTGGTTGTTCAGCGACGTTTGGTGTTCCAGGCGGTCGCCACGGCGGTGTCCTTCCCGCCTTCGGCCGGGGAGTCCTGGTCGACTGCGCGCAGGCCGGGGCGTTGGACGGCGCAGCAGTCGAGCGGGAGTACCTGGCCCTGCTGTCCGACCTCCCCGACGACAGGCTCCGTCGCTCCGTGACCGGCGCGCGGGTCTTCGCTCAGCAGCGCCGGCCGACACACCAAGGCCGAAGCCCTCGCCCGGAAGGCATCGGCCCTCCAGTCCGTGACCTGTCTCTCCGCCGGTCTCGCCCGCAGCCTCAACGTCCTCGGCCGGCCCGCGGAGGCGCTGCAGGTCATCACCGACGCCAATGCGGACACCCCCCAGGACCGGCGGGCCCGCGCCTCGGCACGCAGCTCAACGGACAGGACGGTCACGTAGGACGACCCCGCCCCCACCGGTGGCCGCGATCAGGGCCCCGGCACGGCTGAAGATGAACCGCGGACGGATGCCACGGAGCAGGACGGCGTTCCCACCCGCCCCGCACCGGCGGCGTCCGGTACGGCTTCTTCGGCGTCGCCGTTCAGGGAACCGGATGCGGATCCCAGCTCGGCAGCCGAGAGCCCGCAGGGCTCGGATCAAGGCGATGGCACGCTCGACGATGCCCAACCGGTGTCGGCCTCGCAGGACACGACCCGGACCCTGCAGGAGCTCTGCCTGCAGATCCTCGCCACCGCACAGGCCCCGATGCGCAGTGGCGATGTCCTGACGGTCATCCTGCACCTGCAGACCCTAGGCCGGACCACCAAGCTCCTCAAGGTGAAACACCAGAAGGAGACCGTGCGCACGGCACTCAAGCGACTGGCGGAGAAGGGCCAACTGGTCAAGACCGAGCCCGGGCTGTACGCGACCGCTCGCGACGATGCGCCGTTCGGTGCAGCGCAGAAGGCGGAGGCCGCCTAACGAGAGGCCGAGCGACAAGTCCCCTGATACGAGACGTCAGAGGGGAGAGGTGCCGCCGGCTTAGGCCCCGGCGGCACCGAGCGGTCCCCTGATACGTGGTTCGCATGCCCGAGCGTAGCCGAGGGAGGTTCCGCTCGGGGCCCGTGCGGCCTAATTCGCGTTGCCCGGGTTCCGGCGGCCCCAGCCGGTCGCCCGTCCGGGCGCGCGGGAAGGCGCTTTCACACATGCGTTCCTTGCGTTCCCTTTCAGAGCGCGGCGGCGGAGGCTCGGGTGGTGGCCGCAGGCCACAACACCGCGTCGAGTCCGTCCTCCAGCAGGCTGATGGTCACCACGCCCGCCCAGCTTCGACCGGCCAGCAAATTGGCGATCACCTGACGGTTCACCCCGGTGAGCGCCGAAACCTCCCACAGGCTCCAGCCCCGCTCGTCGATGTGCCACCGGAGGCCGCGCGCGATGAACAGCATGACGCGGGCGCGGGGGCGCACTGGCCCGGACCCGATACCACCCGGACAACCACCGGGCCCTGGAGGACGCCACCGCCCTGGGCCGCGCCCTCGCCGTCCAAGGCCGACGCCCCGAGGCCACACAACAGCTGACCCGCTGCGCCACCGCCTGGCGCGAGCACTTCGGCGCCCGGCACCCGCACACGGTGGCCGTCGAGGCCGACCTCGCGGCGCTGACCCGCCTCTGACGGCCGGTCCGCAGACAGGGCCCACACCCTCAGCCTGCGGACACCGGGCAAACCGTCCTACCGCTGTACCCGGTTGTCGGTCGCCAGCACGTCGCCCGGCACCGTCGAGCCCACCTGGCGCCGCAGCGCGCCGATCGCCGGATCGGAGATGGAGACGGTGAGCCGGTAGGGCGGCTGGCCGGTGATGGTGTTGTGCGAGTCGGTCGGTGCCATCAGCCGTTGCTGGACGGCGAAGCCGTCGAAGCCCGGGCACAGGGCCTCGGTCGGGAGCGTCACCTGTACGAACGCGCCTCCCTCGGGCCCGGCGTGGACGGTACCGCCCGGGTCGGCCGGGGCGTCGTCGTCGCCGTGCGTCAGCGGGAGGCCGCGGGCCCCGCCGACCAGGCCGTCCGGGCCCTCGATCTCCACCGCCACGCCGTGCGGACCCAGTGGCGCCGACAGGTCCAGCGCGCGCTCGCCGGCGCCCGGGCCGAGACCCAGGCCAATGGTGAAATGCCCGGGGTCCTGTGCCGCGCCCCGCGAGAACCCGTAGGAGCTGAGGACGAGTTGGGGTCCCGGCGGCGGGGCGTCGGCCAGTGACCCGGCGAAGGTGAAGGACGCGGGCGCCGGCTCGAAGTGGTGGAAGCCCTTGGTACCGCACCTGGTGCCGTCGGAGACCCCGCCGCCGGGCAGCGCGACGTCCACAGTCGGCCGGGGCGATCCGGGCACCGGCCGCGGGCTGCGCATCGACAGGCCGTCCCGGTTCAGCACACCGGCCGGGTCCGTCCCGACCGCGACGGCCAGCAGCGCCGCGAAGACAGTGGCTGCGATCAGCACGGTGCGCCGGCGCCCGGGCCGGATCCACCGCGAGCGCGCCGCGCCGCGGGCCGCCCCGGGCGCGGCCCCGGGCGCCCAGCGGCGGCCGCCCAGGTCCACCGGCGGCTCTTCCCGCCACCGTGCGGCGAGCATCCGGGTCCGGGCGGTCGCTCCTCGAACCGGCCTGGTTCCTCACTCTTCTCGCACTGTGACCCCGCGCTGGCGCAACAGCGCCACCACCTCCTGGTAGTAGGTCAAGCCGCGGTTGTCCACCGCCCCAGAACTGGGCTGCGGATGGACCTGGGAGGCGATTCACCGGGTCCGGCCTCGTGTGCCGCTCAGCTGCCCAGAGTGCGGTCACGGTCTCCACGGGAAGGTCTCCCCCGCGCCACGGCGGCTGAAGTACTTCGCCCATGACCCTGGTGCCCCGCGATGCGAGCTTGCCGAACAGATGCTCGACCACCACCTGCTGAAGTTGGAGATCGTCACCACTGTCCGGGCGGCCGGGGCTCACGCCGAGCTGGAAGCCGCCAGCCGGGGCTGGCGCACCGACGTGCTCGCCACCGCGGCGGACGGCCGCCGCGTCGGCTGGGGACGTGCAGCTCGCGTCGATCACCGCAGCCGAGATGGAGCAGCGCGCCGCGCGGATGGCCGCCGATGAGGTGACGGCATGCTGGGTGGCGCTGGGCACGGGCGAGCGGTGGCTGGGGCAGCAACCCGCCATCGGCGTGCATCCGCCTGACGAAGGCGACGGGCAGTGGCGGATCGCGGCGGGTCTGCTGCGGCTGGTCGGGCAGAGATCCGACCCGGCCCGGGGACTTCCGCCGGTGTGCTGGAATCAGGTCCAGGACGCCACGTTGCAGGACTTCGTGGGGTGGGCGCTGGCCGGCCGGGTCGTTCCGCGCAGGTTCGCGGAGTGCGAGAAGGTCTGGGTCGGCGGCTGGACGGCCCCGGCCTACCTGGAGCGTGCCCGGGCTGTGCTGATTGGCGAACAGGCGGCACGGCGGCCGATCGGCGCTGCTCGCCGCGCGCGGTGAGCCGGTGGAATGGTTGGTGGAGGGGATGCAGCGGGAGGTGGAGCAGCGGGAGGTGGAGTCGCTGGACGGCATCGTCGAGCGGATCTTGTACGTCGGCGGCGGGTTCACCGCAGTGCGGCTGGGTGTGGAGGGCGGCGAGAGCCTGACGGTCAAGGGGGAGGCCCTTAAATGGGCGGCGTCGAACCGGTGCCGGGCTCCGCAGGTGATTTCCGGAACACGCCCGACCTCGGCTGTGGGCGCCGGGCGTCCGGGGCGCCTGTCACAGGGGGCCGGTACGCTCTCGACCGGCAGAGAAAGCCGTGTCGGGGTCCGGGGAAGGCACCTCCCGGACCCACTCTGTCGAGGCTGGTCCTACCGAACCGCTCCTCGTCGGCTCGGTCAGCCGCCACACGGTGGCCCGAGGCATGGGGCCAGCCGCAATCACGCGGCGCCTACATAGGCGGTGCTCTCCAGGAACTCGCGGACGATCGGCACTTCCCGTCGCGCGGTGAACTTCGAGCGGAGGTCGGCGAGCGTGGATGTGCTGCGGGCGGAGGTGATGCCGCCCATGTGGTCCACCGCCCGGTGGGCGGTGTCGATCGCTCCGTCGAGGTCGTCGAGGGCGATCCGGGCTTCTGCCTCGCGAGCCAGGTAGATGGCCGCTCCACGCGGATATTCGTCCTCGCGGTAGGTGTCGGCGGTGCTCAGCCCCGCGGACGCGCCCTCGAAGTGGCTGATGGCCTCCTTGGGCCGGCCCAGGTTCAGGGAGCAGGAGCCCTGGAGCATCCTGATCTCGCCCAGGTTCAGCCAGTAGACGCAGTCGGGGTCGGCGGCGGTGTCCTGGTCGCGTGCTCGGTCGTAGGCGGCCATCGCGGCATTCTGTGCGTGGGCTGCGGCCTGGCTGTCGCCGGCGTGCGCGTGGGCGCGGGCGAGGCGGGCGAGGAGCATCGCCTCCATGCGGGCGGAGCCGATCTGCCGGGTGTAGCCCAGGGCGCCGTTGACCAGGTCCACGGCGCCGTTCGCGTCGGCGGTGCTGTAGCGCATGATGGCCCAGAACGCCAGGGTGTTGGCGGTGACGACGGGGTCGCCGGATGAGGCGGCCGCCCGGAGCGCGACGAGGTAGTGCTCCTCGGCGAGTGCGTGCTGGCCGGAGTCGTAGGCCGTCCAGGCGCAGATCCGGGCGGCTTCGGCGGCTGCCGCGTACAGGCGCCGGCCGGTGGCCTCGGTGTAGGAGGCGGTCTTGAGCTGCTTGGTGATCAGGGCGAGTTGGGCGCGCGCGGAGGCGTGGACCTGACCGGAGCCGAACTGGTCGTCCTGGCGTCGCAGGATGGCCAGGGACTGCTCGAAGAGCGCGGGCACGCTCGCGCCGATCCTGGAGCCGGTGGTGCGGGCGGGTGCGAGCGGGGCGGTGGCGGCTTGGGCCAGGACGGGCGCCAGTCCCGCGACGATGACGAATCCTCGGCGGTCCATTCCTTGGCGGTCCATCAGTCCTCCTACGGCGGCGGCGTGGTCGAGCAGCTCGATCGCGGCCTGGGGGGTCCACCTGGCATGCAGCAGGTCTCGTGGGCCCATGCAGGCCAGCGAGAGCCATGCCGGCCACGGGCGGTCGGCGACCTCGCTCTGGGGAATGTTGTGCAGGACCGCCATCGCTTTCTGCGCACTGGGCTCGGGTGTGGTTCCGTGCCGGGTCCAGCGGGTGATGCGCTTGCGGTCCGGCGGGATGGCTCCGTAGCCGAGTCGTTCGTGGACGGTGCTCAGGCGCGCGAGGTACTGGGTCGCGGTCCAGTTGTTCTGATGGAGCAGGTAGGTCAAGGGGTGCTGGTCGATCTCCAAGCCCGCCACCTCCGGTTGCCCGTTCCGCTCATGATGCCCGGTCAGCTGCGGGTTGAGTAGCTCCAGGCGCATGGGTGGTAACACGTGGGAACAGCCTGGGCACGGTTGGGCACCGCCGCGCTCTTCCGCGACCCGGCGGTCGGCGTGATGGTTGACCGTGCTGGACACGGCGGCCCTGGATCGGGCCCCGCTCGGCCGAGTCCCGCAGCAGCACTGCCGGACTGAACCGTCGTCCGCCACTGCTGCGCCAACGCATCTCCGGCCCGGTATCGCCGGCGCGGGAGCCCGCACCACCCAGAGAGGTGACCGATGGCTCGACAACGCCTTCACCCCACCGCATCCCCGCCTCCGCCCGCGGCGGCAGCCCCGTCACGCGGTCCAGCTCGTGTTCTGGAGGGCGTGATGGTGACCGGGACCTACACCATCGGCAAGCGTGTGCGCTTCGAAGCGGCCCGGGAGCTCGATGGGGTGGACGCCAGCGACTCATTCACCGCGGAGGTCGTCCTGACAGCACGTGAGCTGACCAGGCCGGGCTTCGTCTGCGACTTCGGCGAGCTCGCCGGGCTCCAGGAGCACGTCGACGCGGTGCTTGACCACCGGGACCTCAACGCGGTGCTGGCCGATGCCAGCGACAAGGGCATCGCCGAGCACCTGCACGCCAGCGCGGAGGCGACCCTGCCCGGCGGCGCCCGCGAGCGGCTGAGCGAGGTGCGGATCCTCACCGGCCGACCCGTCTCGGTGGTCGAGCCGACGGCCGCCCGTTTCCGGGCCCGGCACTGGCTGTGTGGCCTTCCGGCCGGGCACAAGTGCGGCCGCCCGCACGGGCATGCCTACGTCGTCACCCTGCCGTTCGAACTGCGGGGCGACCAGCTGCTCCCCATCCCCGGCCAGCTGCGCGCGTACCTGCTGGCCGACTTCCACCAGCAGGTGCTGAACGAGGTGCTCGACGTGAACCCGACGTCGGAGCATCTTGCCGCGCACCTGGCCCGCTGGCTGACAGCGCGCGGCCTGGCGGATCCGGCGGGGCGCCCCTTCATCGTGCGCGTATCGGAGACGGAGAGCACCTGGGCCCAGTTCGCCCCGGACGCGGGGGCATCTACGTGACGGGGCGGGGCCTGCTGCCCGTCGCGAGGACGGATGTGCTGCTCTGCGAGGTGTTCGGCCCGACCCTTCAGGGCGAGGGCCCCTCGGCCGGCCAGATCGCCTCGTTCCTGCGGACCGGGGACTGCAATCTCGCCTGTACCTCCTGCGACACCCCGTACTCGTGGGACTGGCAGCGCTTCTCGCGCGCCGAGCAGACGCGCCGAGTGCCCGCCGCGGATGTCGCCGCCGAACTGCTCCAGCACCCGACACGCCTGGTGGTCGTCACCGGGGGCGAGCCGATGCTGCAGCAGAGCCAGCTGGCGCCGGTGGCCGCCCGGCTCAAGAAGGCCGGGCGCCGCGTCGAGATCGAGACCAACGGCACCATCGCCCCAGCCGGCGGCCTGGACGAACACGTCGCCCTGTACGTGGTCTCCCCGAAGCTCGCCCACATGGGCGGCCCGGAGCACCGGCGGATCCGCCCCGAGGTGCTGATCGCGTTCCAGGCCACCAGGCGCGCGGTGTTCAAGTTCGTCCTCGACAGCCCCGCGGACGCCGAGGAACTCGCCACCTTGCAGGACCAACTCGGCCTCGAACGGGTGTGGGTCATGCCCGAGGCCACCACCGCCGCTGCCGTCGTCGGCGGCATGCGGGCGCTGGCCGACGTCGCGATCGAGCGCGGCTGGAACGTCAGCTCCCGCCTTCACGTGCTGCTCTGGGAGGACGAACGTGGCCGCTGACCCGACGCCCCGGCAACTGACCTGGGACGACATCGACCGGCATGTCGACCGGATCGCCCGGGCCACGGGCGAGATCGGCACACCGCAGACCCTGGTGGCCGTCGTGCGCGGAGGCATGGCCCCGGCCGTGCTGCTGGCGCACCGGCTCGGCGTGCGGGACGTGCGGGCGCTGGAGGTGACCCACACCGTCGACGACAGCGCCAACGCAGCGAAGACGGCCCGGCCGCAGGCCCGCAACACCGCCTCGCTGGGTGATCTGTCTGGCCTGGACGTCCTGGTGGTCGACGACGTCGCCGGCACCGGCGAGACGCTTGCGGCCGCCGTGCGCCTGGTCGAGCTGGCCGGCGCGGCCAGGGTTCGCAGTGCGGTGTGCGTGGTCAACGAGGCGAACTGGACCGGTGTGCTGGCGCCGAGCGAGGCGGTGACCGCCATCGGCGAGACGGTCTCGGGCTGGGTGGTCTTCCCGTGGGAGCGCGGGGCCTTCGAGGGCGAGTCGGCGGCGCCGCTGGCGGCCGGACCGAGGAAGGGATCTTCGTGAGTACGATCGCGTTCTGCCTGCTGTCCTACCGGCCCGATCACCCTTCGGGGATCGAGCGGTCCATCGCGGCCCTGGTGGAGGGTGTGCGCAGGCTCGGCCACACGCCGCTGATCCTGGCGGCCGGCCCCGGCCGCCAGGAGGACGTCAAGGAGCCTGGTCTGATCCGGCTGGAGACGATCACCCTGCCGCGCCCGGCGCTGAACCAGGACGTCCTTGCCGCCTTGGCCGATCCCGCGCCGGTGGTGGAGGAGGTCCGCGGCATCCTGGCCCGCCATGGCGTCGACGCGGTGTGCTGGGCTGACACCCTGTGGGGACTGGGCTACCTCAACCCGGCGCCGCAGGGCGTCACGTCCGCACTGATGGTCCACAAGATCCGGCCGAGCGGTGAGGACCGGTGGCAGCGGGCGCTGGCCGCGGTGGACGTGGTCTGCCCGGCGAGTGACTACCTCGCCGCGCAGGGCGCCGCCGCGGGCCTGCACCACGGCACGTGGGTCACGGTCCCCAATGCCCTGCTCACCGCCCCCGCACCCGTCGAGCCTGCCCGGCGGGCCGCTCTGCGCGGTGACGGGCCGATCCGGATCGCCTCCCGGGTCGAGCCGGCCAAGGGCCTGGCGGAGTTCCTCGCCGCGATGCCCGAGAACTGGAGCCGCCCCGTCGAACTGGTCCTGGCGGAGGCCGACTTCGAGTTCTGGAGCGGCATGCAGAGCCAGGTGATCGCCGACTGCCGCGAGCAGGCCGCGCGCCGCCCGGACGTGATCCGGATCCTGCCCGCGCTGGGCTGGCTGGAGGTGCCCGCCTTCCTGGCCGGGGCGGCGGCCACCGTCATCTCCTCCACCGAGCCGGAGACCTTCTGCCACACCGCGGCCGAGGCCCTGTCCGTCGGTACCCCGGTCATCTCCTTCGACTTCGGGAACGTGCCGACCATGGCCGGCCCGGCCGGGCGCGCCGTTCCCGAAGCCGACGGACATAGCGGCCTGTGGACGGCGCTCGCCGACCTGCTCGCCGACCCCGGCACCTACCGGCAGGCCAGTTGGGCCGCACCCGGCCGGGTCAAGGACTTCACCTGTGAGGCCGCCGCCGCCACGCTGCTGGCCGCCCTCGGCCTGTAGCACCGCCTGCGCCGCCGCACGGGTCGGCCGTGCGGCCCCGTCGATCCCTTCCCACGGACAAGAGGAGGGCAACGTGTTCAACCTCGCCCCCGGCGACCGCGCTCTGGTGGTCGCCACCCACCCCGACGACGAATCCCTGGGCCTGGCCGGCACCATCGCCAAGCTGACCGGCCACGGCGTGATCGTGGACGTCCTGGCTGTCGCCCTCACCAGCGGCCCCATGCACGGCGGACACTCGGACGCCGCCGTACGGACCCGGGAGTTCACCGACGCCTGCGACGCGCTCGGCGTGCGGGCGCGCACCATCGCCTGGACCGACAAGCCGCACGCCGCCAACCCCGGCGCGCACCTGCCCGACCTCGTGCGGCTCATCGAAGCCGGACCCACCGCCTCGCTGGCCGCCACCCGCCCCGCGGTGCTCTTCCTGCCCGCCGCCGGTGCCCACCACCAGGACCACCAGGCCGTCCACACCGCGGCCCTGGCCGCCGCCCGCCCCGCACCCGCCTGCCGACGGCACATTCCGTGGAGCGTGGTGGGCTACGACGGCCCCGAGGACCGCGCCTACCTCGCCGCCCACGCCCACCGGCCGCTGATCGTGGACACCAGCAGCCAGTGGCCCGCCAAACGCAAGGCGCTGGAGTGCTACGCCACCCAACTGCGCCCCGCCCCGCACCCGCGCAGCCTCGACAAGATCCGCGCCCAGGACGAAGCCGCGGGAGCTGCGATCGGAGCCGACCTCGCCGAGCGGTTCGCCCTCTACCGGATGGCGGCCTGACATGCCGCGAGCGCTGCGCGCCGAGGTGCTGGTCGCGCACCAGCCCGCCTACCTGCCCTGGCCCGGCTATTTCTCCCGGCTCCTGGACGTGGACCGGCTCGTCCTGCTGGACCACGTCCCCTACAGCGAGCGCGGCTGGCAGAACCGCAACACGGTCACCGGCCCGCACGGTGAGCGAATCCGCCTGACCGTCCCCGTCACCCGCACCTTCGGCCAGCCCCTGGCCGACGTCCGGGTCGCGGAGGACCGGTGGCGGGCCCGGCACTGGCGCACCCTGTGCCAGACCTACGCCCGCGCCGCCCACTGGCCCGCCCTGCAGCAGCGCCTCGCGCCGATCTACCAGCGCCCGTGGACGCACCTGGCCGACCTCAACGCCGCCGTGCTGCAGGTGATGCTGCGCCAGTTCGGCCTCGACGTGCGCCTGGAGCGCTCCAGCGACATCGCACCGGCCGGCCCGAAGACCGGGATGCTCGCCGACCTGTGCCGGCGCACCGGAACCAGCGTGCTGCGGGTGGGCACTGGCGCCGCCGACGGCTACCTCGACGCATGCCTGCTCGCCGAGCACGGCATCACGGTCGAAGTCGCCACCTACGCCCCGCCCACCGAGGGCCCGGCCGGGGCCAACTCCGCCCTCGACCTGCTCGCCCACCACGGCCCCCAGGCACTTCGATTCCTGGAGGCCGCAGGGCGCCTGCGCCCGCTTGCACCGACGACCCAGGAGAGCACCGCGTGACCACCACCGCTGAACGAGCCCCTGCCACCGGCGAACCCGCGCCATCTCGGGTCGACACCGCGGCCGTCGAGGCCTGCGTGCGCGACCTGCTGCGCGCGCTCGGCCAGGACGTGACCAGCCCGGGCTTGGCCGATACCCCGGGCCGGGTCGCCCGGTTCTACCAGGAGTTCCTGGAGTACCAGCCGGGCAGCCTCGGCACGGTCTTCGAGCACCAGGTCACCGGCGCAGGCTGCGTCGCCGTGGGCGGCATCCGCACCGCCAGCCTGTGCGAGCACCACCTGCTCCCGTTCGAGGTGGAGGTGTGCGTCGCCTATGCTCCCGCCGGCCAGGTGCTGGGGTTGTCGAAGCTGGTGCGGATCGTGGAGAAGCACGCGCACGCGCTGCAGCTCCAGGAACGGCTCACCGTCCAGGTCGCCGAGGAGGTCGCCCGGCTGACGGGCAGCAAGGCGGTTGCCGTGTGGGCGGTGGGCGAGCACCAGTGCATGACGGTGCGCGGGGTGCGCGCCCACGGCTCCCGCACCGCCACCGAGTACCTGCTCCCCACGCTGGCCGACCACCCGGAACTGGTCGAGCGGCTGCGCCGCACCGCGGCGATGACCGGCGGCGAGCTGTGAGCGCCTGGGTGGCCCTGGAGGGGGTCAACGGCGTCGGCAAGAGCCACCTGGGGCGGCTGGCGGCCGGCGTGCTCGGCGAGCGGTGCGTGCCGCTGGTCGAGCTGCCCGACTCCGAACCCGCCGGGCTGCCCGGGCAGGTGATCGCCGCCCTGCACAGCGCGGGTGACCGGTTCCTGCGCACCGGCCACCCGCGCACGGAGACGCTGCTGCTGGCCGCTCTTCAGGTCCACCGCTGGGAGGCGCTCCCCGCGCCGGGCGCCGGGCAGGTGGTGCTGGAGGACCGTGGCCCGGCCTCGGTCGCCGCCTACCAGGCCGCCGTCCTCGCCGAATCGAGCGACGCCACGGACGCCTGGGCACTGGAGCAGGCCCTGGCCATCGGGCGCGCCATCGGGGCGTGGCGGCCACCGCCCACGGCCACCGTCCTGGTCACCGACGACCCCGCGCTCTGCCTGGCCCGGTTCGAGAGGCGCACCGGGCGCCCGTGCAGCGCCGACGAACGCGCGCTGATGGCCCGGGCCGGACGCCTCTATCACCTGCTCGCCCACGACCGGCCCGACCGGTATGCGCTGCTGGACCGGCGCGCCGTCGGCGAGCGGGAAGCCGTCGAGTTCATCGCCGACGTGTGCCGCACCGCGGCCGCGGGGGCCCTTCGGGAAGGGACGACGCCGTGAACAGGCCGATCAGCGTGCTGTGGGGGCTGCGCTCGCACTGCGCCTCCCACGGCTGCCTGTACTGCTACTTCGGCACGATCGCCGAGCACCGCGAGCAGCTGCCGACCGCCCCGGGCGTGCTCTCCCACCTGTCACCGCACGACCTGACCGCCGCCGAGGTGCTCGCGTTCGCCGAGACCCTGGCCGACTCGCCGGTGGGCCGGGTGTTCCTGGCAGGCGGGGAGCCACTGCTGTGGAAGCCAATCATGAAGCTGATCGAGATCCTCAAGGCCGGGAGGTTGGAGGTCGTGGTGTGCACCAGCGGGGTCGCACTGAACCGGCCGGAGCTGCGCGAGCCGCTGGTCGAACTCGACGTCGACGCGGTCTCCGTCTCGCTGGACTCCGCCGACCCCGCCTACAACGACACCTGGAGGCCGCCGCGCCGCGACGGCGACGGCTGGCAGAAGGTCGTCTCCGGCATCAGCGCCCTGATCGAAGCCCGCGGGAGCGCGCCGCGGCCGAAGGTCGGGATCTACAGCGTGATCACCCGCCGCAACCTGGCGGACGTCGTCGCCGTGCCGGAGCTGGCCGCCGCTCTCGGCTGCGACTACGCCGTCCCCCAGCCGATCGCCCTCGATCCGGGCCACAAGCTGGCCGACGAGCTCGCCCTCACCCCCGGCGACCTGCCCGAGCTTCAGCGGTACTTCGGCGAGCTGTACGCCGCCGATCTGCCGCTCGTGCTTCCCGGCGCCGGCTATCCGGGCCAGGTCGCCTCCGCCGTCACCCGGCCGACCGGGCTCGTGCCGGGGTGCTTCGGCGGGAACACCTTGTTCTTCATCGAGCCGGACGGCACGGCGTGGGACTGCCCCTCCTCCCTGAAGATCGCCGCCACCCCGGCCGAGCGGCACCGGAGCATCGCGGGCGCCGCCGCCCGCGACCTGTTCCCCGCCCCCGCCGGGTACGGGGTCGACTGCGCACTGTTCAGCGTGGACTGCGTGAACATGTGGCCGCTCACCGGTTTCGACCGCATCCTCACCCCGACCGGATTGGACGTCACCGATGCCTGAGCAGGACACCGCGCACGAGGCGATCGGGGCGGTGCTGGCCCGCATGCCCGATCCGGTCGGCTACCACGAGGCCCGTGCTCTGGAGGCCGGTCTCGCCCAGGCATTCGGGGTCCGCCGGGCCGTCGCCCTCTCCTCAGGCACCGCGGCGATCCACACCGCGCTGGCCGCCTGCGGCATCGGCCCGGGCCAAGACGTTCTGATGCCCGCCGTCACCGTCGTCATGACGGTGGCCGCCGTCGTCGCCACCGGAGCCCACCCGATCTTCGTGGACGCCGCCGACGACGGGCGCGGCATGGACCTGAAGGACCTCGCCGCGAAGACCGGCCCCGACACCGCTGCGATCCTGGCCGTCCACCTGGCCGGGCGCACCGATCGCATCCACGAGGTGGCCGCCTACGCCCGCACCGCCGGCCTGCGCCTGATCGAGGACGCCTGCCAGGCCCAGGGCACCACCACCGGCGGCCGGAACGCGGGCACCATCGGCGACATCGGCGCCTTCTCCCTCAAGGACGGCAAAGTCATCTCCTGCGGCGAAGGCGGCTACCTCCTCACCGACGACACCGACCTCGCCGACCGGGCCGCGGCCTTCCGCACCCACTGGCAGACTCCGGCCCCCGGCGCCCCGGGCGGCAGCCGCCTCGGCCACAACTTCCGCCTCGCCGAACCGCTGGCCGCCCTCGCCCGCCACCAACTCCAGCGCTTCCCCGAAGCCCTGGCCCAGCGCCGCCACCAGGCCGTCACCCTCCACCACGCCGTCGACGACACCCCCGGCCTGGAACCCCTCCACCCAGCCGACGGAGAACACCCGAACGGATACAGCGCCCTGTGGCGCCTGACCCTGCCCGAGCCGCGCGCCTTCAGCACCCGCCTGGCCGGGGCGGGCGTGCCCAACAGCGTCGGCACCCACTGCCTGACCGCGGTCCACCGCCACCCCGCCTGCGCACACCTCGCCACCGGCGATCTTGCCCGCGCGCAGGCTACTGTGGATGCCCTGCTGGCGGTTCCCTTCACCGAGCACGACACCGACGACGTGCTTCGGGAACTGGCCCTGACGATCCGACAGGAGGCCGCACGGTGGCAGGCTCGCTGATGGGCGACCCGCGGTTCGCCGCGCTGACCCTGCTCGTGGTCGACTTCGAGGCGCTCACCCCCGCCGGGCGCCCCGCCGAGCCGATCGAGGTCGCAGCCCTCGCGCTGCGCCCCACCGAACGGGGGCTGCAGGAGGTCGGACGGTTCGAGGCCCTGATCCGTCCCCCGGCCGACGTGCCCGTCACCTCGCTGGACACCGCGCAGACCGGCATCACCGCGCAGTTGCTGGCCGCCGCCGGTCCGGCCGGCGAGGTTATGGCCCGCCTGGACGCGCGTCTGACCGCCCCGCCGTACCGGATCGTGGCCCACCACGCCTCCACGGAAGCCGGGCTGATCGCCCACCAGGGCGCGCACTGTCCCGTCCTCGCGAACACTCCGCTCCTGGACACCGTGCGGCTGGGCCGGGCGGTCGTTCCCGGACTCGGCTCGTACCGCCTCGACAACCTCCTGGCCTACTACGAGATCCCGCAACCGGCCCGTCGGCACCGGGCGATGCCCGACGTCGACGTCACCGCGCAGCTCCTGGAGCGGCTGCTGGACGAGGGGTGCGCCGCCGGGCGGTGGCGCACCCTGTTCGACCTGGACGCGGCCGCCGGGTCGCAGCCCAAGCGACTGACCCCCGCGCGCGAGACGGAGCAGAGCGCCCTGTTCTGACCCTCACACCGCCAGGCGCAGCGACCCGTCCGCGATCATCGCGAACAACTGCTTCACCTGCAGCCGCGAGTCCTCCGAGAAGCCCTCGACCTCGGCGGCCTCCTGCCCGGTGAACCACCGCACCTGGTGCACCGCGCCCTTGTTCGCGGGCGCGCCGCGGTCCACGGCGACGAACACGTGGTCGATGTGGACGTGCGGCTCGCGGGTGTGGTTGTCGGCGCAGGCCTCCATCTCCACCACCCACCACGGAGCCACCACCGCACTGTGCGGAAACCCGGCCGGCAGCGCGAGCGTCGGCCCGGGCAGCAACTCGGCCTGCAGCCCGGTCTCCTCCTCGATCTCGCGGACCGCGGCCTGCGCCGCGCTCTCGTCCACCTCCACATGCCCGCCGCTGGGCAGCCACATCTCCAGACGCGGGTGCCACACCAGAGCGGTCCGGCACTGCCCGTCCCCCTCGGTACGGAACACGAACGCGCTGGCGGTCGATTCCTTGATCATCAACGTCTCCTCCGCCTTCAGCCACCATCACAGCGCCACCCCGGCCGCAGCCCGCGACGACGCGCCCCGAGCCTTTCACACCCCCCACCACCACCCTGACGTACCGTCACCACCACCACAGGAGATGATCCGTGGAACCCGTCTGGAACGGCCTGCTGACCTGCGACTACGAACACACCAGGCCCGGCAGCACCGCACTGGAACTCGACCTGTACACCACCTCGCTCACCAGGTGGCCCAGCGCCTTCATGGACGACCCGCGCCCCTACGGCCGGCTGCGCCGCCCAGGGATCGTGGACATCCCCGAACCCGACCACCTCGCCCTGACCGGCCGCTGGCACGACCGGCTCGCCGACCCGGCCCACGCGAGCGCCATGGTCGATGCCGCCCGCGTCCGCCAGCAGCGCACCGAAGCCGCCCTCCAGGCCCTGGAGCACAGCCTCGACACGGACACCACCAGCGCCGGGGCGCACCTGGCGGCAGCGACCCAGGCGTTCCTCGGCGTGATGTCCGCGCACATCGTCAACTGGCTCCTGCCCGAGGAACAGTGGGAGGACCTCCTCACCCGGCTCCTGGGCAGCCTCGAGGACGGCCGAGCGTGCCTGCTCGCCCTCAATACCCCGGGCGAAACCGGGTACCTCCTGCACGCCCACCAGTTCCTCCTCCAGAGCGCCGAAGCCGTACACGAGGGAACCGACCTCGACATCCTCGCCACCGCGGTAAGCGCCCGCAGCGGAACCCTCTACGGCCCCGGCTCGCCCGCCACCGCCGCCATGCCGCTCGAAGACCACGCCCGCGCCGCCGACCTCCTGACCACAACCGCCCGCACCGACACCGCAGGGCAGCTCGACACCATCCACGCCGCACGCCTGCGCGCCGCCGCGCTGCGCGACGCCTGGGCCCTGGCCGCGCTCTTTGCCGCCGCCGGGGACGACACCGCCACCCGCCAGGTCCAGGCCCTGACCACCGTGTGCCGGTGGGCGGCAGACAGCGAGGAACGACGCAAGGAACTGCGCCACCGCTACCTCGCCGCAGCCCGCCGCTGGTGCGAGCAGAACGCCACCGACCCCGCCACCATCACCACCGCCGACCTCCTCACCACGGGAGCCGCACGATGACCCGCCCCGTCCTGCCTACCCTCGACCAGCCCCTGGAGCGCGCGAGCGCCGGAGCCAAGGCCACCGCGCTGGCCACCCTGGTCCGCGCCGGCCTTCCCGTCCCCGCCGGAATCGTCATCCCCGTCGACCACCCCGACCGCGACCTGGCGGCGGCCGTCACCGAGATCCTCACCCGCACCGCCGAGGCCGCGCCCTACGGGCTGATCGCCCGCTCCTCAGCCGTCGGCGAGGACGGCACCACCGCCTCCTTCGCCGGCCTCTACACCTCCCGCATCGCCCCCGCGGAGCCCACCGCGCTGCTCGCCGCCGTCCGCGCCGTGCGCGCATCCGCCCACGGCGCCACCGCCGCCGCCTACAGCCGGGCCCTCGCCACCACTGGCGAAGCGGGGATGGCCGTCCTCGTGCAGCCCGCGCTGCGGCCTGCATGCTCGGGAGTCCTCGCCGCCCGCGTCTCCGGCAGCCGCTGCACCCGGTGGCGGATCGAGACGGTCCACGGCCTCGCCGAGCCCCTCGTCAGCGGCCGGCAAACAGGCGAGATCCACACCGGCGAGCCCGACGGCACAATTATGGTCCACGCCAGCGTCCAGACGACGCTGCAACTGCCCGGTGCACCGGCCGAACTCGCGCTGCCCCCTGGCGAATGGGTGCACCCCGACCCCGACTCCCCAGCCCGAGCGAAGATCCAGACCTCCAGCGACGGCGTGCTGACCCTGTACGCGCCCGCCGACATGGCCGAGCACGCGGTCCTCGCCGACGACCTGCGCGAGCAACTCCTGCGGGCGGCCGCACACGCCGCCGGCGCGCTGTGCGCCGAGCACATCGATGTCGAATGGGCCGTCACCTTCGAGGGCCGCCTTCACCTCGTCCAGGCCCGCCCGCTGACCACACCGCTCACCCCGGTGAGCACTGGCACCGCCCTGACCGAGCCGCAGGTCCTGCACGGGATTCCCGCTGCCCCGGGCATCGGCACCGGCCCGGCCGTCCTGGACACCGCTGCCGACACCGCCAACCGCGTCCTGGTGTGCGACGCGCTGGGCCCCGAAGCGGTCGCGGCCCTGCTGGCCCGGCCCGCCGCAGTCGTCTCCACCACCGGCGGACCCCTCTCCCACACCGCGATCATCGCCCGCGAACTCGCGATCCCCTGCGTCACCAACGTCACCAACGCCCTGACCGCCATCACACCCGGCACCACCCTCGAAGTCGACGGCACCGCCGGCACCGTCCGCCGCTCCCCGACCGTCCCGGCCCAGCGCACCGCCCAGCAACGGCTGCTGACCGGAACGGCCGTGCTGACCCACACCTGGCCCCGGGACGAACCCACCGACGGCCGGGCCGCGACGATCCTCCTCCATGCCCCCCACGGACCCGCGCTCGCGGACTTGACCGCCGTCATCACGAACAGCACCACGCCGGTCGGCATGCTGATTCCCACCGGCACCGACACACTCCCGGCGCCCGACGGCTACCGGACGATCAGCCTGTCGGACATGGGCGTGCTCCTGTGGCCGGCAAGTGCCATGCCGCCGCCCACCGCCATCGCCGTCCTCGGCCCTGACCAGCAGATCCTCCACCAACGAAGTGTTCCTCAACCGGGTCCTGGAGAAGCTCGGTTTCGTCCGTGAAGGCACCCTCCGCGAGGACTGCGTCGTCAACGGCGACGTCTCCGACTCCTGGGTCTTCGGCTTCCGCCGCGAGTGGCACCCGACGGCCACGCTGGCGGTCGGCCGCTAGAAGGCTGAGGGCCGGGCAGAGACGACGTCCAGCCGCACCGCGAAGTGGTACATGGCGGCGGCCTTGCGGTTCAGAATGCGCAGATACGCCCAGTGGTTACGCCACTTCCCGGGCTGCCGCAGCACCCGCTGCAGCGGCTCGGCGGGCTCGCAGCCGACCAAGTGCAGCGGGCCCGCCGTCTGCTGGGCCCGAGCCCGGTACAGGCCGGAGACGGAGACGCAGCGGACCGGCTCGCCCCAGCCGTCCGACGCGAACAGCTCGACGTGGTCGACCAACGGCGGGGTATCCCCGACCTCCTCCTCCAGCCTCACGCCCGCCGCCACCACCACGTCCCACAGCCCCTGCCCCGCGCCGCTGGGTGTGCGGGCCAGCACTTCCGCGTCCACCAGCGTCCACCACTCCGGGCGTCCGCCGGACCACACCTCCACCAGTACGTCCCCCAGCCCGCCCGCAACCGTCCACGGCCCCTGCAGCGGGCAGCCGCGCAACGTCAGCAGCTCGCGCGGATACCGGACCGGCTCGACGAACCAGCCGTCCAGCCCCGCACACCGGCCCCACAGCGGTGCGTCTTCATCCTCTGCTCCGCCGACGAGCAGTGCCCGTATCGGGTGGGGGCGATTCCAGTAGGCCGGGTCGTCAGCGATCACCGCGGCAGTCTGTCACAGCGTCAGCAGCGCGGCGCTCGGCCGCCGCGGGTCACTCCTCGACAGTCGCCATGGTGTCGGCCTGGCAGGAGGGGTCCGCGTTGCAGCCCACCGCGGCGGCCGTGAACACCACTGAGCGAGAACGGCTGCGGGACCGCACAGGCCGCGAACAGCTTGAGCGACACGCCAGTGCCATAGATGCCACCGCGGCAGATCAGCTGAGCCTGGGACACCGCTGAACGCAACGACCTGGAACAGGCGAGAGAAGCAGTGCTACTGAAGTTGAATTCGTGATGTCGCTCGGATGGGTGAAGCAGTAGCATTCGCCTGCCGTTGGAGGGTTGGTCCCGGTAGTCGTGTGCTGTGAGGTATGCACAGGGTGGCGGTTTGACCGACGCGGAGAGGGCCGCGCGGGAG
>NZ_JBFBHW010000063.1:0-49511 GCF_040685395.1 Kitasatospora sp. NPDC088779 | reverse complement strand
GGCCCAGAGGTGGTTCATCATGCCGGAGCGCTGGACCATCGCGCCCTTGGGCTTGCCGGTGGAGCCGGAGGTGAACATCACGTACGCCAGGTCCAATTCACCTCCGACAGAGGTGAGTTCGGCGCCGCTGCTGGAGTCGGACGGGTCGGTCAGCGGCAGGGCGGTGGCCGCCCCGGCGGTGAGCTCGGCGGCCTGCGCCTCGTACCCGGCGCCGACCAGCAGGTGGCGGGCGCCGCCGTCCTCCAGCAGCCCGGTGTTGCGGGCGGCCGGGGCGGCCGGGTCGAGCGGCAGGTAGGCGCCGCCGGCGGCCTGGACGGCCAGCACGCCGGTGACGAAGGGGACGCCGGGCTCGGCGAACATCGCGACCACCGAACCGGTGCCGACCCCGGAGGCGGTCAGCCGGGCGGCCAGGCCCGCCGCGCGGGCGACCAGTTCGCGGTAGTCGATCCGCTCGGCGCCGTCGGCCACGGCCACCGCGTCGGGCGTACCGGCCGCGACGGCGCGGACCCGCTCGACCAGGCCCTGGTCGGCGGCGGTGGCCGGATCCCAGGCGCCGAGCAGCCCGAGCGGTTCGCCGGTCGCGCCCAGGCCCACCTGGCCGAGCGGACGGTCCGCGGGCATGGTGGCGAGGGCGCCGAGGAAGGTCTCGAACCGGGCGAGGTGGGTGGCGAGTTCGGCCGGCTCGTACAGCTCGGGGTTGCCGTCGAGGTGGATCTCGACGGTGCCGTCGTCCGCGTTCAGGACCGTCATGATCAGGTCCTTGACGATGCCGGTGGACAGGTTGACCACGACCCCGCGGCAGTCGCCGAAGGCCAGTTCGGGGTCCTGGTTGAGCACGTTGATGAACGGGCCGAAGGCGCGCTGGTCGTCGATCCGCAGGCCGATGTCGCGGCGGACCCTGTCCCCGCGGTAGCGCTGGTGCTTCAGCGTGCCGGCGACCTCGACCCAGGCCGCGCGCAGCAGTTCGGTGCGGGTCATCTCCGGGCGCACCCGGACGGCCAGCGGCAGGTAGTTGGCGAGCATGCCGGGGATCTCGCGGCTGACCGCGCCGACCCGGCCGGTGACCGGCAGGGTGAGCAGCGGCGCCGGGACCCCGGTGACGCGCTGGGTGTAGGCGGCCATCGCGGCGACCATCAGGACCGGCATGGTGACCTTGCCGTCCTGGGCGAGGGCGTGCAGCGCGGCCGTGGTCGCGGGGGAGAGCCGGGCGGTCTCGCGCAGCGCGACCCGGCCGGGGGCCGGCTCCTGCTCGGAGAGCGAGACCAGCTCGGGCACCGCGCCGTGCCGGTCGGAGGTGAGGCGGTCCGTCCAGTAGGCGCGGTCCTTCTCGACCATCGACGAGTCGAGGTACTTGCGCTCGGCGTCCAGCAGCCGGTGGAAGGCCGGCATGGCGTCGGCGTCCAGCTCGGCCGGGCCCTCGCCGGCGGCCAGCCGGGTGTAGGCGCTGGACAGCTTGGGGTAGAGCAGCGAGCGGCTGAAGCCGTCCGCGAGGATGTGGTGCATGCACAGGTAGAGCAGGTGGTGCTCCGGGGCCAGCTTGATCAGCGCGCCGCGGAACAGCGGGAAGTCGGTGACCTTCATCGGGTCGGCGTGGTCGGCCCGCATCCACCGCTCGGCGGCCTCCGACGGCTCCGCCTCGCCGCTGAAGTCCAGCGTCTTGAGCGGGAGCTGGGCGAGCGGGCGGATGATCTGGCCGGGGGCGCCGTCCTCCTCGACGAACTGCACCCGCAGTCCCTCGGCCTCGTGGCCGAGGCGTTGCAGCGCCCGTCCGAGCAGCTCGGCGTCGAGCGGTCCGCGCAGATCGATGTAGTCCGCCATGTTGTAGGCCAGCGGCCCGGCGGCGAACTGCTCGTCGAACCAGATCTCGGCCTGTGCCGCGGTGAGCGGAAGGACAGCGTTCCGGTTTGTCGTCACTGCTTTGCTCTCCGTCATTCTCAGCCTCAGCCCCGCCTTGAAAACTCTCGACCCTCTGACCCCGCAGGCCCCGGCCCCGCAGGCCCCGACCCCGCCGGTCCGGTCAGCCGGACACCGTCTGGAGCCCGGCGGCGACGCCCGCCCCGAGGCCCCGGTGCTCGACCCCGGGCAGCAGGCCCTCCGGGCCGACCGAACCGCGCACCCACTCGTCGTGGTAGATGGTGTCCATGTAGCGCTCGCCCAGGTCCGGCGAGATGGTCACGGCGGTCACCCGCTCGCGCACGCCGCCCGCGCCGTCGCCGTAGTGCTCGTTCAGCCAGCGCAGCGCGCCGCTGACGGCCGTCCCGGTGGAGCCGCCGAACAGGAAGCCGCCGCGCATCAGTTCGCGGCAGGTCCGGACGGTGTCGGTCTCCTCGACGTGGACCGCCCGCTCCACCAGCGACTCGTCCAGCAGCGCGGGCCGCACGCTGGTGCCCAGGCCCGGGATGTGCCGGGTGGCCGGCGGGGCGCCGAAGGTGACCGAGCCGACGCTGTCGACCGGGACGACCCGCACCGAGGGGCGCCGCTCGCGGAAGTACCGGGCGCAGCCCATCAGCGTGCCGGTCGTGCCCGCGCCGATGAACAGCACGTTCAGGTCCGGGAACTGGCGGGCGATGGCCGGCGCGGTGGTCCGGTAGTGCGCCATCCAGTTGCCCGGGCTCAGGTACTGGTTGAGCCAGACCCGCTTCTCGTCGGCGGCGAGCAGCGCCTTGACGTGGCGGATCCGCGCACCGAGGAAGCCCTCGGTCTCGTGCGGCTCGGTGATCAGGTGCACCTCGGCGCCGTACGACTCCATGGTGCGGCGGGTGACCTCGTTGCAACGAGAGTCGGTGACGCAGATGAACTTGTAGCCGCGGCTGGCGGCGAGCACGCTCAGGGCGACGCCCATGTTCCCGGACGAGGATTCCACCAGGGTCGAGCCGGGGCCGAGGACGCCCGCCGCCTCGGCCTGCGCGACCATTTCCCGGGCCGCTTTCAGCTTGATGGACCCGGCGAAGTTGAACCCTTCGACTTTCAGGAAGAGACGGTGCCCGAAGAACGGCTGCAGATTCACGAAGAGGTCGCTGACCTCGAATTCGTGCGACGCGGAAATGACCGGCACTGGAGACTCCTGGCCTTCGGTAACGAATTAGCCTCGGCGGCAAGCCTCCCGCCGGGCGCTGACGAGGGGCTGACGGACTGCTGACGGGGTCGGCGACCAGGGTTTCGGACCCGCCCGGAGGCGCGCGTCAGCCGTCCGTCAGTTGCCGGTCAGTTGCTCGTCAGCGCCATCGGAAAGCGTTTGTTATTCCGCACTTGCAGGCCTTCCACGAGGAGCCCGGTTTGAATCGGCCGTCCGCCATCAGTGAAGTCCTTCCGCTCTCGCCGCTGCAACAGGGACTGCTCTTTCTCTCGGAGTACGACCGTGAGGGGACGGACGTCTACACCATTCAGCTGGTCCTCGACCTGGACGAGCTGACCGACGCCGATGCCGCCGCGCTGCGCACCGCGGCGGGCCTGCTCCTGGAACGGCACCCCAACCTGAAGGCCTGCTTCCGGCACCGCAGGAACGGCGAGGCGATCCAGGTGATCCCCACGTCGGTCGAACTGCCGTGGCGCGAGGTCGCGGTGGCGGTCGGCGCGGCCGGGCCGGAGGCGGAGTTCGACCGGCTCGCCGAGGAGGACCGGCTGCGCCGCTTCGACCTCGCCCGCCCGCCGCTCCAGCGGCTCACCCTGGCCCGCGCCGAGGGCGGGCGCTGCCGGCTGGTCTGGACCGTCCACCACATCCTGGTGGACGGCTGGTCGATGGTCTCGCTGATCGGCGAACTCGCCGCGCTCGCCGAGGAGCTGAAGGCCGGCGGCGCCCCCGCCAGGCAGCCGCAGGCCGGCGCGGCCCGCTACCAGGCGCACCTGGCCTGGCTGGGCGCGCAGGACAAGGAGGCCGCCCGGCAGGCCTGGACCGCCGCCCTGGCCGGGGTCGTCGACCCGACCCGGCTGGTGCCGGCCGGCCGCGACCGGGCCGCCGGCGCGGCCGCGCTGCCGCAGGCCGTCCCGCTGGAGCTGACCCCCGAGGTCTCCGCCGCGCTGACCGGCTTCGCCCGCTCGCGCGGCCTGACCGTCAACGCGGTGGTGCAGGGCTGCTGGGCGCTGCTGCTGTCCCGGCTGACCGGCCAGGACACCGTGCTGTTCGGCGCGGTCACCTCCGGCCGGCCGGCCGAGGTCCCGGACGTCGAGCGGATGGTGGGCCTGTTCGCCAACACGCTCCCGGTCCGGGTGGACGTCGACCCGGCCCGCACCCCGGCCGAGCTCTTCGCCGACGTGCAGCGGTCGCAGACCGCGCTGCTGGCGCACGAGCACCTGACCCTGGCGGAGGTCCAGCAGCTCACCGCCGTGCGCGGCGAACTCTTCGACACCGCCCTGATGTTCCAGAACTACCCGATGGGCGGCCTGCCGCTGGTCACCGGCACCGGCCCCCGGGTGACCGGCGCCGACGTCCGCTCCGCCACCCACTTCCCGGTCACCCTCACGGTCTTCCCCGGCACCCCGTTCGGCCTGGCCGTCAACCACGTGCCCGCGCTGGTCACCCGGGCCGAGGCCGAACTGGTCGGGCGGCGCTTCGCCCGGCTGCTGGCCGCCGCCGTCGCCCGGCCCGACGAGCCGTGCGGCCGGCTGGACGTCCTGGACGAGGCCGAGCGCGCCGAGATCACCGAGGCCCGCAACGCCACCGGGGCGCCGCTGCCCGGCGACTGGCTGGCCCCGCTGCTGGCCGCCCGGGCCGCCCGCACCCCGGACGCGCCCGCCGTGCGCTGCGGCGAGGAGCGCCTGACCTACCGCGAACTGCACGCCCGCGCCGACGCGCTGGCGCACGCCCTGCACGCCGCCGGGGCCGGCCCGGAGCAGGTGGTGGCGATCGCGCTGGACCGCTCCTGCGACCTGGTGGTGGCCGCCCTGGCCGTCCTCAAGTCCGGCGCGGCCTACCTGCCGCTGGACCCGGACTACCCGGCCGACCGGCTGCGCTACATGCTCGCCGACGCCGCCCCGGTGGTCACCCTCACCCACCGCCGGGTGCGCGAACTCCTCGCCGCCGAAGCCGCCGTAGCCGCCGAAGGCGAGATGAGCACCGGCGAGCTGTGGGTGCTGGACGGCCCGGACGCCGCGACCGGTGCGCCCGGGCAGCGCGTACCGGGCACGGCCCCGCGCGCCGACCACCCCGCGTACGTGATCTACACCTCGGGCTCCACCGGCCGCCCCAAGGGAGTCGTGGTGCCGCACCGGGCGCTGGTCAACCTGGTCGAGGACATGGTCGCCCGCTTCGAAGTGACCACCGAGGACCGCTTCCTCGCCGTCACCACCTTCGGCTTCGACATCGCCAACCTGGAGCTGTTCGTCCCGCTCGCCGCCGGCGCCGAACTGCTGGTCGCCGACCGCGAGACGGTCCGCGACCCGGCCGCCCTGGCGGACGCCGTCACCGGCCTGGACGCCACCCTGCTACAGGCCACCCCTAGCCTCTGGCAGTCGCTCGCCGCCGACCACGCCCCCCGGCTGGCCGGCCTGCGCGCCCTGGTCGGCGGCGAGGCGCTGCCCGAGCCGCTGGCCCGCACCCTCACCGCGCACTGCGCGTCCGTGACCAACGTGTACGGCCCGACCGAGACCACCATCTGGTCCACCGCCGCGCCGCTGACCGCCGCCGAGGCCGGGCCGCCGCCGATCGGCGGCCCGATCGCCAACACCCGGGTGTACGTCCTGGACGGCGCGCTGCGCCCCGTCCCCGACGGCACCTTCGGCGACCTCTACCTCGCCGGCACCGGCCTGGCCCGCGGCTACCTGGGCCGCCCCGGCCTGAGCGCCGAGCGCTTCGTCGCCGACCCGTACGGCCCGAGCGGCGCGCGGATGTACCGCACCGGCGACATCGTCCGCTGGGACGCCGCCGGCACCGCCCTGGAGTACGCGGGGCGCAGCGACCACCAGGTGAAGATCCGTGGCTACCGCATCGAGCTCGGCGAGATCGAGTCCGTGCTCGCGGCGCAGCCCGGAGTGACGCGGGCCGTCGTCACGGCCCGCACCGACCGGGCGGGGGACGCCCGCCTGGTCGCCTATGTCGTACCGGCAGGGATCGACCGCGACCGCTTGCGGGAGCGGGCGTCATCGGTGCTGCCCACGCACATGATCCCTGCCGTGTACGTTCCCCTGGACGACCTGCCGCTGACCCCCAACGGCAAGGTCGACCGCAAGGCCCTGCCCGCCCCGCCGGACGAGCGGGCGGGCACCGGACGCGAGCCCGCGGGGGAGCGCGAGGAACTGCTCTGCGCGGTCTTCGCGGAGGCCCTCGGGCTCGACCGGGTCGGCGCCGACGACGACTTCTTCGAACTCGGCGGCCACTCGCTGTCCGCGACCAGGGTCGCCAACCGGCTGCGTGCCGCGCTCGGCGTGGACGTCCCGGTGCGGACCCTGTTCGACGCCCGGACGGCCGAGGCGCTGGCCCGCGCCCTCGACCCGGACGCGGCGGCGGTCGCCGAGGCGGCGGAGCCGGCCCCCCGGCGCCCCGCGCTGCGCGCCGTCCCGAACCGGCCGTCCTCGGTGCCGCTCTCGCACGCCCAGGAGCGGCTCTGGTTCCTGGACAAGATGGACGGGCCCACCGGCAGCTACAACATCCCGCTGGCGGTCCGCCTCACCGGCCCGCTGGACGCCGCCGCGCTGGCCGCCGCCGTCCGGGACGTGGTGGCCCGGCACGAGAGCCTGCGCACCGTCTTCGCCGAGGCCGACGGGCTGCCGTCGCAACTGGTGCTCTCCGCCGAGGAGGCGGAGCGGGCCGGCGCCCCGCTGGTCGTCGTGGACCTCTCCGGGGCGGCGCCGGGCGCGCTGGAGGCGGCGCTGGCCGCCGAGGCCGTCCACCCCTTCGAGCTGTCCGCCCAGGTGCCGCTGCGGGCCCGGCTGTTCACCCTCGGCCGGGACAGCCACGCGCTGGCCCTGACGGTGCACCACATCGCCGCCGACGGCTGGTCGCTCGGCCCGCTCGCCCGCGACCTCTCCGACGCCTACCGGGCCCGGCTGGACGGCGCCGGGCCGCGCTGGGCGCCGCTGCCGGTGCAGTACGCCGACCACGCGCTCTGGCAGCGCGAACTGCTCGGCTCCAAGGACGACCCGGACAGCCTGGCCAGCGCCGAACTCGCGCACTGGCGCGAGGCGCTGGCGGGCATCCCGGAGGAGCTGGACCTGCCCACCGACTTCCCCCGCCCGGCCCGCGCCGGGCACCGCGGCGCCGAGGTCGAGTGCACGGTGCCCGCCGAGACCCACGCCCGGCTCGCCGAACTCGCCCGGCGCGGCGGCGCGAGCCTGTTCATGGCCGTCCAGGCGGGCCTGGCCGCACTGCTCACCCGGCTGGGCGCGGGCACCGACATCCCGCTCGGCAGCCCGGTGGCCGGGCGCACCGACGACGCGGTCCGCGACCTGGTCGGCTTCTTCGTCAACACCGTGGTGCTGCGCACCGACACCTCGGGCGACCCGGCGTTCACCGCCCTGCTCGGGCGGGTCCGGGAGACCGACCTGACCGCCTACGGGCACGCCGAACTGCCCTTCGAGCACCTGGTGGAGGAGCTCAACCCGGTCCGCTCGATGGGCCGGCAGCCGCTCTTCCAGGTGATCCTGGCCTTCGAGAACAGTTCCGACCCGCTGCCCGAGATGCCCGGCCTGAGCGCCGAGGTGCTGCCGATCGGCAGCACGACGGCCAAGTTCGACCTGTCCTTCCAGGTGCTGGAGCGGACCGGTCCGGACGGCGCCCCGGCCGGTCTGGACATCCGCCTGGAGTACCGCGAGGACCTGTTCACCGGGGCGACGGCGGCCCGCCTCGCCCGGGCCCTGGCCACCCTGCTCGACTCCGCAGCCCGCACCCCCGACGCGCCGCTCAGCGCCCTCGACCTGCTCACCGCCGAGGAGCGCCGCGTCCTGCTGGAGGAGTGGGCCGGCCCGACCGCCCCGTTCACCCCGGTCACCCTGACCGCCCTGTTCGAGGGCCTGGCGGCCGCCGACCCGGACCACCCCGCGCTGATCGGCCCGGACGGCGTGCCGGCCGGCCCGGCGACGATGCGGCTGTCCTACGCGGCGCTCAACGAGCGGGCCAACCGGCTCGCCCACCTGCTGCTGGAGCGCGGGGTCGGGCCGGGCGACGTGGTCGCGCTGGCGATGCCGCGCTCCGCGCCGCTGGTGGTCGCGCTGCTGGCGGTGCTCAAGACCGGCGCCGCCTACCTGCCGGTCGACCCGCAGTACCCGGCCGAGCGGATCGCCTACATGCTCGACGACGCGGCGCCCGCCCAGGTGCTGACCGTCGAGGCGGTCGCCGACCGGATCCCGGGGCTGCCCGAGGGTGTCGTCCCGCTGGTCCTGGACTCCCTGCGCACCCGGTCCGACCTGACCGGCCGGCCCGACCGCAACCCCGTCGACGCCGACCGCACCCGGCCGCTCCTCCCGCAGGACGTCGCCTACGTGATCTACACCTCGGGCTCCACCGGCCGCCCCAAGGGCGTCGCGGTGCCGCACCTGGGGGCGGCCAACCTGGCCGCCAACCACCAGGCGCGGATGGGCGCGGGGCCGGACACCCGGGTGCTCCAGTTCGCCTCGTTCAGCTTCGACGCCACCGTCTGGGAGCTCGGCGTCTCGCTGTACTCGGGCGGCACCCTGGTGGTCGCCACCGACGAGAGCCGGGTCTCCGGCGAGGTGCTGGGCGCGCTGCTCGCCGAGCACCAGGTCAACCACGTGGTGCTGCCGCCCACCGTGGTGGCCGGCCTGCCCGAGGACGTGGTGCTGCCCGAGGGCCTGCACCTGCTGGTCGGCGGCGAGGCCTGCTCGGCCGCGCTGGTCGACCGGTTCGCCCCGCTGACCGAGTTCCGCAACGCCTACGGCCCGACCGAGGCCTCGGTCTGCGCCACCTGGAGCGACCCGCTGCGCGCCGGCGGCGGCCGCCCGCCGATCGGCCGCCCGCTGGACAACCACCGGCTGTACGTCCTGGACGACGCCCTCGCGCCCGCGCCGGTCGGCGTCACCGGCGAGCTGTACATCGCCGGCACCGGCCTGGCGCACGGCTACCTGCGCCGCCCGGTCACCACCGCCGAGCGCTTCGTCGCCGACCCGTACGGTCCGGCCGGCACCCGGATGTACCGCACCGGCGACCTGGCCCGCTGGCGGGCCGACGGCACGCTCGACTACGTCGGCCGGGTGGACCACCAGGTGAAGCTGCGCGGCTTCCGGATCGAGCTCGGCGAGATCGAGGCCGCGCTGGTGCGCCACCCGGTGGTCGTGCAGGCCGCGGTGCAGGTCGCGCCCTCGCCCACCGGCGTGCCCCAGCTGACCGGGTACGTGGTGCCGCTGCCCGGCGTCGCCGCCGTCGACGTGCCGGTGCTGCGCGCGTTCGTCGCCGAGTCGCTGCCCGCGCACATGGTGCCCGCGGCGCTGGTGACGCTGTCCGCGCTGCCGCTGACCGCGAACGGCAAGCTCGACACCCGCGCCCTGCCGGCGCCCGGTGCCGCGCCCGCCGCCGCGCAGACCCCGGTGCGGCGCCCGGGCACGCCGGCCGAGGAGGTCATCGCCGGGGTCTTCGGCGAGATCCTCGGCCTCGACCAGGTCGGCGCCGACGGGGACTTCTTCGACCTCGGCGGCGACAGCCTGCGCTCGGTGCAGATCGTCAGCCGGGCCGCGAAGGCCGGGCTCACGCTCTCGCTGGCCGACGTCTTCACCCACAAGACGGTGGCGGCCCTCGCCGCCGCCGCCCGGCCCGCCACCTCGCAGCGGCTCCCCGCGACGGTGCTGGAGCCGGTGCTGCCGATCCGGCCGGGCGGCACCGCCGAGCCGCTGTTCTGCGTGCACGGCGGGGTCGGCTTCGGCCTGCCGTACGCGGAGCTGGCCCCGCACCTCGACCCGGCCCGGCCGGTGTACGCGCTGCAGTCCGACGGCGTCGCCGCGCCCGAGGGGGAGTGGGAACGGCCGCAGGGCGTACGGGAGCTGGCGGCCACGTACCTGGCGAGGATCCGCCGGGTGCAGCCGCACGGCCCGTACCACCTGCTGGGCTGGTCCTTCGGCGGGTTGGTCGCGCACGAGATGGCGGTGCAGCTCCAGGCGGCGGGCGAGCGGGTGGCCTTCCTGGCGGCGTTGGACGTCTTCCCGGTGCTGCCGGGCGACCACAACCCGACCGACGAGGAGATCCGCGGGGCCTTCCTCGCCCACCACGCCACCGGGGCGGGCATCGACGACGGGGAGCTGCGCCGGCTGATGGCGGTGATGCGCCACCACACGGACATCGCCCGGGAGTTCACCCCCGGCCGGTTCGACGGCTCGCTGCTGCTGTTCGCCGCTGCCGACGAGGTGCAGGGCGCCCCCGCCGCCGAGCTCGCCGACCGCTGGCGCGCGCACCTGACCGGCGCGCTGACGGTGTACGACGTCGCCTGCGGCCACGAGGAGATGCTCGGCCGGGAGGCGGCCGGCCGGATCGGCGCGGTGGCCGACGCCGCGCTGCGCCGGTCCTGAACGACCGGACGGCCGGGCCCGGAATCCGGGCCCGGCCGTCACGGGGCCGCCGGCGGCGCCCCAGGAGGGGAGCCGCCGGCGTGCCGGGGCGAACTGCCCTCGCCCCGACGGGACTTACAGCGAGGGGTCCTGCATCAGGATCGCCTGATAGAGGTGGTGGAGACGACGACTCGGTTTGAGCCCCAACTCGTCGTCGAGCCACTTCCGGGTGCGGTGGAAGATGTCGACGGCCTCCGACTGCCGGCCGCACCGGTAGAGGGCGATCATCAACTGCTCGCTGAACCGCTCGCGTTCCGGGTACTGGGCGAGCAACTGCTTCAGCTCGGCCACCACCGCCCCCGCCTCGCCCGCTTGCAGCTGCGCCGAGATGAGGTCCTCCCGCGCGGTCTTGCGCTGCTCGTCCAGACGCAGCGCGACGGCCCGGCACCAGGGCCCGTCGCTCGTGTCGAGCAGGGCCGGTCCGCGCCACATCGCGAGCGACTTGCGGAGCGTGTCCATCGCTTCGTACGGCCGGTCGCTGACCAGCCCCGCGCCTTTCTCCGCCGTCCGCAGGAATCGGTACGCGTCGACCGCGTCCTCCGAGACGTTGAGCATGTAACCGTTGTCAACCGTGCGGATGAGTTCCTGGTCCGGCCCCTCCAGACCAAGTTCCGCCAACGACTTGCGCATGCGTTTGACATTGGCCTGCAAGGCGTTGCGCGCGTTCTTGAGCGGCGCTTCCCCCCACAGCTCGTCGATCAGTTCGTCGAACGCGACCACCTGGCCGGCGTTGAGCGCCAGCATGGTGAGCATCACGCGATTCTTCTTCGCCCGTAGACCTACGGTGCGCTGACCGTCGCCGATCAATAGTGGGCCTAATATGGAGATGTACACCAAATTCCCCGTCCCTAGCGGTGAACTCCAGCCACAAGCCTTTCTCCTGTGACCTCGGCCCGGCCACCGCCAACAGTGGTCGACGTGTTTGGGGTGGCCTGACAAAGGGGAAAAGCCTGGGTATCATTCGCGCTGGTCAAGTATCGGACACGCCTGGGTCGTCCGGCCATGTACCTTCGTACATGAGTTGATGAACCTGCGCCACCAACCCCACCTGAAGCCGCGACTCCACTCCCAGTTTCGCGAGGATGTTGGCGACGTGCGCCTTCACCGTGCGCTCCGTGACGTGCAGTCGGGCGGCGATGCCGCGGTTGGAGTGTCCGGCACCGATCAGGTCGAAGACCTGCCGTTCCCGTCCGGACAGCGTCCCGACCCGGGTGAGTTCGTTGCGCCAGCGCGCCGAGGCGAGGCTGCCGTCACTGTGCATGGCCACCCCCCTGACCGCCCCCTGCTTCCCCGTGGTGCGTCCGGCGGCAGTTGCGCCCCCCCGTCACCGGGAAGGTCGTTCACGTGCCGACGAACGCGCATGCGATTCTACAACTCCCGTAACAAACCACCACGGGACAGTCGGCGTCAAACCCCTTGCCACGACTGGTTGTGGCCGGTGCCTGCACGAAACGCACACGAAAAGGGCCGGGGAAGGGGCTAAGCCCTTCCCCGGCCGTCGAGTTGGACGGGTCCCGTGTTACGGGAGGGTCGTGCGCGCCGCCGAGGCCGCCGCCGCCGCGGCCACGATGGCCGGCATCCGCGGGGTCCGGGTCGTGGTCTGGCGCGCGAGCCGCGAGGGCCAGAAGGTCTTCCAGCCGAGCAGGGTGACCACGGCCGGCAGGACGACGATCCGGATCACCGTCGCGTCGAGCAGCACCGCGCAGGCCATGCCCACCCCCATCTGCTTCATCTCGATGAAGTTCAGCGAGGCCAGCAGGGCGAACACGCAGACCATCACCACCGCGGCGCTGGTCACCACGCCCGCCGTGCGGGTGATGCCCTGCTCGACCGCCTCCTTCACGGAGAGCCCGCCGCGCGCCGCCTCCCGGATCCGGCTGACCACGAAGACGTGGTAGTCCATCGACAGGCCGAGCAGGATCACGAAGAGCATCAGCGGCAGCCAGGCCACCACCCGGCCGGTGGACTCGAAGTGCAGCAGGTCCTCCGCCCAGGTGTGCTGGAAGATCAGCGCGAGCAGGCCGAAGGAGGCCGCCGCGGACAGCAGGTTGAGCACCACGGTGATCAGCGCGAGCATCACCGAGCGGAACGCGACGGTCATCACCAGGAAGGTCAGGACCAGGGCCACCCCGAGCACCCAGGGCATCTTGTGCATGACGTTCGCCCGGTAGTCGACGTCGAACGCGACGTCGCTGCCGCCGACCGCGAACTCGGCGCCCGCGACCGTGCCGAGGGTCTGCGGGGCGAGGTCCTGGCGCAGCCGGGCCAGCGAGGCGCGGGCCTGCGGGGAGCCGCTGTCGAAGTGGGTGCCGATCGCGATGGTGGCGACCGTGCCGTCGGGGGAGGTGCGGACGGTCGGCGCCGGGTTGTGCACGAAGAGGGCGTCCTGCGAGGCGCGTTCGACCAGCGCCTCCACCGCGCCGCCCAGTTCCGCCGTCCGGTCGGCCGGGACCTTCACCGCGACGGTGTGGGTGTCGGCCTGGCTCGGGAAGGAGTCGGTCAGCCGCTCGTTGGCCTGCATCGCCGGGATCGACCGGGGCAGGTCGTCGATCCCGGTGGCCTTGAGCTTCAGGCCGAGGGCGGGCAGCGCGAGGACGAGCAGCGCGCCGACTGAGAGCACCAGCGCGATCACCGGGTGGCGCAGGGCGGGCTTGAGCATGGTCGACCACAGCCGCGGCTTGACCCCGCCCTTCTGGGTGAGCCGCCACACCAGCGGGACCCGCGGCGCGTCCAGGTAGCGGCCGAACCGGGACAGCATGGCCGGCAGCACGGTCAGCGAGGAGGTGATCGCGATGGCGACCACCAGCACCGCACCGGTGGCCATCGACTCGAAGGCGATGTGCCCGGCGAGGTAGAGCGCCCCCATCGAGATCATGACGACCACGCCGGACACCAGCACCGAGTGCCCGGAGGTGGCGGCCGCGATCTCGATGGCGTCGATGTTGTTGGCGCCCAACGCCCGCTCCTCGCGCTGGCGCTTGAGGTAGAACAGCGAGTAGTCGACCCCGATGGCCATGCCCATCAGCACGATGACGTGCGTCACCGGCCCCGGGTCGGGCACCAGTTGGGAGGCCACCCCCCACAGGCCCAGCCCGGCGAGCACCGAGGACAGGCCGAGGACGACCGGGACGCTCGCGGCGACGATCGCGCCGAAGACGAAGACCATCACGAGCAGCGTCACCGGCAGGCTCAGCACGGTCGCCTTGCCGAGGTCCTTGCTCAGCATCTCGTTGAGCCCGGCCTTGATCGAGCCGGCGCCGACGAGTTCCATCCGCAGCTCGGTGTGCGACGCGTGGGTCCTCGCCACGGTGTCGATGAGCGGCTGCACCCGGTCGGCGGAGGTCTCCGGATCGCCGTCGAGGGTCACCGGGACGAGCAGGGCCGAGCCGTCCGGTGCGGGCACCGGGGCGTCGATCGAGCTGATGCCGGGGAGGGCCTTCAGGTCGCGGGTGGCGTCCGAGGCCGCGGACTGCGCCTGGACGGGGTCGAGCCGGCCGCCGCCCCACGGGGTGATGAGGACGTTCTCCACCGCGCGCTCCTGGAGGCCGCCGCTGCGGGCGATCGCGGCCGCCCGGCCGGACTGGCCGATGGCGAGGTCGGAGGTGGTGGCCTGCCGGGTGCCCGTGACGCCGCCGACCACGAGGGCCGCCACGACGAACGCCACCCAGAGCGCGATCGCCCACCAGGGGTGGACGGCGCTCCACCGAGCGGCCCTGGTGATCACGTTCCTGCCTTCCACGATCACGTTCCCCTCCTCAAAAGAAATGCCCGGATCAAGACACGGGCCTGACTTATGAGTCCGGCCGGTGCGGTGCGGCGTTCGCCTGCATCACTGAATCTAGTGACGCTTCGACGCATGATCACGGGTACAACTTCGACGATTGGAGGGGGAGTTTCTTCTACTTGACAGCCGACCCGAGAGGGCTGCCGCCGGATTCCCCGGGCGGAATTTGATACCACATCCGCCGGGACACGTTAAAGGGCCCGTCGCCGATCAGTGCGACGGACCCCGCGTATTCCTCGGGCAGCGGCAGGTCGGTGACTCTCCACGGCCCGGGCAACGGCCCGGAGCGTGCGTACACGGTGGCTTCCGGTCCGTCGTGGGCGACCGGGATCCCCATGCCCTGGGTGAGTCTGGCGCCCGAGGCCTTCACGCACGCCTCCTTCCTGGTCCACAGCCGGGTGAAGGCGTCGGGCCCGTCCCGGGCGACCAGCTCCCGTTCGTCCGGGGGGAAGAAGCGACCGGCCAGCCGGGCGGTGTCCAGCTCGGCACGGGCCAGCTCGACGTCCACGCCGACCGGCCGTGATGCCAGGGCGAGCAGGGCGATCTCGCCCGAGTGGGACAGGTTGAAGTGCAGGCCCGGCGCGTCCTCGACGGCCGGCTTCCCCCACGGGCCGCGGCTGAAGCGCAGCCCGGCCGGGTGGCGGCCGAGACGCTCGCCGAGGACGATCCGGGTGGCGGCGTGCGCGAGCACGAAGCGGCGCCGCAGCCCGGGCAGCTGTCCGCTCCGGGCGCGGGCCCGCTCCTGCTCGTCGAGCAGTTCCTCCAGGTGCGGCGGGTACCCGTCCGGGGCGCCCCGGACGGCCTCGCCGCCCGGCCGGTCCGGGTGCTCGCCACCGGTCAGCGGAATCTGCCAGATCTCGACCGTGTCCCGACCGACCGGTTGTTCTGTCCCGTTCAGAACCGGCCCACCTTTCCGGTGTGCAGCCCCTGGAACAGATTCAGCTTCTGGATGTTCCGTGTCCCCTCCATGAACTCCACGCCCCGTGCGTCCCGGGCGAGTTTGTCGAGGAGCGGGTGGTCCAGCCGCGCGCCGGGCCCGAAGAAACCCGGCGCGCGCATCGTGACGTCCTCGGCGAGTTCGCAGGCGCGGGCCTTCGCGGCCGAGGAGAGGTGCCCGGCGGCCGGCCTGCGGTCCACCGCGAGGGCCGCCCGGTAGGTCAACTGGCGGGCCGCGTCGATGCGCTGGCCGAGCGACTCGAACAGCTCGCGCTCCGCGCCGCGCAGTTCCCGGCGGTTCTCGGCGACGTAGTCGTGGGCGGCCCGGGCGATACCGAGGGCGATCGCGGCCACGCTCGGGCGGAGCTGGTTGAAGACCGAGACGATGCTCCACATCCCCCGCCGGGTCGGCGGCAGGTGGGCGCCGAGCACCCGTTCGGCGGGCACGTGCACCCCGTCGAGGGTGATCCGGGTCAGCTGGACGCCGCGCAGGCCGAGGGTGGGCAGCGGCTCCGCCCGGAAGCCGGGGTCGGCGGTGTCCACCAGGACGGCCAGCACGCCGAGCCGCTCGGTGCCCGCGACCCGCGCGAACACGGCGCCCAGGTCGGCCCGGGCGGCGTTGCCGACGTAGCGCTTCTCGCCGTCCAGGACGTACGAGCCGTCGCCCACCGGGGTCAGCGTGGTGGTCATCTCGCCGATGGCCGAGCCGCGGTCGGGCTCGGTGAGGCCGAAGCAGGTCCAGCGGGGGCGTTCGGCGAGCCGGCCGTACACCCAGTCCTTCTGCGCCTGGCTGCCGAGCACGCTCAGCAGCACCCCGCACATCGAGGCGCCGGGCGCGCCCAGCATCATTCCGGCGTCGCCGCGCGCCAGTTCCTCGCTCACCAGGACCCGCTCCAGGGTGGCCAGGCCGTGCGCGGGGCCGGCACCGGCCTCGGCGGACGCCCGGTCCCACTCCGGCGGCACCTGGTGGCCGGCCAGGAAGCGCACGGCGGGCAGGTCCAGGAAGCGGTGGACGGCGTCCGGGTCCCGGTCGAGGTCGAGCGCGCCCGCCCGCAGGTCTTCGGCCCACCGCCGCACGTACCGGTGCGTGGTTTCCAGCGGGCCGGGCAGGCTGATCACACGTTCCCCTTCCGGGAGTCGACGTTCTGTGCCGTGTCCCCGGCCGGCCCCGGCCAGCCGCAGTACACGTCGGCGAGGAGCTCGGAGGCGTACGCCGCCCGGCCCGGCCCCTCGGCGGTGAAACCGTACGCCCCGAGCAGCCGCAGCAGCGCGCGGTCGGCCTGGGTGATCTGGGCCTGGAGGCGGGCGAGGGCCGGGCCGTCCAGGGGGTGGGCGGGGGCCGACGGGGAGTCGTCCGGCCCCTCGGCGAGGTCGTCGAGGACGCCCTCGATCTCCAGGTGGTCGATCAGCACGTCGGCGAGCGCGCCCTTGACCAGCTGTTGCAGCAGCAGCGAGGAACCCTCGACCTGGCGGCCCGCGAGGTAGGCCAGGCAGGCCTCCCGCAGCCGCTCGGACGCGCCGAGCCGCAGCCAGGCGAGGCCGGTGCCCCAGTCGTGGGCGTCGGGGCCGGCGGGGGCCCGATCGCCGCCGGCGGGGCCCAGGACGGCCAGGCCGGGCACCGGATCCCGGCCCCCGTCCCCGTCCTCGTCGTCGCCGAACTCGGAGTACTCGCCGAGGAGTTCGCGCGGGACCACGGCGTGCCCGCGCGGGCCGCGCGGTGCCACCCCGGGGGACAGCGCGCGGGAGAGCAGGGTCAGTGCGGGGACGAGGCCGTCGTTGCGCGCGCTCGTCCGGGCCTCCTGCCAGTGCTCGCGCACCTCGGCCGGAACCGTCATCGGACCCCCAACTCCCCCGTGTCGAGTGTGCAGTAGGCCAGGAATCCGCGTTCCCGGTCGTAGTCGGCCACCACCACCGGGCGGTCCCGGTCGGCGGCGGCGAGCAGGGCGGCCCAGCCGCCGGTGGCGGGCTGTCCGGCCGCCACCTTGGTCCACGGACCGCCGTGTGTCGGAAGTTCAGCACAGCCGTCGGACAGGCCGGAGCCGGTGACCAGCGCGGCCGAGGTGTCCCAGCCGGCGAACAGCCCCGGCTCCGGGAGGCCCTGGGCCGCGCCGCCCAGCGGCGCGTCGCCGCCGTCCCAGTGGATCAGCAGCGCGACCGCGGCGTCCGCGTGGACGGCGCTCTGCCCCGTCGCGGGCAGCGGGAACGGCTGGGTGCCCTGGTCCACGACCAGCAGCAGCAGCCGCGACCAGCCGCACCGCCGGGCGTACTCCACGGCGACCCGCAGCGCGCTGAACGGCGCCAGGACGCCCTGGTCGGACAGGGCGAAGGAGAGCGGCTCGCCCGGCAGCCGCCCCTTCACGCAGGAGGCGACCAGCTCGGCGTGGTCGAAGTCCGGTGCGGAGTAGGCGACCACCACCACCTCGGGGCACTCCTCGGCGGTCAGCGGGCCCAGCGCGTCGAGCGCGCCGTGGGCCAGCTCCACCGAGGTGCGCCGCCCCGAGGCGGCGAACTGCTCGCGGTCGAAGTCCGCGCCGTAGAGCGCCCCGAGCTCGCGGTAGAAGTCCTCCCGCGCGGCCTCCGGCCGGTACGGCGCGCCAGGCCCCGGCGGGGTGTGGGCGCCGGCCCGGATCAGCCGCGGCAGGACCGCCGCCGGGGCCGGGCCGGGCGTGCCGGGCGGGCCGTCCGCGCCGGCCGGGGCCGGACGCCGCACGGGCGCAGTCGCGCGGAACATGCTTAGGCGCTCGCTTCCGCGGCGACGAAGCCGGCCAGCGAGCCCACGGTCTCGAAGTGGGTCATGTCCAGCTCGTCGGCGTCGAACTGCACGTCGAGGATCTCCTCGATGGTGATGAGCAGTTCGAGCGCGCTGCTGGAGTCCAGGCCCAGCTCGTCGAAGAGGCGGACGCCCGGGTCGGCGCCGGAGACGTCCTTGTTGAGGACCTCCGACAGGCCCTTGCGGACGGCGTCGACGTACTTCACGTCGGCCACGGTGTTGGCGGTGTCGCTCATGGTGTTCTCCTCGGGCTGGTCCCGGCCGTGGGTCGGCCGGTCGGTGGTCAGTTCTGGTCGTCGCCGGGGGCCGCGTACAGCCGCTGGCGGCCGAGCATGGCCTCGACGTCGTCGCGCTCCCGGATCAGGTGCGCCCGCCCGTCCAGGACGAGCACCTCCGCCGGGTAGCCGTGGCTGAGGAAGTGCACCGGCGAGGCCGTCGGCCCGTACGCGCCGGAGCGCTGCACCCCGATCAGCTCGCCGGCCCGCAGCGCCGGCATCGGCACCTTCTTGCCGATGACGTCGTTGGGCGTGCAGAGCGGACCGGTGATGTGCCAGGGCTCGGTGGCCGGCTCGTCCAGCCGCTCCAGCGCGGCCATCGGGAAGTTGCGCTTCACGTACGAGCCGATGCCGACGGCCGCCATGTGGTGGTTGGTGCCGCCGTCGGTGACCGCGAAGTTCTCGCCCATCGAGGTCTTGGTGTAGCGCACCCGGGTGACGTAGGTGCCGGACGCGGCGACCAGGAAGCGGCCCAGCTCCATGATCATGCGGGTGTCCGGGTGCCGGGTGCGGAAGTCCGCGATCAGCGGGTTGAGCCCGGCGGTCAGCTCGGCGACGTCGAGGTCCTTCTCGTTGTCGAAGTAGGCGATGCCGAGGCCGCCGCCGACGTCGACCGTCTCCAGCGGGAAGCCCAGCTCGGTGGAGAGGCGCTCGGCCAGCTCCAGGATCCGCCGGGTGTTCTCGACGACGGACTCCTCGATCAGGATGCGGGTGCCCAGGTACACCTGGACGCCCATCAGCCGGATGTTGGGGTAGCGGCCGGCGAGGTCCTTGCCCTCGGCCAGCAGCAGCTCCTCGTCGGTGCCGAACTGGCGCGGCTTGCCGCCCATGGTCAGGCCCGAACCCTTCACCGAGAAGCTCGGGTTGACCCGCAGCGCGACCCGGGCGGTGATCCCGCGCTCGCGGGCCACCTCGTCGATCAGGTCCAGCTCGCCGATCGACTCGCAGACGATCGCGTGGATGTCCTCGTCCAGGCAGGCCGCCACCTCGCCGCGGCTCTTGCCCGGGCCGAGGAAGATGATGTCGCGCGGCTCGACCCCGGCCCGGCGGGCGGTGACCAGCTCCGTCAGCGAGGACACCTCGGCGCGCGAGCCCAGGCTGTGCAGCAGCGCGCAGACGGAGATGTTGGGGTTCGCCTTGAGCGAGTAGAAGACCTCCAGCGCCGGGTGCAGCGCCTCGCGCAGCCCCTGGAAGCGGGTGGTGATCTCCTCGCCGTCGTACAGGTAGAGCGGGGTGCCGAACTCCTCGGCGAGCTCGGTGATCCCGAGGCCCTGCACCTCGAATGCGACGCTCACGGTCAGCTCCGTTCCGGGTAGGCCGCGAGGCGGCGGGTGATGTCGGTGTCGAGCGCCTCGATCTCCTCGTCGGAGGCACCGACGAGCACGCCGTACAGCCGGCCCTCGAAGCCGTCCGCTTCGGTGTCGGCGGCGGTGCCCGCGGCGGCGTTCACCGTGGCGTAGTTGTTCACGAACAGGCCGCGCGGGCGCGGTCCCCGCTCGGTCAGCAGCAGCCCGTCCAGCACCTCGGCCAGTTCGGCGAAGGGCAGCGGGCGGGTCAGCCGCAGCGGGAAGTGCCGGGCGACGGCGACCTCGTCGGCCCCGGCCAGGCCGCCCTCGTGCACCACGTTCTGGTACGTGGACATGTTGTTGCGGGCGTTGATCTCGATGACCGGGTACAGGCCCTCGTCCGGGTCGACCATCGCGTCGACGCCGACCACGCCGTAGTAGCCGTCGGCGGCGAGCCGCTCGCCGAGCCGCAGCGCCGTCGCCCCGATCTCGGCGACCTGCCCGTCGGTCAGCCGGGCCGGGATCCGGTGGCCCTTGTGGACGCCGCCCTCGGTCAGCAGCTCCTTGACGAAGTCGAAGTGCGTGGAGCCGTCCCGGCCCACCGTGAACTGGTAGTTGAGGTCGCAGCGCTTGGCGACCCACTCCTCGATCACCAGCGCGGTGCGCGGGGCCCCGCCCGCGGCCTTGGCGGCGCGCTCGGCCTGCTGGACCGCCATCCGGTGCAGCCGGCCCAGCCGGGCCTCGGAGTCCAGCACGACGATGCCCTTGCCGGACACGCCGAACGCGTCCTTCAGCACCACCTTGCGGCCCGCCGCCAGCAGTTCACCGGCCGCGGCCACCGCCTCGGCCAGTTCCTCCAGCGTCTCGCAGGCCCAGCCGCGGGCCTGGCGGATGCCCAGCTCGTCGGAGAGCCGGCGGCTGTACACCTTGCTGTTGACCCGCTTGCAGACCGCGGCGGTCGGCGCGCCCAGCCGCAGCCCGGTGCGCTCGGCCAGCTCCTCCTCGACGGTGGAGATGCCGTGCGCGGTCAGCCGGGCGCCCTCGGCGGCGACGGCGGACAGCGCGCGCAGCAGCTCGGGGTCGGCGAGGGCGTCCTCGCTGACGGTGCGCTGCGGGTCCTGGCCGGCCACCACGTGCACGGTGGGCAGCTCCAGGCCGAGGCCCTCCAGGTAGCCGCGGTAGCCCTCGTCCAGGGCGGTCTTCAGCACGACGTGGTCGTCCTTGTCGCCGAGCAGCAGCGCGAACTCGTCCATGCGGTTCACCACCGCGCTGCCCGCGTGCGAGGCGACCCGGGGCAGCGCGGGCTCGCCGAGCGCCCAGTGGTTCTCCACCTCGAAGTTGCCCAGGAACACCAGCGGGGTGTCCGCGGACCCGGTCACGGCGCGCTTGAGGCGCGCGCTGAAGCCGGAGGACGGTAGATGCATGTCGACCTCGTCATTTCTCGTGTGCGCTCGGGCGCGGTGCGGCGGGTGCGCGGGTACTGCGGTGCTGCGGTGGTGCGGGTGCGCCGGTACTGCGGGGGACGGCCGATCCGGTGGGCGGCCGTCAGTGCTCCAGGACCATCGCGGCGAAGGTCGCCCCGAGCCCCACGCTGGTCATCAGGTAGCGGTCGCCGGGGCGCAGCCGCCCCAGCTCGGTGGCCTTCTGCAGGTTGATGAAGGGGTCGGCGCAGAAGCAGTGCCCGGTCTCGCCGACCAGGTCGAGGAAGACCTTGTCGAGCGGCAGCCCGAGCGCCTTGCAGACGCCGATCCACGACAGCCGGTTGACGTTGTGCGGCAGCACGAGCGCCAGCTCGTCGAGGCCGCAGCCGGCCTCCTCCAGGGCGGCGCCGATCACCTCGCACAGGCCGGGCCCGTACAGGTCCTGGAACTCCTTGGCGGCGGCGTCGCCCATGATGAACTCGTCGCCGAACTGGGTGTGGGTGCGCGTCGCGTAGCCGAGCATCCGGTCGGAGCCGGCACGGTCCGCGCTCACCAGGAAGGCCACGGTGCCCTCGCCCATGACGGTGACGTCCGGGATGGACTGCGTCCGGGTGGTGCACGCCTTCTCCCCGGCCAGGACCAGGGCGAGCGCGTTCGGATCCGGGTCGGCGGCTAGCAGGGTGCCCGCCAGGTCCAGCGCGAGCAGCCCGGAGGCGCAGGCGTGGTGCGAGACGACGAAGCCGGCGGCGTGCTCCAGGCCGAGCTCGACCTGGATCGGTCGGAGCGAGGTCATCGGGTACGGCAGCGGCGACGGCATCGTGCGGGCCTGGAGGACGTACTTGACGCGCTGTTCCTGCCCGCGCAGCTCCACCAGCTTGGTCGCGGCGCGCAGCAGCAGCTCGGTCTCGGTGGCCGCGGGGTCGCGGCACACCTCGGAGAGCCCGTAGAAGCGCTGGTAGCGCCGGAGCTGCACATCCGTCAGCTGGAGTTCCTGTTGGAAGCGCGCGATCGGGATGGTGTCGGGAAGACAGCTGGAGACTGCCGTGATCGACGTCATGCCAACTACAGTCGCCTGGAGCGCTGACGCTTAGCTGACGCTGCGCTGACCACCGCCGGCGGGGCCGGGGCGCGCTCCCCGTGGACGCCGGGGAGGTCCGGCCCGCAGGCGTGGTCGACCGTCCCGTACCGCCGGGCGGAAACGACCGGAGGGGTGGGCCTTTCGGCACACCCCTCCGGATCGGATCAGGTCCTACTCGTCGTCGGCCCCGCCGAGGTCGCCGAGGTCGGTGCCGTCCGGGGTGCCGCTGATCGCGTACCCCTGGCGGCGCGCCTCGTAGCAGGCCACCGTCGCGGCCGCCGACACGTTCAGCGAGCCGACCCGGCCCAGCTGCGGCACGAACACCACCTGGTCGCAGAGCGCCAGCGCGTCGGGGGTGATCCCGCGGTCCTCGTGCCCCAGCACGAAGGCCACCGCCGGGGTCAGTTCGGCGGCGAACATCGGCACCGCCTCGTCCGCCAGCTCCAGGCCGACCACCTTGAAGCCGTCCGCCTTCGCCGCCGCGACCGCCTCCGCGACCGTCGGGAAGTGCTCCACCTTCAGGTACTTGTCGGTGCCCATCGCGGCCTTCTGCGCGCCCGAGGAGCGCACCGACGGGGTCTCCCCGGCCAGGTACAGCTTCTCGGCGCCCATCGCGGCCCCGGTCCGGACCACCGAGCCGACGTTGAACGGCGACTGCAGGTTCTCCAGGATCATCGCGAGCCGGAACTCGTTGCTGCGCCGCCACGAGCGGTGCAGTCGCTTCAGTTCGGTCCCGCGCAACTGCTTCACGACGACGTTCCCCGTCCACTCTCCGTGCCCTCGCCCGGCTCCGGGCGGGGTCGTGCTTCCAGAATCCGGAACCCGTTGACCGACGCGACCCGGGTGGTCGGGTAGCCCTGCTCGTTCAGCCACTTCTGCAGCGAGTCCGAGCCCAGGTGCTTCTGCACCACCAGGAACGCCGAGCCGTCCGGGGTCAGCCGGCCGAGCCAGTGCGTGAGCAGCCGGCGCAGCGCGGCCTTGCCGATCCGGATCGGCGGGTTGGAGTAGATGGTGGCGAACCGCACGTCCTGCGGGACGTCCTCGGGCAGCGCGGCCTGGACGTTGCCCAGCCGCAGCGCCTCGGCGTTCAGCCGCACCAGTTCCAGCGCGCGCTCGTTCACGTCCACCGCCCAGACCGGCAGCCGCCTGCGCCGGCTCGCCCAGGTCAGCGCGATCGGGCCGTAGCCGCAGCCGACGTCCAGGATCGGGCCGCGCACCCGCGGCTGCGGGGCGTGCTCCAGCAGGATCCGGGTGCCCGGGTCGAGCCGGCCGCGCGAGAACACTCCGGTGTCGGTGGTCAGTTCGAGGGTGAGGTCCGGCAGGGAGACCGTGATCGGCCGGCGCTCGCTGGCGACCTCGGGTGCACCGGTGAAGTAGTGCGAGCCGGACATGATTTCCCCGTCGTTCGTAAGGGCCTCGGGGCCACCGGGTGGGTGTGGGTAAGCCCTTGGTACGGCACCGATCGTACCCCCGGTGGCCTGCGGCGCGTTCCGTGCCGGCCGGCGGCCCGGGCGCCGCGGGGCCGCCGCGGCGCAATCGCGCCCGGCCGCCCGGCGACGGATACTGCCAGTACCGCCCCCGCGCCCGTGGGAGCCTCCGGACAGTGCCTCCGAACAGTGAGGACGGACGCCATGCCGCAGAATCACGAGGACTACCTGATCGACGAGGCCGTCGAGACCGTCGAACCCGACGACGAGGCACCCGAGGGCGACGAGTACGACGAGGTGGCCGAACGCCGGGCCGTCGGAGCCGACCCGGCCACCGATGTCGCCGACGCCGCCGAGCAGAGCCGCGTCGTCCAGCTCGACGAGGACGAGTACCGCGAGTAGCCGCCGCCGGGCCCGGTCCGGGGCGCCGTCCGGGGTGCGCGCGCTGTCCGGGGCCCTACAGCGCCCGGCGGCGCTGCAGCCAGGTCATCGCCGCCCAGCCCGGCAGCACCGGCAGGATCAGCGTCAGCAGGCGGTACGTCGCCACCGCCGCCAGCGCGCCGCCCTTCTCCATCGACGCGGTCTGCTGCAGCAGCGCGATCAGCGCCCCGTCCACCGCGCCGGCCCCGCCCGGGGTGGGCGCCACGTTGCCCGCCGCGTTGCCCACCAGGAACACCACCGCCACCGAGGCGAAGGACGGCTCCCGGCCGATCGCCCGGGTGCAGCAGTACAGGCAGCCGATCAGGCAGATCGACACCAGCAGCTGCCCGGTCAGTCCCACCGCCAGCCGGGCCGGGCTGCGCAGCAGGTCCAGCAGCCGCGGCAGCACCTCGGTGGTCAGCGGCCGCAGCCGCGCCGCCAGCCAGCGCCGGGCCGGCGGCACCGCCGACACCACCGCCAGCAGCGCCGCCGCCCCCGCCAGCCCGCCCACCACGGCGGGCAGCGCGTCCAGCTCCGAACCGCCCGGTTGCAGGTCCAGCAGGTAGACGAAGGCGCCCAGCTGGAGCAGGTGCAGCACCAGGCCGATCAACTGCCCCACCCCGACGCTGGACAGCGCCTGCGCGGTCGGGATCCCGGCCCGCTGCAACAGCCGGGTGTTCAGCGCGATCCCGCCGACGCCCCCGGGCGACACCAGCTTCACGAACGCCCCGGCCAGCTGCGCCAGCACCGCGTTGCGGAAGTCCAGCCGCTCCGGCACGAACCCGACGAACCCCATCGCCGCCGTCACGTGGCTCAGCGCCGCCGCCAGCAGCGCCAGCGCCAGCCACGCCGGATCGGCGTCGGCCACCGCCGAGATCGGGTTGTCCTCGGCCGCGAACAGCTGCGGGATCAGCAGCCACCCGGCCACCACCCCGCCCACCACCGCCAGCAGGGTCCGCGGCCGCAGCCGCTCCAACCGCACCGGCCGCACCTCCGCCTGCGGCCTGGTCCGCAGCACCTCCGCCCGGATCTCCTCCAGCAGCCCGCCCCCGCCGGCGGCGGCCTCGTCGGGCCCGGGGCCTGCCGGGCCGTCCGTGCGGGCGGCGGCGGTCGGGCGGGCGGTGTGCTTGAGGGCGTGGCGGGTGGTGCGGGCGAGCGCGATGGGCTGGAGGAGGGGGAGGGCGGCCTCGACGGTGTCGGCGCCGAGGACGGTGACAGCGGTGTGGACGGAGCGGGCCGCGCCGGCCCGCAGGGCGAGGGTGGTGAGCAGCTGGGCGATGTCGCAGCGCAGCACGAGTTCGCTGGCCGCGATGTCGCCGTCGGCGAAGTCGACCAGGTGCACCGCGCCGGTCGCGTCCACCAGCAGCGAGGACGGGACGAGCGCCCGGTGGGCGGTCTCCCGGCGCTGGAGGCGGGCGAGCTGCCGCCAGGCGTCGGCCAGCAGGTCGTCGGTGATCTCCTCGTCGGGGAGCCGGTCGAGGGTGCGTCCGGGGAGGTGTTCGTAGGCGATGAGGGCGGTGTCCTGGCCGAGGCCGGCGGTGGCGGCGATGCGGCGGGTGCGGACGCCGGCGGCGAGGGCCGCGTAGGTGACGAGCGCCTCGTGTTCGAGGCCGGCGCGGGGGGAGCGCAGGGCCCGGGGGTGGGGGGCGGTGCGCAGCCGCAGGCGGCGCCAGGCGCGCTGGACGGCGGCGGCGGTGACGGCTTGCCGGTCGAGGAGCTGGACGTCGAGGTCGGGCCGGTCGTCGGCTTGCCGGACCAGGTAGCGGTCGGGCCCGGCGGGGTGGGCCTCGGCCGGGTGCAGGCCGCTCTCGCGCAGGGCCCGGAGGATCTCGCCGGGCCTGGGCAGCGGGTCGGGGGTGCCGACGGCGTAGAGGGTGCCGTGGGCGCCGGTCCAGCCGATGAGCAGGCCGAGCAGCAGGGCGGTGGGGGTGGCGTACCCGCCGGCGAGTCCGGCGAGGCCGGAGAGGGCGAGGACGGCCCAGGGGGCCCGGTGTTCGCGGTTGCCGGAGGCGGTCATGAAGGCGAGGACGGGCGCGAGGTAGCCGTAGACGGGCTCGGTGTGGCCGAGGGCGCCGCCCGGTAGGGCCTGGGTGAGGGCGGCGAGCAGGGAGACGGGGGCGACGCCGTCGGCCCACAGGTCGAGGAGCAGGGTGGCGCCGTAGGCGAGGACGGCGGCGAGCAGGCCGTCGGAGACCTGCTGGAGGGCGCGTCGCCGATCGGGGCCGAGGAGGCGGCGGGCGGCGAGGACGACGGGCACCAGCAGCACGGCGGCGGTGGTGAGGCCGCCGGCGAGGCCGGCGAGCGGCCGGGGCACCAGTTCGGCGGCCTCGGCCACGTCGGCGGCGATGCCGCCGGTGGTGGCCCGGGCGTAGTCGGCGAGCAGCAGGGTGAGGGCGATGGCGATGAGCCCGGTGAGCAGCCGGATCAGGGCGACGGGCTGCCGGATCCGGCCGGGTTCGGACACCGCCCGGGCCGGGCCCCGGCCGGCTCCGGCGCTCGCCGGTATGCCGGTGTCCGCCGGTGCGGGCGTGCCGGCGGTGTCGCCACCGCCGGTGTCGCCGTTCGTTCTCCCCGTCACGATCGCCACGGGTGGCATGCTCCCATGCCTCCCCCGATGGTGGAGCCGGAGCCCGGAAGCCGGCCCGGATCGGGGGAGTCCGAGGGAGGCCCTACGCCTGCCGGGTCGGCACGACGACCGTGTGGCTCAGGTTGACGTGCCGGGGGCGGCTGACGGTGTAGGCGATCAGGTCGGCGAGGTCCTCCGCGGTGAGTGCGGGGATGGCCGCGAACATCCCGCCGAGCTGTTCGCGCAGGGCGGGGTTGTCGATGTGGCCGCCGAGTTCGGTGTCGGTCAGGCCGGGCTCGATGGAGCTGACCCGGACGTCGCGGGGGCTGAGTTCGGAGCGCAGGGCGGCGGACAGCTGGGTGAGCGCGGCCTTGGTGGCGCTGTACACGGCGTAGTTGGGGAAGACGACGCGCGAGGCGATGGAGGAGACGTTGACCAGGTCGGCGGCCCGGCCGTCGGCGGCGGCCGCGGTGAGGTCGTCGGCGAAGGCGCGGATGATCCGCAGGGCGCCGGTGAGGTTGGTGTCGACCATGCGGGTCCACTCGTCGGTCCGGCCGTCGGCGAGGGGGTTGGGCAGCATCACGCCGGCGCTGTTGACCACCAGGTCGACCCGGCCGTAGGCGTCGTGGACGGCCTTGGCGGCGGCGTCGACGGAGGCCTGGTCGGTGATGTCGGCGGTGACGGCGAGGGCCTGGCCGCCGGCGGCGGTGAGCTCGGCCGCGAGGGTGTCGAGGCGGTCGGTGCGGCGGGCGAGCAGGGCGACCCGGGCGCCGTGGGCGGCGAGCAGGCGGGCGGTGGCCGCGCCCATGCCGCTGGCGGCTCCGGTGACGACGGCGGTGCGGGCGGCGAGGGCGGGGTAGCTCATCGGTGGCTCCTGGGCCTGGGAGGGTGGTGGGGCTGACGACGACAACTGTGTGCGGGCGGCGGAGGTTCGCCCAGGGCCGTGTGCGTCCCGGGTGCGGCCCTCCCGGGATCCGCGTTCCTGGGTACGGCGGTACCACCCTGGCGTCGGGAAGGCCGACCGGGCGCGCGGCGTGTCTTGAGGCCGGGGCCGGCCGGGCCGTCACTACCCTGCGGGCATGAGTGCCTGCGAAGACCTCGCCGCGGCCCCCCAGGACATCGAGCCCCTCCCCCCGGCCGACGGCTGCGCCGACTGCCTGGCCCAGGGGCGCCGGGACTGGGTGCACCTGCGGATCTGCCTGGACTGCGGCCACATCGGCTGCTGCGACTTCTCGCCGCAGCGGCACGCCACCGCGCACTTCCACAACACCTCGCATCCGGTGATCCGCTCGTACGAGCGGGGCGAGGACTGGCGCTGGTGCTTCGTCCACGAGGTCATGGGCTGAGGCCCGGCGCGGGGCGCGTCCCGCGGATCGGGCCGGTCCGGGGAAGCCGGGGCCCGTTTCCGGTGGCATCCGGGCGCAACCCGGATAAAATCCGGACATAACGCCCGCGCGGCCCCCGGCCCCTCCGGTCGACATCCGTCCCGCCGGTGACCGCCGAAGGGAGGCCGACGATGACCAGGCGAACACCGGGCAGCACTGCCCAGCTCCGCCGGGGCACCCAGGAACTGCTGGAGCGCCGCGGCATGGCGACCGCGCCCACCCGGCTGGTGCCGATGCTGCGCGCCGACGCCATGTCCTCCGCCACCGCCGGGTACGCCGCGCCCGACGCCTTCCGGCACGGCGGCCGCGATCAGGCGGCCTCGGCGGGGCACGCCGCCCCGTCGATGCACGCCGAGCTCAAGGGCCACCGGCACCGCGGAGCGGAGAAGCACTCCGCCCACTGAGCGGATCCGGGTCCGGGGGCGGGCGCCGCGTTCCGGCGCCCGCCCCCGACGCGTGCTCGGGGGGCGGTGTCCGGGGGGCGGTGTCCGGGGTGGTTCGCGGTCGGTGCGGGGCGCGCCGGAGCGTTGTCAGTGGGCTGGAGTACCTTCGTGCCGTTCACCAGCACGGGGCGGGACGACGGGGGCGCACCATGGCCGACCTGATCACGGAGGAGCCGGTCGAGCTCCAGTTGGAGCGGTACCGGACGGAGCTGACGGGCTACTGCTACCGGATGCTCGGCTCGGTCTTCGAGGCCGAGGACGCGGTGCAGGAGACGATGGTCCGCGCCTGGCGCGGCCACCGCGGCTTCGAGGGCCGCGCCGCGCTGCGCTCCTGGCTGTACCGGATCGCCACCAACGTGTGCCTGGACGCGCTGAACGGCCGCAACAGCCGGGCCCGCCCGATGGACCTGGCCGGCCCGGTGACGGTGGCCACGGCGAGCGACACCCAGCTGCCCGAGGTGACGTGGATCGGCCCCGCGCCGGACGGCCGGGTGCTGCCCGAGACGGGTGACCCGGCCGAGGTGGCGGCCCAGCGCGAGTCGGTGAAGCTGGCCTTCGTCGCCGTGCTGCAGCGCCTCGCGCCCCGGCAGCGGGCCGTGCTGATCCTGCGCGAGGTGCTCGGCTGGAAGGCCGCCGAGGTGGCCGAACTGCTCGGCGTCACGGTGGCCTCGGTGAACAGCGCGCTGCAGCGGGCGCGCGCGGTGCTCGCCGGGGACGGCGCGGCCGCCCGCCCGGCCCCCGCGCTGGACGACGACCACCGCGCGCTGCTGGACCGCTACGTCCGCGCCTTCGAGGCGTACGACATGGACGGCCTCGCCGCGCTGCTGCACGAGGACGTCACGCTCAACATGCCGCCGTACGCGATGTGGCTGCGGGGGCGGGGCGAGATCCGGGCCTGGATGCTCGGCCCGGGCCACGGCTGCCGCGGCTCCCGGCTGGTCCCGGTGACGGCCAACGGCGCTCCGGCCTTCGCCCAGTACCGGCCGAGCCCGGCGGGCGGGCACGAGCCGTGGGCGCTGATCGTGCTGGAGGTGTCAGCGGGCCGGATCACCGGGTTCACCAACTTCCTGGACACCGACGTGCTCTTCCCGCTGTTCGGCCTCCCGCCCCGGCTGGCCGCCGACTAGGCCCTGTCCGGCCGCCGGAGGTCGAGGGGGTCCACGCCCCCCGGCAGCAGGGCCGCGAGCCCGCTGAACGCGAGCAGCTCCCGCAGCGGGCCGCTCGCGTTCACCAGCACCACGCCCACCCCGTGCCGCGCGGCGGCGAGCCGCAGCCGGGCGAGGGCGTCGACGACGGCCAGGTCGGGCGCGGTCAGCGCGTCCAGGTCGCAGGTCAGGGCGGGGGCGGGCGGGGGCTTCGGCGTGGTGTCCATACTGCTTGGACCGGCCCGGCGGCCCGGGCTCATCGGCTCCGGCGGAACTTCTCGGAACTTCCCGGAGCTCGACAGAACTCCGCAGAACTTCTCGAAAGAATTTCCGCGTGGAGCGATGAGTTTCGGTCGCGCCCTCGGTCTACTCCTGTGAAAGCGCCACCGTGGCGCCGCGATCACGAAGGACGACACCATGACCGAGAACCTGGGCGAGCTGACCATCACCCGCGAGCTGCCGGCCACCCCGGACGCCGTCTTCCGCGCCTACGTCGAGCCCGAGCAGTTCGTCCGCTTCTGGGGCCCGGTCGGCACCCACGTCGAGCTGGACACCGTGACCATCGAGCCGCGGGTGGGCGGGCGCTACGACAGCACCATGACCATCGACGCGACCGGCGACGCGTACCCGATGTGCGCCAAGATCACCGAGATCCGCCCGGGCGAGCTGATCGCCCTGGTCGAGGAGAGCGTGGGCCTGCGCTCCACGATGACCTTCAAGGACCTCGGCGACGGCCGCACCGAGGTGGTCCTGCACCAGACCGAGGTGCCGGCGATGTACTGCGGTCCGGAGGCCCGGGCGGGCCTCAACTCCAGCTTCGACCGCCTGGTCGAGCACCTCGCCGCCCAGCGCTGAACTGACGGTCCCGGGCGGGTCGGTGGCAGAGTGGGCGGTGCAGAACCACCGTGCCCCAGGAGGATCGCAGTGACGGCTGAGCCCTTGAAGTCCCGCGAGGAATGGTTGGCGTCCCTGCCCAGGATCTACGCGGCGGCGGGCTGCCTGCTGCGGGACGAGTCCGGCCGGATCCTGATCGTGAAGGCCGGGTACCGCGAGCACTGGCAGTTCCCGGGCGGCACGATCGACCTCGGCGAGGGCCCGGTGGAGTGCGCCTCGCGGGAGCTGCTGGAGGAGACCGGCATCGTCAGGGCGACCGGGGAGCTACTGGCCATCTCCTGGACCCACCCCTCGTCCGAACTCGACCACCCGGCGCAGCATTTGATGTTCGACTTCGGCACCGTCCCGGACGGCACCCCCGTGACCGTCCCGGCCGGCGAACTGGACCGGCACCAGTGGGCCACCGTCGAGGAGGCGCTGGAACTCCTCGGCCCGGCCCGCTCGCTCCGGCTGCGGGCGGCGCTGGAGTCGGCCGCCGACGGCCGGGTGCGGATCGTCACCACGCCCGTCTCCGGCTTCTGAGTCCCGCCCGAGCCCAACCGACCGGCCCCGGGCGGGAGTTCCGCCCGGGGCCGGGCCCCGTCTCACGCCTGCTCGGCGTTCCGGGCGGCGATGATGGCCTTGACGGCCTCGGAGGTGAAGGTCTCCGCCTCGGACTTCTCGACGCCGAGGCCGGCGAGCACGCCCGAGCCGTTCTCCAGCTCCAGCAGGGCGAGCAGGATGTGCTCGGTGCCGACGAAGTTGTGCCCGAGCTTCAGCGCCTCACGGAAGGTCAGTTCCAGCGCCTTCTTGCCCTGCGCGTCGTACGGGATCAGCGCGGGCACCTGCTCGGCGGCGGCCGGCAGGACGGCGGCGGTCGCCTCCCGGACGGCCTCCGGGGTGACGCCCTGGGCGGCGAGCGCCTTGAGCCCGATGCCCTCCGGTTCGGCGAGCAGGCCGAGCAGGAGGTGTTCGGCGGTGATCTCGGCGTTGCCGGCCGCCCTGGCCTCCTCCTGCGAGGCCATCACGACGCTCCGGGCCCGGTCGGTGAACCGGGCGAAGCCCTGGCTGGGGTCGAGGTCGGCGGGGGTGCCCGGGTCCTTGGGGACGAACCGCTTCTGGGCGGCCTGCTTGCTGACGCCCATGCTGCGGCCGATGTCGGTCCAGGAGGCGCCGGAGCGGCGGGCCTGGTCGACGAAGTGGCCGATCAGGTGGTCGGCGAGGTCGCCGAGGTGGTCGGCGGCGATGACCGCGTCGGACAACTGGTCGAGCGCGTCGGGGTGGACCTTCTTGATCGCGGCGATCAGGTCGTCGAGGCGCAGCGGAGTGGTGTTGGGAACGACGGGATTCTCCATGCGTCAACCGTAGGTTGTCGATCCTGGGCCGTCAACCATCGGTTGACGATACGCGCGAGTAGTCTTCGGCGGCCCCTGCGGGACGGGAGGCGTCCGATGGGCGGGTCGAGGATCCCGGCCCTGCCCGAGGCCGGGCTGTCTCGCGAACTCAAGCTCCAGGTCGTCGAGTTGCAGGAGCCGGCCTGGCCCGGTGGCCGCTACGCGGCGGGCAGCAGCCGGGCCCGGACGGCGGCGACCTCGGCGGGGGTGGCCCCGGCGGCGAGCAGGTAGCCCGCCGGGTCGAGGCCCTCCAGCGCGCCCGCGAGGACGGCTTCGGCGGTGGTGCCGGCCTCGGCGAGCACCGCGTCGATCCGGTGGTACTGGTCCGGCAGGCCCAGCATCCCGTACAGCGGGCGGACGTTGGGGCCGCTGAGCTGGTAGTCCTCGACGATCGCGGCCCGTTCGACGCCGGCCAGGGCGAGCAGCAGCAGGGCCGCCAGGCCGGTGCGGTCGCGGCCGGCGCCGCAGTGCACGACCAGGCCGCCGGGGCGGGCGCCGGCGATGGCGGCGATCAGTGCGGCGGCGGCGTGCGGGCAGTGGTCCAGGTAGGGGCGGAGCGCGAGCGGGGTGCCGTCCAGCCGGCCGTAGGCCTCCCACCAGGCGGGGCCGGCGAGTTCGTCCAGCGGGACGCGGATCAGCTCGACGCCCTCGGGGAGCGGGAGGAGCGGCTTGTACTCCTCGGCGTTGCGCAGGTCGACCACGGTGCGGACACCGTGGTCGAGGAGGGCGTCCCAGCCCTCGGCGGTGAGGCGGTCCAGGTTGTCCGCCCGGACTATCGCCCCGCGGGCGGTCGGCCGGCCGGAGGCGGTGGGCAGTCCGCCCAGGTCGCGGACGTTCAGGCAGCCGTCCCACACGAGGGTGCGGTCCTCGGTGGCGGTCAGCGCGTGCGTCCGGCTCATGGGGGCCCCGTTTCCTCGACCGGGGGTCCCGTTACCCCCTCGTTATGAAGGACTCCCGGGAGATCCGGATGGTTCCGTGCTGTTCGGATCGCCGACACCCGGCGTTGGGGCCGGTTCGGGCGCCGTCCGGGGGCGGTGATGCTCCCCCGGGCGGCAGGTGGACGGCAGGCGGTGTCAGACGGCGGTCGGGGCTTCGGTCTCGGCCGCGACCAGCTTCTCCATCGGATCGGCCGCGATCCGACCGAGCATCGCGCCGGCCGCGATCGCGCCGATCATGAACACGGTGGACAGCCAGGCCATGGTCGCCACCGGCAGGGTGAAGGCGCCGACCACCCGGGCGACGCACTCGGCCAGCAGCGCGGTGCCCCAGGCACCCGCGAACACCCGCTCGTGGCGCTGGAAGGCCCGGGAGCCGGCCGCCCGGCCCTCGACCAGCCGCTGCCAGGCGGCGGCCCGGTCGCGCTTGCCCTTGGTGAGGAAGGGCATCAGCACCGGGGTCATCACCGACCGGCCGACCAGCGCCGAGAACAGGATGGCCAGCGCCACGGTGCCGCTCAGCCCGCCGTCCTTGGCGATCATCAGTCGGGCGTCGCCGGTGACGAAGGTGAGCGCCAGGCCCGCCAGGTTCACGGTCAGCATCAGCGCGGCCCACAGGTTGAGCCTGCGCTCGCGCAGCAGGCCGAGCACGGTCCGGGCGGCCGGGATGGCGCTGCTCCACGCCAGCGCGGCGAACACGCTCAGGCCGCCGGCCGAGTGCAGCAGGTAGTAGCCGGCCAGCGGGGCGACCACGTCGATGGCGAGCGGGCGGAGCCCGGAGGCCGACGGGTTCGGGGTCGTGCCGGTCCCGGTGGTGGCGGCGGCGGTGGCGGTGGTGACGGTTCGGCTCACGGCGGGTTCCTTCCCTGCTGGTGGCCGCGGGCCGCTGCCCGCGTCGTGCCTCCAGTGTTTCCGTCCGACCCTCCGTCAGAGCAGTGCCGTCCGTTGCGGGATCCGCGTGACAGCTGTCATGGTGCGGGCCGTGACAGCCGCTCCGACCTGCGACTTCTCCCGGCTCGCGGGGTCGCGTTCGCCCGGATGGCCCATGATGTGGCGGGTGCAGAGTGCAGAGCGCCCCGGAGCGGGCACCGGCAGCCCCGTCGGCCGGTCCGGACCAGTCCCTTCCGCCGGCCCGCCAGCGGGCCGGGCCCCCTCTCCCGCCGATCTGACCGAGGCCGTCCGGGCCGCCCAGGTCGGGGACGAGGAGGCGTTCCGGTTGCTGTTCCGGACCGTCCAGCCGGGCCTGCTGCGCTACCTGCGGGTCCTGGTCGGCGGTCGCCCCGAGGACGCCCAGGACGCCGAGGACATCGCCTCCGAGACCTGGCTTCAGATCGCCCGCGACCTGGGCGGCTTCTCCGGTGACGGGGACGGCTTCCGCGGCTGGGCCGCCACCGTCGCGCGCCACCGCGCGCTCGACCACCTGCGCGCCCGGCGCCGCCGCCCGGTCGCCGACCTGCCCTTCGAGTACCTGGCCGGGCTGGCTGCCGGGGACGACACCGCGGGCGCCGCGCTGGCCACCGTCGGCACCGCCGACGCGCTGGCGCTGATCTCCCGGCTGCCGCGCGACCAGGCCGAGGCCGTCCTGCTGCGGGTGGTCATGGAACTGGACGCCGAGAGCGCCGCCCGGGTGCTCGGCAAGCGGGCCGGCAGCGTCCGGATGGCCGCCCACCGGGGGCTGCGGAAACTGGCCACGCTGCTGGAGCAGTCCTTCGCGGCCGGGGTCGGGATCCCCGCCGCGCGCGAGGCCGAACCGGCGGTGCGGCGGCCCGGCCGGACCGGCCGGCGCCGTACCGAGGAACCCGTCGAGGAACCCGTCGAAGAAACCGCGGGGAAGGCGGCCGGGAAGCCCACGGGGAAACCTGCGGGAAAGCCTGCGGGAAAAAGTTCTCCGCAAGGTGTGACAGAACGCCGGGCCGCGACGCTGAAGGACATGAGATGAGCACCAACCGATCCCGTCGGATCGACCGTGACGCTGCCGAGCATCTGCTCGGCGGTGCCGTGGGCGGCCCGCTGGCCGGGCAGGACGCCTCGCTCACCGGACCGGACGGCGGTCCCGGGCCGCTCGCCCGGATCCTCGCCGCGGCCGCCGCCCCGGCGACGGCCGACGAACTGGCCGGGGAGCAGGCCGCCCTGACCGCGTTCCGGGAGGCGCGTCTCACGTCCGACCCCGTAGTGACCACACCCGTCCGGAGACGATCGATGGCAACCGCCACGTTGGCCAGGGCCTTCAGCACGAAGGCCACTGCCGCCGTGCTCGGCGCCACCGCGCTGTGCGGGGTCGCGGTCGCCGCCGGCACCGGCAACCTGCCGTCCCCGCTGGGCGGCGGGTCCGGCGCGCCCGAGCACGCGCTCGCCGCCGCGGGCGGGCCCTCCGGCAGTGCGCCCGGCACCGCGTCCGCCGATGCGTCGGCCGGTTCGTCCGCCACCTCGCCCGACAGTGCCGCGCCCGGCACCCCGTCCGTCCGCCCGTCCGGCGGCGGCTCCGCCTCGGGCGGTCCGCAGTTGGTCGGACCGTCCACCGCCCCGAAGCCCGGCACCCCCTCCGCCGATACCGACGGCGACGGCGACGTCGAGGGGCACGGCGCCCGGCCGCTCGCGCCCGGACTGGTCGCCCTCTGCCACGGCTTCGCCGACTGGTCGGGCCGGGGCGAGCGCTCACCGGCCACCGAGCCGCGGTTCGGCCCGCTGGTCACGGCGGCCGGCGGGGCGGAGAAGGTGGCGGACTACTGCGCGGAGGTGCTCGGCGACGAGGACGACGACCATCCGGGTGCCGCCGCGAAGCCCCACGACCCCGGCCGGACCACCCCCGGCCCCGGTGCGGGCGCGGGCAAGGGGAACACCGAGGACGGCCGGGGCAACGGCCAGGACAAGAACAAGGACAAGGGCAAGGGCAACGGCCAGGACAAGGGCCAGGACAAGGGCCAGGACAAGGGCCAGGACAAGGGCAACGGCGGCAACGGGGCCAGGCCCGGCCGGTCCGGCGTGACCGTCCCGGCGCCGCCGGCCGCGCCGTCCCTGCCCGACGTCCGTCCGAGCAGGACCGACCGTTCCGACGACAGCCAGTCGGGCCGGAGGTAACCCAGGAACTCCGGGTGGGCGGCGAGCGACTCCCCCCGGGCTCGCCGCCCACCCGGACCGCACCACCCGCAGTACCCGCAGGACCGCACCACCGGCAGGACCGCACCACCCGCAGGACCGCACCACCCGCAGGACCGCACCACCCGCAGGACCGCACCACCCGCAGGACCGCTCGTCAGTACCACCCGAAGACCCCGGGTGGCCGGTCGGCTCCCCGTGCCGTCCGGCCGCCCGGCCCCGGCCGGCCCGGCAGGCGCCCACCCCGGACGCGCCGTCGGCCCGGTCGGCCTGGAACGTGCGGCCCGCCCTCCCGCAGTCAGGGCGGGTCGCACCCCCGCGCCGGCGGCCGGGGGACCGCTGCCCGGTCCCCCGACCGCCTCCCCGCCCCAGGCGGTGCGGTCCGGCGGTGCGGCTATCGTGCACAGGTGCACGAGGCGGCCCGGAACACCGGGCACGGCACGTGAGGGGAGTTCCAGGTGATCGGACGGGCGCTGAACGGGCGTTACGAACTCGTCGAGATACTCGGCGTCGGCGGCATGGCCACCGTCTGGCGCGGGCTGGACCACGTGCTGGGCCGCCAGGTGGCCGTCAAGGTCCTCAACGGGGGACTCGCCGACGACCCCCGCTTCGCCGAGCGGTTCAGCCGCGAGGCGCAGCACGCGGCCATGCTGGTGCACCCGAGGATCGTCATGGTCTTCGACTCGGGCGTCGACCAGGGCACGCCGTTCATCGTCATGGAGCTCGTCCACGGCCGTTCGCTCGCCGCCGTGCTGGTGCAGCAGCCGGGCCTGCCGGTGGAACGCGCCGTCGGCATCGCGGCGGCGGTCTGCGAGGCGCTGGCCGTCGCGCACGCGGCCGGGCTGGTCCACCGGGACATCAAGCCCGGAAACATCATGATCACCGACGACGGCGGGGTGAAGGTCGTCGACTTCGGCATCGCCCGGGCCGGTTCGTCCAGCAACCTGACCCAGACGGCGAGCGTGCTCGGTACGGCCGCCTACCTGTCGCCCGAGCAGGCCACCGCCTCGCCCCTGGACGGCCGCACCGACCTCTACGCGGTCGGTTGCGTGCTCACCGAAATGCTCACCGGCGAGACCCCGTTCACCGCCGAGACCCCGGTGGCGATCGCCTTCAAGCACGTCAGCGAGCAGCCCCTGCCGCCGTCCTACCGCCGCCCCGGCCTGCCGCCCGCGCTGGACGCGGCCGTGCTGCGCCTGCTCGCCAAGAACCCCGCCGACCGGCCGGCGGACGCCGTCGCGGCGCGGGCCGAACTCCTCTCCACCATCCCCGGGTTGGCGGTCGGCGACCCGACGGCGGAACTCCTCGCCACCGCCGCCGCCACCCAACTGCTGCCGCCCGTAAGGCCGGTGAACCCCAACCAGCAGCACACCACCCTGCTCCCGCCGCAGGCCCCGGCCGTCACCTCGCTGATGGCACCCGTCCCGCAGGCCCCGCCGGCCACTTCGCTGATGGCACCCGTCCCGCAGGCCCCGCCGGCCACTTCGCTGATGGCGCCCGTCCGGCAGGGCCCGCCCGCGCCCGCCGGCCGCAGCCGCCGCCGCGGCAGGCCCCTCGTCCTCGGCGCACTGGGCGTGGCCGCACTCGCCGGCGTCACCGCCCTGGCCGTCGCCGCCCTGGACGAGCCCGCCGGCAACGCCGCCGCCCCCGCTCCCACCAAGCCGCCGGCGGCCACCGCCCCCAGCACCCCGGCTGCCGCGCCCAGCACCCAGGCCCGCGCGTCCACCCCCGCGGCGACCCCGACGCCCACCACCACGGCCCCCACCACCCCGGCCGGCCTCCCCACGGCCCCCAACCCGGCCGTCCCCCGCAACCAGGGGCCGGCCCTCCAGCTCAACGCCTTCCGCCAGGCCGTCGTCCAGACCCAGGTCGCGGGCAAGGAGCACGACCGCCAGGCGGAGCTGCTGCGCATCCTCGACGACGCCTCCGCCCGCCTCAACGAGGGCAATCCGGACGACGCGGCCCAGGAGCTCAAGGACGCCCAGAAGGTGATCCGCGACCTGGCCAAGAAGCACGCCATCGACGGCCCCACCAACGCCAACTGGAACGCCCGCCTCGGCGCCCTGCTGATCACCCTGCACGCCACGGCCGCCGACAACCAGGACTGGTGACCGCGGGGCCTCAGGTCCGGTCCGACGGTGGCGCGGCGGTTCAGCGCGCGGCCGCGGGCCGCTCGGCCGCCCAGGCGAACCCGTCCGGGTCGGTGAAGGTTCCGGCGGTGCCGCCGATCACGAGCCGGTGCGATCCGCTGCCGTCGGGGGAGACGCCGGCGTCCTTGGCGAGGGCCCGGCGCTTGTACAGCGCGAGCTTGACCGGGCTCGACCCGGTGGCGAACTCGACGTACACCGGCCCGAAGCTCTTCGCCACGGTGAGGCCACGGTCGACGTAGAACCGCTTGCTCGCGGAGACGTCCGCGACTCCCAGCAGGAGCACGAGCTGGTCGATCTGCCGGGTGGCCGGGCCGGTGTCCTTCTTCGCGGAGGTCGCGATCTTCCAGATCGTCCCGTCCGGGGCCTGGACGACGCCGCCGTAGCCCCAGAGCGACTTCGCGGCGGGTTTGAGGGCGGTGGCGCCGGCGTCGAGGGCGGCGTCGACGAAGCCGTTGACGGTGGCGGGCCGGGACACCGTGAGCGACAGCGTGAACCCGCGGAAGCCGGTGGTCTGTTCCTGCGAGGCCCGCAGGCGCAGCTGCGTGTCCAGGCCGAAGGCGGTGGTGTAGAAGCTGCGGGCGGCCGTGGGGTCGGCCACGTCGAGGATGAGGGAGTCGATGGAAGTCATGTCCTCCACGCTAGGTGCGGCCCGGCGGCCGGGGCTTCTCGAATTCTGACCGGTCCGGCGGCCCGTCGCGCGCGGCGCCGGTAGTCGTCGGGCGGCATGCCGACCAGTTCGGTGAAACGGGCGCGGAAGGCGTCCGGCGAGGTGCAGCCGACCGCGCGGCGGACCGCGGTGATGCCGAGGCCGCCGCAGCGCAGGAACGCGGCCGCGCGCTCGACACGGCGCGCCGTCAGGTAGCCGTACGGCGAGTCGCCGTAGGCCAGCCGGAACTCGCGGCTGAGCTGCCCGGCCGCCAGGCCGGCGTCGCGCGCGAGCGCCAGGACGTCCAGTGGCCGCGCGTACTCGCGGTCGATCCGGTCCCGGACGCGGCGCAGCCGCGCGAGGTCTTTCAGGCGCTGCGCCGCCGCGCGGGCGCTGGCCCACGAGGGGTGACACACGGGAGGACTCCTCTCACCGGGCCCGACTCCGGCCGTCGCGGCCGTCGCGGCCGTGGCAGCCGTGGCGGCCGTCAGGGACCGCGCCGCCCGCACGGTCGGCGCTCGGCCGGTCGGCTCAGCGCAGCTCCTGGATGCGGATCAGGTTGCCGGCGGGGTCGCGGAAGGCGCAGTCGCGCATGCCGTACGGCTGCTCGGTCGGCTCCTGGACGACCTCGGCGCCGCCGGCCTGCACCGCCCGGAAGGTGCCGTCGAGGTCCCGGGTGGCCAGCAGGATCCAGCCGTAGGTGCCCTTGGCCATCATCTCGGCGATGGTGCGGCGCTCGTCCTCGGTGACCCCGGGGTCGACGGCCGGCGGCGCCAGGAGGATGGAGGTGTCGGGCCGGTCGGCGGGGCCGACGGTGATCCAGCGCATCTTGCCCTGCCCGACGTCGCCGCGGACCTCGAAGCCGAGGACGTCGCGGTAGAAGACCAGGGACGCGTCCGGGTCGTCGTGCGGGAGGACGCTGGTGTGAATGGTGATGTCCATGGCGCCGATGCTAGGTGTGGCCGCGCGGGCGTGCTTCTCGAATCCTGACCGATCGGGCGTGGCCGTCCACAGCCTGTGGACAACGTCACGGCTTGCGGTGGCTACGGGTCTCGACGTTCGCCCGGATCGCCCGCGACAGCGTCCCCGCCGCCGTGGCGAGGAAGACGAACGTGTACCCGATCTGCAGGATCACCACGAGGCGAGGGGCCTGACCGGTCGGGGTGATGTCGCCGTAGCCGACGGTGGCCAGGGTGACGACGGTGAAGTACAGGGCGTCGAGCCGGGTGACCAGCCCCTCGAAATCGCCCGGACGGGCGGCCATGACGTAGTAGGTCGCGGAGAAGATGGTCATCGCGAGGAAGATCAGGAACGACAGCCAGACCACCGGGCGCTTCGCGTCGCCCCGCAGCACGGCGGTGGTCTTCGCCAGCAGCAGGCCGCTCAGGCCGACCAGCGCGGCGGCGAACACGAGCCAGCTGAGGACGGGGTGCTGGTAGCCGAGCAGGCGCAGGGGAAGGGCCCAGTACGCGAGGATCAGCGCGGTGCAGGCGCTCAGCAGCCAGAGCGCGGACCGCGGGTCGACCCGGCCCTGCGGTGGTGGTGGCTGGCTTCCGGACATCGCGTCCAGCCTGCGGCCGCGCCGGGCCGGCCGCGTCCCGGGCTGGGCCGTTCGGGCCGGACCGTCCGCCGCCGTTCCACCGGCCGTAGCACCGGCCCCCGCTGACCGCCCCTCAGGCGGAGGCCGGGGTTCCTCCGTCCGGTCGGCCGGGTTCGTCCAGCAGCTCCAGCAGGGCCAGGACGGCGACCAGCGCGAGTGCCAGGCAGAGCGTCACCAGCACCGTCGGATAGCTCCACAGCACGAACGCCAGCGCCGCGCCCGCGACCGCCGCCCAGCCCAGCCAGGCCTTCCAGCGGTGGACGAACCGCCCGACCGGCCCGAGCCGCAGCCCGGCCCGTTCGGCGGTGCTCCGGGCCGCGCCGAGCCCGGCGTGCCAGCCGCTGCGCGCGGTGCGGGCCCAGCGACCGCCGCCGCTGATCCAGGCGCCGAGCGCGACGACCAGGCCGAGCGCGATCACCACCCGGACGGCGGAGCGCAGGTAGCGCACCAGCGCGTCGTACACCGCCTGGGCGGCCGCCTGGTCCACCCCGGCGGGGAGCCCGTCCAGGTAGACGGCCCGGAACACGCTCAGCCCGATGCCCAGCAGCAGCGCCCCGGCGGCCATCCCCAGCGCCGCCGTGACCGCCGCCCGGCGCCGCCGGACCGCGAGCAGCACCCCGCCGACCGCGCAGACCAGCGTGAGCACCGGCATCCAGAAGCCGGCCAGGTCCAACAGCCGCAGGCCGGTGCGGACCTTGGGGATGGCGTCGGACTGCACCAGCGTGAACGAGGTGTGGATCTCCGGGATCCTCGCGGCCGGCGCGAGCCCGTTGTCGACCAGCGCGGTCTTCACCCGGGCGATCACCGGGGCGAGGTCGAGCACCACGGTGTCGTTCCTGACCTCGACGGCGCCGCCGCCCTGCCCGGTCAGCATCCGGTCGATCGCGGTGTGCGCCTGCCGGTTGACGTCCGTCCAGAGGGTGGCGAAGGCGTCGCTGTCCACCACCCGCTGGACCTGGTCGCGGACGAAGCCGGTGAGCCCGTCGGTGAGGGCCTGGCCGATGCCGTTCAGCAGCGCGCCGAGCTTGGGCCGGTCGTCGGGGGCGATGTTGTCGAGCAGCGAGTCGACCGGGATCCGCGCCACGACCTCGTCGGTGACCCGGTTGGTGACGGCCGCCCTGACGGCCGGGTCCCGGGCCAGCGGCGCCATGGTCGCGACGTACCGGTCGGTGTCGCCGATCTCCGACCTCGCCCACACCGCGACGGCGCTCAGCGGGGTCAGCACGCAGGCCAGCAGGATCAGCAGGACGGCGACGAGGGAGCGCACCCGGTGGCGGTCCGGGCGGGTCGCCAACTGCCGGGTGAGCTGCGCCTGGTGGGCCTCGGCGGCGCTCAGGCGGGCCCGCAGGTCGGCCAGCTCGTCGGGCGACCCGGCGGGCGGTTCACCCGGGGGTCCGGCGGGGGGTCCGCCTGGCGGTCCGGCGGGTGTTCCGGCGGGCGGCTCGTCGCCCGGCTCGTCGGTGGGCATGCCGCGACTCCGTTCCTCCGTTGGGTGCATACCAGGAGATAACGGATCAGATCGGACGGCCAGCCGGGAGGGCCGTGAGCAGCCCGGATGCAGCAGAAGCCCCCGGCACCGTCATCGGACGGTACCGGGGGCTTCCGGAGGAGAGCGGGACTCAGACGGCCGTCTCGGGCCGCTTCGTCTCGGTGGCCTTGGTCACGTTGGTCGGCGTGACGGCCGGCGGGGTCGTGGCGGCCGGCTGCGGGGCGGCGGTGCTCTGCGGGGCGGCGGTGCTCTGCGCGGTGCCGGCGCTCTGCGCGGCGTCCGCCGGGGCTTCGTCCTCGCGCAGCGCCTTCGTCTCCGCCTTCAGGATGCGCATCGACTTGCCGAGGCCGCGGGCCATCTCCGGCAGCTTCTTCGACCCGAACAGCAGGATGACGATCGCCAGCACCACCAGGAGGTGCCAGGGCTCAAGACCGTTCCGCAGCATCCCTGGCCACCGGTCCCTTCTTGTCTAGAGTCAAGGGTGGGCGAGCGCCCGTGCTGGCCAGTATGCCTGGCGACGACGGCGAACGGATACACCGGCCGGGAAACGCTGGCCAAAAAGCAGGTGCCGTTCGAGCGGAACGCGAGCGCCCGCGGCGGCGGCCGGAGCCGGCCCGGTCCGGCTCGCGCACCCGTGACCAGCCCGCACGGCACCGCACCGCGCAGCACCTGCCTCTCCGACCCCTCCAGCCCCTTCGGTTCCGTCGCCGGGGTCCGCAGCCGGCAACCGCCCGATCGGCGGCGGCTCAGTACACGAAGGGCACGAGCCGCTTCGACGTCCGCCGGTATTCCGCGTACTCCGGCCCGAAGGCGGCCAGCAGCAGCCGCTCCTCGGCGGTGATCCGCCAGCCGTACGCGCCGAGCAGTAGCGCCGGCACCAGCAGGGCCGCCGGCCAGCTGCCCAGGCCGAGCGCGTAGCCCGTCCAGACCAGCAGACTGCCGGCGTAGCCGGGGTGGCGGATCTGCCGGTACGGGCCGCTGCGGACGACGCGCTGGGTGTCCACGGTGCGCAGGGTGCGGGTGTAGTAGCGGCCCAGGGTGCGCATGCCCCAGGCCCGCAGGGCCAGCCCGGCGGTGATCAGCGCGATCCCGAACCAGCGGGCCCAGGGCGGCAGTTCGCCGATCCCGGCGCGGCCGAACAGCACCACGACCAGCACCGCGGCGGCGTAGCAGGCGAGCAGCAGCCGGGTCGAGCCGCGGTCGCGGCCGTCCGCGCGCCAGGTGCCGGCGGCGGAGTCCTCGCGGCGGCGCAGCATCAGCTCGTAGCCGACCCAGCAGAGCATGCCGAGGAGGGAGAGCAGGGTCGTCAGGGACATGCGGCGGCTCCCGGCGGATAGGAGATGCGGGCCAAGTACCCCTTCACGGTCCTCCCCGGGGACCGCCGACGCACGCCCCCGGGGGTGGACGCCCCGGCCTCCACCCCCAGGTGGACCGTCCGGCCCGCCCGTTGACGAGGCCCGTTCGTTGCCGCCTGCGATCTGCGGCCGTGCCGCCGACCCTGGCACGCCGATGGACGTACAACCGCTACCTTGACGCCATGGGCGAGCCAGTGATCGAGTCGATGGCCGCGGTCCGGGGCCACCTCGCGGACGTGATCGACCGGGCACGACGTGACGGAACTCCGACGATCATCACGAGGCGCGGCCGGCAGGAGGCGGTGGTGATCGACATCGCCGAGTGCTGGCGCCTGCGGGAAGTCGCCGACCAGGCCGAGGACGAGTGGCTGAACCGCCTCGCGGCCGAGGCCGAGGCCGAGGGCCTCGAAGGCTCCGTCTCGCTGGAGGGGATGGCCGCCCTGCTCCGCGATCACCACGGCCGAGCCTGAGGGGCTGCTCCGTGCTCACCGGGTGCTGTACACCGTCGAGGGCGGGGTGCTGATCGTCTGGGTCGTGGCGGTCGGCAACCGTCGTGAGGTCTACCGGCACCGGTAGGGGCCGGTGGGAACGGCGGAGAGCCCCCGTCCGAGGGGGCGGGGGCTCTCGATGACTCGCGTGGATCGGGCCGGGTGGGTCAGACGGTGACGGCCTCGGCTGCGGCCTCGGGGGCCGGGGCGGCGGCGGGGAGGTGGCGCATCAGGCGGTAGGCCAGCAGGGCGGCGCCGAGGGCGAAGACCAGGCCGACCACCGCGGCGACGTGCAGGCCGTCGGTGAAGGCGGCCCGGGCGGTCTCCAGCAGGTCCGTGCCGATCCGGCCGGGCAGGTGGCCGGCGACGGTGACCGCGCCGCCGAGGGTGTCCTGGGCGGCCCGGGCGGCCTCGCCGTCGACGCCTGCGGGGAGGGCGCCGTCCAGCTGGTGGCGGTAGACGGCGGCGCCGGCCGCGCCGAGCAGGGCGATGCCGAGCGAGCTGCCGAGTTCGACGGCGGTCTCGGAGGTGGCGGAGGCGGCCCCGGCCTGCTCGGCGGGGGCGGCGGTGACGACCATTTCGGCGGTCATGGTCATGGTGCCGACGGTGCCGGCGGCGAGGACGCCCGCCGCGACGAGGATGAGCGCCAGCGGGGAGTGCGCGCCGACCTGGGTCATCAGCGCGAAGCCCGCCGCTCCGACCAGGAACCCGCCGCCCATCAGGGCCGCCGGACGGACCTTGCCGGCCAGCGCGGAGCTGGTGCCGACGGCCGCGCCGACGCCGACGCTGGGCACCAGCGACCAGAGCGAGGCGGTGAGCGGGCTCATGCCCTTGACCAGTTGCAGGTACTGCGAGGTGAAGAGGGAGAAGCCCATCATCGCGAACATCGCGATGGTGTTGACGCTGATCGCGCCGCTGAAGGTGCGGATCCGGAACAGGCCGAGGTCGATCAGCGGGTCGGCGGCGGTGCGCTGGCGCCACACGAACGCGGCGGCCAGCAGCAGGCCGGCCGGGACGGCGAGGGCGGGCAGCGGGCTCCAGCCGTCCACGGCGAGGGTCTTGACGCCGTAGACCAGCGGCAGGATCGCGGCCATCGAGAGCGCGGCGCCTGGCAGGTCGAAGCGGCCGGTGCGGGCGGTGGAGCGGTATTCGGGGAGCAGGACGGGCGCGGCGAGCAGCACCAGGGCCATCACCGGGACGGCGAGCAGGAACGCGGAGCCCCACCAGAAGTGGTCGAGCAGCAGGCCGCCGGCGACCGGGCCGAGGGTGGCGCCGGTGGTGAGGACGCCGCCCCAGGCGCCGAGGGCGAGCTGCCGCTGCTTGGGGTCGTGGAACATGTTGCGGACCAGCGCGAGCGTCGAGGGCATCACGGTGGCCCCGGCGACGCCGAGCAGGGCGCGGGCGGCGATCAGCTGGCCGGCGGTGTCGGCCCGGGCGGCCAGCAGCGAGGCACCGATGAAGCCGGCGGCGCCGATCATCAGCAGCCGGCGGCGGCCGATCCGGTCGCCCAGCGAGCCCATGGTGATGAGCAGCCCGGCGAGCAGGAACGAGTACACGTCCATGATCCACAGCTGCTGGGTGCCGCTGGGCGCCAGCGTGGTGGAGATGAAGGGGACGGCGAAGAAGAGCACGCCCATGTCCATGGCGAGGACGAGGGTCGGGAGCAGGAGGACGGCCAGGCCGATCCATTCGCGACGGCCTGCGCGGCCGGTGGTTGCGGTCATGGGGAAGACGGTACGGACGTGTCAGACATATGTCTAGTACGTACGTGTAAATCGCTCGTGCGAGACGTCAGTGCGAGACATTCGTGCAAGACATCTGTTCAGTCCTTCCGTAGGATTCGGGTCATGGGAAACCGCGAAGACCTGATGGCCGGCGCCAAGCGCTGCCTGTACGAGAAGGGGTACGGGCGCACCACCGCCCGTGACGTCGCGACCGCCTCGGGCGTCAGCCTGGCCGCGATCGGCTACCACTTCGGTTCGAAGGACGCGCTGCTCAACGCGGCGATGATCGAGGCGATCGGGGAGATGGGGGCGGCCCTGGGCGCGGTGGTGGACGCCGCCAACCGCGTGTCCGACGATCCGGAGGAGCGCTTCGCCGCGGTCTGGGACGGCCTCAGGACCGTCTTCACCGAACACCGCGGGCTCTGGGCGGCCCAGTTCGAGGCGCTCGCCCAGGCCGCGCACGCGCCCGAGCTGGCGCACGCGTTCGCGGAGGCGCAGAAGGAGGGCCGGCTCGGTCTCGCCGCGCTGTTCCAGGGGCTGCCCGAAGTGCCGGACACCGAGGAGGAGGTCGTCCGCGGCTCCTTCTACCAGACCCTGCTGGCCGGGTACGCCGCCCAGTGGCTGGCCGCCCCCGAACTGGCGCCGAACGGGCGGGACTTCCTGCGCGGGCTGCGGCTGGTCAGCGGAAGCGTGTTCGGCCCCGCGGTGCCGTCACTGCCCGCCACCGCCCGCTGACGGCGGCCGGCCGTCGCCCGTCGCCCGCTACCGCTCGCTGACCGCTGCCGCCCGCGCCGCCCCGCTAGGCGGTGACCACCGTCAGCAGCACCACCGAGTCGACGTGGGCCAGCAGCCCGTGCCGTTCCTGGGGCACCGGCTCCAGGCGTCCGACCGGCAGCTCCTGGTGCCGGCCGGCGATGGTCAGCGAGACCCGGCCGCGCAGCACCTGGACGCTGCCGGCGGTCGGCGGGGTGTGCTCGTCCAGCGAGGTGCCCGCGGTCAGCGCGATCACGGTCTGCCGCAGGACGCCGTCGTGGAGCACCAGGTGGGCGCTGCGCCCGTGCGGGCTCTCGGCCGCCCGGGCGGCGTGCTCCACGGCGAGCTGTTCGAGATCGGGCATCGCGCGTCCTCCTGACCCGGCGTGCCGGGCCGACCCCGGGCGCCCGGACCGGCGCCGTGTGCCCAGGTTCGCGGACGCGCTCGGCTCGCGCACCCGGAGCCGTTCGACGTGCAGCCCCCGGCGAGTGCCCGCATCGTGGAGGCATGGCGATCAACGAGACAGTCTCCGGTGGGTTCCAGGTCAACCGCTCGCTGCTGGCCGGCGGCGCGCTGCTCACCGGTATCGGCGCCGTGCTCGGCGTGGCCGGGGCGGCGATGGTGTGCGCGGCGCTGGCCACGGCCGGCCGCAGCTGGGTGCGCAGCCTGGAGACCGCGCCGGCCGCGTTCGCCCAGCGGGCGCTGCGCGAGGCGAAGGTGGCGTCCAGCGCGGGCTGGGAGGCCTGGCGCGCGGAGCACGGTTCACCCAACTGAGCGCACCCGTCGACCTGAGCCGCACCCGCGCCCGTCCGGGTGCGGCGGGCCGCCATGGGGGTGCGGCCCGCCGCGGCTGTGGACCCGCCTACAGGCCGAGGGACTTGGCGATGATGCTGCGCATGACCTCGCTGGTGCCGCCGTAGATCCGGAACACCCGGTTGTCGGTGTAGAGCCGGGCGATCGGGTACTCCAGGATGTAGCCGTAACCGCCGTGCAGCTGAAGGCACTTGTCGATGACGGTGGAGGCCGACTCGGTGCAGAACAGCTTCGCGGCGGCCGCGTCGGCGACGGTCAGCTCCCCCTGCTGGTACAGCTCCAGCGCGCGGTCCACCATCGACTGCTGCGCCACCACCTGGGCCTCGCAGTCGGCCAGGGTGAACTTGGTGTTCTGGAACTCGGCCACCGCCTTGCCGAACACCTTGCGGTCCTTGACGTACTGGAGCGCGAACCGCACCGCCGCGGCCGCCGACGCGTACGCGCTGACGGCGATGGCCAGCCGCTCCTGCACCAGGTTGTGGGTCAGGTAGGAGAAGGCCCGGCCCTCCTCGCCGAGCAGGTTCTCCACCGGCACCCTGACGTCGCTGAACGCCAGCTCGGCGGTGTCCGAGGTGCGCAGGCCGATCTTCTGCAGCTTGCGGCCGACCGTGTATCCGGGGGACGTGGTGTCCACGCAGAGGATGGACAGGCCGGCCCGGCGGTTGTCCGGGTCGTACGGGGCGGTGCGGCAGACCACCAGGACGAGGTCGGCCAGCACGCCGCCGGTGATGAAGGTCTTGGCGCCGTTCAGGACGTAGTGGGTGCCGTCCTCGGAGAGCTTCGCGGTGGTGGCGATGCCCGCGAGGTCGGAGCCGGCGCCCGGCTCGGTCATCGCGATGGCGGTCATGATGTCGCCGGAGACGAAGCCGGGCAGCCAGCGCCGCTTCTGCTCCTCGGTGGCGTACTCCAGCAGGTAGGGCAGGACCAGCGCGGTGTGCACGCCCGAGGAGCCGAAGCTCACGCCCGCCCGGGCGGTCTCCTCGGTGATCACCGTCTGGTACTTGAAGCCGCTCTCGCCCGCGCCGCCGTACTCCTCCGGCACCTCGATGCCGTAGACGCCGAGCGCGCCGAGCTGCCGGTAGAAGTCTCGCGGCGGGTGGCCGTCGGCCTCCCAGCTCTCGTAGACCGGGACGACCTCGTTGGCGATGAAGTCCCGGATGGTCTCCCGGAAGGCCTCGTGGTCCTCGTTGAACACGGTGCGGCGCACGGCGGCGCTCCCTTCGGTGGTGACCGGCTGCGGGCGCCGGCGGGGGCTGAACGTGCCAGGTGATGGCCTCACAAGTTAATCCCGGGTAGCTTCGGCTGTCCAGGGTCGACGGCACCGGAAAAGGCCGGTGGCCACCGGCGGTCGGCGCCCTCAAGTGAATCCTTGCTAGCCTTCGGGCGGCAGTCCGGAGCGCGGGAGGGAGGCTCGCCATGGTGGTCCGACGACCTCCCGGGCGGCGCGCCCAGATCCTCGCCGTGGCGGCCGACCGGTTCCACCGCAGCGGCTACCACCAGGTTTCCATGACCGAGGTCGCCGCCGGGGTCGGCATCACCGCGCCCGCCCTCTACCGGCACTTCCGGGGCAAGCCCGAACTGCTCGACCGCGCCGTCCGGCTGGGGCTGGACGCGCTGGCCTGCGGGCTGCGCGGGGCCCGCACCACCGGCGACCTCGGCGCCGCGCTGGCCGCCGTCGCGGTCGGACACCGCCCGCTCGGCACCCTGGTGCAGCGTGACGCCAGGCTGCTGCCGCCGGCCCGGCGGGCGGCGCTGCGCCGCGAACTGCGCGCCGACGTCGCGCTGATGACCGCCGTGCTGCGCGCCGGACGGCCGGAACTTCCGCTGCCGGACGCCGAGTTGCTCTGCTGGTCGGCGCTCTCGGCCTGCACCGGGCTCTCCTACCAGTCGGCCGCGCCGCAGCCGCGCCGCGCCGAGGCGGTGCTGCGCGAACTCGTCGCCACCGTCCTCGCGGCCTCTCCGGGCGGCGCCGCCGCCCACCCGGATCCCGCTGTCCACCCAGGTCCCGCTGTCCACCCGGATCCCGCTGTCCACCCAGGTCCCGCTGTCGCCCCCGCTCCCGTCCCCGCCGCCGATCCCGTCGCCCCGGGGTCGCCGGAGCCCAGGCCGCAGGCGCGCCGCGAGGAGCTGCTCGCGGCGGCCGTCCGGCTCTTCCACCAGCGCGGCTTCGACAACGTCAGCACCGACCAACTCGGCGCCGCCGTCGGCATCTCCGGCCCCAGTGTCTACCGGCACTTCGACAGCAAGGCCCAGTTGCTCGCCGCCTCGCTGGTGCGCAGCCGCGAACGGCTCTGGCAGGAGGTGGACGGCGCGTTCGCCGCCGCCGCCGGGCCGGAGGCGGCGCTGGCGGCCGGCCTGGGTGCGTACGTCGGCTTCGCGCTGCGCAACGGCGACTACCTGGGCGCGATGCTCAGCGAGACGGAGCGGCTGGCCCCGCCGGACCGCCGGGTCGCGGTGGACTTCCGGCGCGACTTCCTGCGCACCTGGGTCGGCCTGCTGCGGCGGGTCCGGCCCGAGTACGACGCGGTCGAGGCCCGGATCCGGGTCCACGCCCTGTTCGCGCTGGTCAACGACGGGGTGCGGAACCGCCCGCACAGCGCCCGCCCGGACCTCGGGAACTGCCTGCTGCACCTCGGCCGGGCCGTCCTCGGACTGCCCGGAACGGACGGCGGCCGGGTGCCCGCCCCGCGTTGACGGGGCGGGGCAGATGCCGCAATATTCTTGCAACGACCCTCCCGGTGAATGCAACAGAACGTCGCGGTCCCATTGCAACA
>NZ_JBFBHW010000062.1:0-49519 GCF_040685395.1 Kitasatospora sp. NPDC088779 | reverse complement strand
CCCCGGCCATCTCCTCAGGTGTCACACACCACCAACGACACAACCCACCAACAGACACGCCACTACCGCACAAACCTGACCAAGCCCTACTAGTGACCGATTCGGTCACCCACCGTAGCCGTAGGGCCAGTGCGGCCAGCGGCGGCAGGCGGAGCTCGAGGAGCTGCCCCCATGGGGCTGGTGACAGGTTCGCAAGGGCCAGGCCCCATCCTGAAAGGCAGGGGGCGCAGCAGGGCATCCCTGTTGCCTGGCCGGCCAGCGGGGATCGAGGTTCGGCGTCGGCAGGGGTGGTGCCGGACCTCGGCCCGGCCACGCTGGCCCGCGCCGGACTGCCGACGCGGTGGCAAGGAGGCTGTGGAAGTGGTTCCTGAGACCTGGCGTCGCTCACCGTGGCAGAAGTCCGCCGGCCCTTGGCGGCTGCCGACCAGGTAGGGGCTTCACACCGCGTATTGAGGCGCGCGGTCACCTGACGTCCGGGCGACGCCAGCGCCACTCCGTCGCCGTCGCTGCTGGCGTCGCACCGGCCTTGCGGATGTTCTCCGCACCGAATCCGGCCCTGAGGTCACATCGGTCGCCGAGCTCACAACACGGCCGCTGATCAGCCGGGACGGAGAACCGGCGCTGGGGCGCTGGGCAAAAGAGGCGCCTACCGGTCCCACCGGTAGGCGCCTCACTGTCTTCTCGGGCTGGGACGCTAGATGGACACGAGTCCGGACTGATCGAAGTTGCTTGCCCATTCCCTGATGATTCCGATCATCTGGTCCCAAGCTCCTGTCAGCAACAGGACTCCTACGATGACTAGCATGCCGCCGCCCAGCCTCATGACCAGGAGGTAATGCCGTTTCACCCAGCCGAATGCTCCGAGTGCGCCACGGAAGGCGACTGCCGTCACCAGAAAGGGAAGGCCCAGGCCTACGCAGTAGGCGGCGCTGAGCAGGGCTCCCCGTCCGGCGCTCGCCTGTTCCATGGCGAGCACCTGTACTGCGCTGAGTGTCGGTCCCAGGCATGGTGTCCATCCCACGCCGAAGACCACGCCGAGCACGGGGGCTCCGATCAAACCGACAATCGGCCGTCGGTGCAATCTGAACTCGCGCTGAGCAAATTTTGGCAGCAAGCAGGCGAACGTCAATCCCATGAGGATTGCAAACGCTCCGGATACTTGTTGAATAATACGCTGATGCTGCTGGAGGAAATATCCGAACGATCCAAATAATGCTCCTGCGGATACGAACACGATCGTGAATCCTGCAACGAAGAGGGTGGCGCCGAGCAGAACTCGGCCGCGTTTTCTACCCTCGGCGTCGGCAAGGTCCGCAGCAGAGAATCCAGTGACATAGGGCAAGTAGCCTGGGACGAGAGGGAGGACGCAAGGAGAAAGGAACGACACAAGGCCTCCGAGCATCGCCACCGGGATTGCGAGGAATAGGGCACCGGTGAAGATGGTCTGACTCCCGTCGAAAACCAGAACGACTCGCGCTGTCTAGCTCACGACGCCACCGCGATCACGGCAAAACGCACCTTTTGTCGAAAGGCGGACAACGAGACGAGCGCGTGAGGGCGCTGAATCAGAGTGCAGCACATGAAACAAAGCCTCTCACGGTAGTGGACGGGGCTTGAATGCAGGGGCGACCGACCGTATTTGGCCAGGGCCAGGGCAGCGGTGCGCACCTCTCCACTCACTCCCGTGGCCCGCCTGTCAGACCCCACGCCTCGTCGACCGGGACAGCCGGCTTCTGGTACCCGTCGCCTGCGCGGCGGATGGAGGTATACCGGGAGATGAGCGAGGCCGACGACTGTGTGTTCGGCGGCACCCTGCACCACTGGTGGCTGCGCGCCCAGCTCTACCGAAACCCAGAGGGCGACCGCATCCACGCCGCCGTCAGGGCTGGCACCACCCCCGGCACCTCCGCGGCGCGGACGGCGGCGGGACGGCGGCGGCGCCGACCTGGTGGCCGCCGACGACGCACTGGCGCGCGGCCTGCTTGGATACAGGTATGAACAGCGGCAGCCATCAGGAATCGGGCCTCTCGAAGAGTGTCTGGAGCGACACCGACTTCGAGGAGATGGGATGGCACGACGCCACCGTCCACGGCCTGTACGTGCAGCAGACGCGAGACGTCCTGCCTCGGCTTCTGCTCGACCTCGACTACATCGTCCGCTGGGTCCACCCGGTCCGGCCCGCAAAGAACTTCTCCTTCTGGATCGCCCCTGCGACGCTCGTCTTCGAAGAGGTCTGGGACCTTGAGGGCGACCTCGGTTTCAAGGGCATGCATCCGGAGCTGGAGATCGACTCGGTGCGCCGGCTGGCGCCGGACGACGGCAGGCAGGACTGGCCGCAATGGCACGTCGAAGGCCACTCGTTCGACCTGAAGTTCCGCGCGTCGGGCTTCCGTCAGTACTTCCGCGACACCCCGCGGCTCACGTCGGTCCAGGCCCTGTCCGCAGCCGAGCGCGGAGGCTGCTGCTTCACCGAGGTCGGCTTCGGCTGAGCAGGTTCGGTCCCGCGTCCTCGACCGGGAGCGGGTGACACCACTCGGCAGTACGCCACGGGCCTCGTCCCGAACCCGGTCTGACCTGAGTTCAACTCCCGGCCGATGGTGCCCGAAGGGACCCGCCCGCCGAGACGGTCGCCATCGCTGGACCGGGTTCGGACCGTCGGCGAGCGGCTGAACGCCCCATCCGCCCGCCTGTCGGACAGGGCTGAGGTGCCGTCGCCGACCCACGCACCCCCACGCACCGCGCTCGAACTCGAACTCGAACTCGAACTCGACTGACTCCGGGACGGCCGGAGGCCCTGACACCGGCCATGGGGCGCCCGGCCACCGGTGTGTGACCGCCACGGTGGCCGGGCTCTGAACCCCGGTGGCACGGGTCCGGACGATGAAGAGGGGGATGTCCACCGTCCGAACCACGCTCTCGACCACCGGTCCTCTTCTCACCCCGATCCGCCCCCGCAAACCACCAGGCATCGCAGAAGGCCACCGGCAGTGGCGACGACGTCCAGGGCGTGCTCGGAGAACACCCTGCCTGGCCGTCCCGCTCGGGGCGCAGCGCGGACAGCTTCGCCCCGGCTGGGAGCAGGGCGGCGGCCTCGCGGCGCCCGGTCGCGGTCAGGGTCCACAGCTTGCGGTTGTCCGGCAGGCGCAGATCCTCCCGTACCCTCCCCGTACCCTCCCCGCGGCCTCCAGGTCGACCACGGCGTCGCGGGTCGCCCGATCGTTGCGCTGTCCCGGCAGGACCAGATGCCACAGCTCCCGCCCGGTGGCGCGCCGGAACAGGCCATGGCCGGGCTTGTGGACGCTGGCCCATCGCGGCGGCCTGGGTGTCCAGGCCCTCACCGTCTGGGTCTTTCGCACCGAGGCGGACACGCTGGAGACTGGCTCGGCAGGAACGCAGCCTCGCCGGTCTTCCTCGGTCTGCCGACGATTCGACAGCATCGCAGCCGCCGCCGTGCAGTGAGGCTCAGCACGGCACGCCTGCGACGCTGTCGTCCAGGCACGACGGCGTCGGGCCCTGAGGCCTGTCCGACAAATGACCAGACAAATGAGCAGTTGAACACCTCATCGGACAGACGTCGACCGCCGGATGTCGCTGGCGACGAGGTCACCGGGCGGTCTGGAACCGGTAGACCTTCCGGCCGCCGGCGGGCCCGGCCAGGGTGGTGGGGCGTGGGACGCCGGACGCACCGACGCCTCGAGGTACACCGTCTCAACCCTGCGACGGCGTCCAGAACGCGGTGATCCTCGCGACTCCGGGCCCGATCCTCTGCCAGGAACCGTCGAACTCGAGGACGGCCACGGAGGCGGTCGGGAACCCAGACTCCTCCACCCGCCGCGAGAGGTCGCCGTCGGCCGTTCCGACGAGGAGCCGGACCAGCTCGGACAGGCTCGGATTGTGTCCGACGACGACCAGGTCGCCCACGTCGTCCGAACTCCCCCGCACCATCGCGGCCAGCTCGCCGATCCCCGCTTCCCCCCGATGGATCTCCACACTGAGGTCGTAGAGCCCCTGTTCGTGGACCGTCTCGGGGAGCCGCGGCAACGCGGCGCCCACGCGTTCCCAGGTCTCCCTGGTCCGGCGGGCGCCGGACACCCGCGCGAGATCGGGCGTGATGCCGGAACCCGCGAGCCATCGTCCGGCCCGGGACGCCTCCTCCCGCCCCCACTCGTCGAGACGCCGTTCCCTGTCGACCGCCGTCTCCCGTTCGGCCTGCGCATGACGGATCAGGACGAGCCTCCGGCCGGTACCCACGATCACGTTGACCTCCCCCTGTCCGCGGGCCGTGGCGCCGCCCGGCGGAATCGCTTGATCCTTTGCATCCGAACACTATCCGGCGCGAGTTACGCAGTAAGGAAGCACTTGACTGTAAATATGTGCCGACTCATAGTTAAGTACATGCCTAACTATGCTGGATCGCTGGACCGGGTGTTCCAGGCGCTGGCGGATGGAACGCGCCGGGCGATGGTGCAGCGCCTGATCCGTGGGCCTGCGCCGGTCAGCGAACTGGCCAGGCCACTGGAGATGTCGCTACCGGCGGTCATGCAACACATCCAGGTGCTGGAAGCGTGCGGGCTGGTCAGATCCGAGAAGGTCGGCCGCGTCCGCACCTGCCGCATCGAGCCGGAGGTACTGCGGACGGCCGAGGACTGGCTTGCCGAGCAGCGCACGTCCTGGGAATGGCGCCTGGACCGGCTCGGCGACTACCTGCTCGATGATCCCGGCACACCGGAGCAAGGGAACTTGTGATGATCGACCGTTCTGTCACGCACGCCACGTTCACCCTCGAACGCCTCTACCCGGCCACGGCGGCCCGGGTGTTCGCGGCATGGGCCAACCCGAAGGCGAAGGCCCGCTGGTTCTCCACCCCCGACGCGGAGCATGAACTGGACTTCCGGGTCGGGGGCCGGGAGGTCAACCGCAGCCACCCGGACAACGGCCTGTCGATGACGTTTGAGTCGTTGTACCGCGACATCGTCCGGGACGAGCGCATCGTCTACACCTCCGTGTTGCACGTGGAAGACGACCTGGCGACGGTATCGCTGACGACCGTGGCGTTCTGCCCGGCCGATGGGGACACCCGGCTGGTCCTCACCGAGCAGGGCGCCTTCCTCGACGGCCGGGAGGAGCCCTCCTGGCGGAAGCACGGCACGGGCGACTGGCTTGACGCGCTGGGCGTCGAGCTGGGTACGGGAGGGCGCGAGTGAGCCCGCGGGCGGCCGCCTTGAGGTGGCGGGCGCTGGTGTTGCTGGGCACAGCGTTCTTCATGACCATCCTGGACGGGACCAGCTTGCTCACCGCCCTGCCGGCCGTCGAGCGGGAGTTTCGGGTGCACGGCACCGCCGTCCACTGGGCGGTCACGGCCTACGCGCTGGCCTTTGCCGGCCTGCTGCTGTGCGGCCGCGCCGCGGATCTGCTCGGCCGCCGCAGGGCCTTCCTGGCCGGGATCTCGCTGCGCGTGTTGGCCTCGTTGGGACGCGGGTTCGCCCTGACGGTCGAAGCCCCGGTTGCGGCCCGCGCTTTGCAGGGTGTGTCGGCCGCCATCATCGCCCCCGCAGCCTTGCCCATGGTGATGAACGCCTTCGCCGAAGGCAGCGAGCGGAACAGGGCACTGGGAATCTGGGGGTGGGATCGGAGGGTTCGGTGCCACCGCCGGGCTGCTGCTCGGCGGCCTGATCACCACTACGCTCGGCTGGCAGTGGGTCTTCTGGACCGACGTCCCGGTCGGGGTGGTGGTGCTGCTTCGCGGTTGGTACCGCCCTCGGCGTAGCCATCGCCGGCAGCGTTGTCGCCGCGCAGGCACCCACGCCTGGGATCGCCGCGCCGCAGACGCTGGTTCCCGGTCATCAGGCCGCGTTCGGCGTGATCGGCCTCGTCGCGGCAGTGGACGTGGTCATCGCTCCGGCCATGCTCGGCAAGCGATCGGCACCGGTCACCAAAAAGACCGCGACGCCTCCCGTCGACCAGATCGTGACCGACCCCATTTCCAACTGACCCATTGAGGAGCTTCCATGTCAGACCGTGACCCGGTCGCCGAGATCGGACCCTTCAGCGACTCAGGCGCCGACGCGACCCCCTGGCCGACCGCACTGCGTGAGCTGGAGCAGGCGCGACTGTTCTGGCTGTCCACCGTCCGGCCCGACAGCCGGCCCCACGTGACACCGTTGCTGGCCGTCTGGACCGGCGGCGCCCTGTACTTCGCCACCGGTGACCAAGAGCGCAAGACGCGTAACCTCCACGCGAACGACCACTGCGTCATGACGACCGGCACGAACGTCCTCGACGGTATCGACATCACCATCGAGGGACGTGCCGAGTTGGTGTGCGATCCGGCTGAACGCAGCACCACCGCCGACGCCTACGAGAGCAAGTACGGCGACCTGCTGACGAACCCGGACGGCACCTGGCACGGCCTCGGTGGCACCATCCGCTCCGGCAAGGTCCTGCTGTACCGCATCGACCCGGAGGCCGGATTCGCCTTCGGCAAGGGCGAGACGTACAGCCAGACCCGCTACCGCTTTCAACACTGACCGCTGACTCCGCGGGCGCGTGTCAGACGGCCGAGCGCTGGCCCGTGAACCCGCGCAGGATCACCTCGGTGGACGCGGTACGGGTCCGGATCGCGGTCGCGTACTTGACTATCTGATCGTGCTGCTGGGTGATGAGTTCCCAGCGGATCGGGCGGGTCAGCGCCGGGGCCAGCTGCGGGTAGGCGTCCGGCTCGCCGGCCCGGCCGGTACAGCTTCACCTTGTTGATCCGCTTGGTCCTCGGCAGCAGATCAAAGTTCAGCAGCCTCGTGACGCCGAACCCGATTTCCGACTGGCCGTGCGAGTCCGTGTAGTTGGCCTCCACGTCCATGGTGGTGTCGTGCCGCATCGTGCCCTCGATCATCGCAGCGACCTCGGAGGCGGTGCAGTTGATCAGCTGGGAGTGGATGGCCAGGGACTTCTTCTCCACGTGCCTTGTGATCGTCTCGGCGCCATGTGGCCACCGCACGCCGCGGGTCAACCGGATGTGGGCCGCAGATTGTTCATGAGCAGGCCGAGGGCGAACTCGAAGCGGTCGTGTCCGGTGCCGGAGATCAGCTCGGCGGCATGGCGTCGGGTGTGCGGGAACTTCTCGGCGGGCAGTGCGGTGAAGCGGTCCAGCAACTCCTCGTGGCTGAGCACCCATTCGTGATCCTGGTGCCGGCGCCGTTGTCGGACCAGCGACTGCTCCAGTGCATAGGCGCTGACGTAGAGGGAGAGCGCGTCGCGGGCCCATCCGGCCGTCCTCGGTTCGATGCCGCCCGCGAGCAGGATCGCCAGGATTCCTTCGCCGACTCGCAGCGTTTCCAGGTTGGTCGGCACCATGGCCAGCGCGGCGCGCGAGATTCCAGGGTATTCCAGGTACAGGTCGCGGATCTGTGTGTACACCCCGAGCAGCTGCTCGCGCCAGGCGGCCGGGTCCGGTTCGGGGAGCATGACCTCGGCGTAGAGCCTGCCGATCAGCAGATCGTCGATGTCGTCCTTGTTGACGATGTGCGCGTACAGCGACGACGGACCGGTGCCGAGCACGGCGGCGACCCGGCGGATGGTCAGCGCGTCATACCCCTCGGTGGCGACGACCTCCAGGGCGGCGTCGGTGATCCGTTCGACGGTGATCGGCTTCTTGCGTGGCGCCGACGCGGCGACCTCCGCTGCGGGTTGGGCGTGGCGAGCTGCGCGGCGTTGGCGGGGATCGGCGGACATGCCGACCACTATACCTTGACGCGATCTAAGTTCGTTGAGTAGAACTTAGATCACCGAAACGAACTAAGTTCGTACCGATGTTCCGGAGGTATGCGATGCGAGTTTCCATTGTCGGAGCAGGCCTGGGAGGCCTGGCCCTCGCGCAGGGTCTGCGCGGTGCCGGGATCGAGGCCGACGTGTTCGAGCGCGACCCGGGGATCGCCGCACGATTCCAGGGCTACCGGCTCGTCCTGGACCCGATCGGTTTCCAGGCGGTGCGCGACTGCCTGCCGACGCGCTGGCACCCGCTGTTGGACGAGATCGTCATGGACGCCTCCGCCGAGCAGCTGATCCTGGACCCGCAGCTGAACGAGATCGGCAGGCTCGGCGCGGGCCGGACCGGCATCGTGGTCGACCGGCAGGTGCTGCGACACCTGTTGCTGACCGGCCTCACCGTGCACACCGATGCCCGCGCTGACCGGCTACGACGTGCTGGCCGACGGCAATGTCCAAGCCCAGTTCGCCCGCCGCGACCCGGCCACCGCCGACCTGCTCGTCGGCGCGGACGGCGTCACCTCCGCGGTCCGCGAGGTGCTGTCGCCGCAGACCACCCCGACCGACACCGGCGTCCGGTTCGTCATCGGCCGCACCCCGCTGACCGACGAGTTCGCCGGCCTGTCCAAGGCATACGGCTCGAAGATCGCGGGCGACGGCGTCAGCCTGCTGCTCGGCGCGATGCGCTTCCGTACCCCGCCGAAGCAGGCCGCCGAGCAACTGGCCCCCGAAGTCACGCTGCCCGACATCGGCGACTACGTGCGCTGGGCCATGATCCTGCCGCCGAACGGCTCACCGGAGAACCTGGCCGCGCAGGACACCGTGCTGTCCAGGATGGAAGGGTGGCACCCGCGGCTACGCACGCTGATCGAGCAGGCCGACCCGGACAACAGCACCCTGCTGTCCATCCGGGTGGTCAAGCCCGGTGAGCGCTGGGCGTCCGGTCCGGTCACGCTGCTCGGCGACGCGATCCACGCCATCTCCCCGACCGGCGGCAACGGTGCGAACACCGCACTGCGCGACGCCGACCTGCTGCGCCGCTGCCTGATCGAGGCACGCGAAGGCCGGCAGGATCTGCTCAGTGCGGTCGACGACTACGAGCGGCAGATGTTCGAGTACGGCGCCGAGGCCGTGCGCAGCAGTCTCGAGAAGCTGCCCGCCTTCGCCCCCGAAGCGAAACTGTCCTGAGGTCGAAATTCACCTTGCGCGATCAACCGGACTCGCCCGCTCGTGGACATACTGATCCCCGCCAGCTGACGACGCGGCCGACTACTGGAGGCCAGCGACAAGATCGTTCGGCCGTTGGCAGCGCACGGTGGCGCGTCGGCCCCGCACGCGCGGGGGTGGCTCGCTCGGTTGGGTCGCCCGCCGGTCGAGCAGTCGCAGCCCGTCACGCGCCCGTGGCTCAGCCTTTGTCAGGGCGGGTCGATGTGGGTCGACGGTTCGGCTCGACGCGAGTGTGCGCTGGTGGTCCCCGGTCAGCGGCGGCCGGTGGCCAGGATGACGAGGAACTGGCCGCCGCCCGGCTCGATGTCGGCGGTCACCGGCAGCCCCGGTGCCAGTCGGGAGAACCGGTCCACCAGCCAATCCACCGCTTCCTGGGCGTCCTGCCTGGTCGGACAACGGCCCACCATCTCGCGGCCCCCCTTGCGCTCCAGCCTCGCGGCAACGGTGATCAGCGGCGCGGGTTCGGCCACGTACAGGCGGTCCGGCCAGGCGATGACCACCTTGACCGCGCCCTTGCGGGTGTTGCACCCGCGGTGCGCGAGCCGCTCGGCGACCTTGGCCTTCCGGTCGGCGGTCCGGCTGTCAACGCTGGGCCCCCTGGGATCGTTCACCGACTTGTCGGGGTCGACCGGTTCGTCGCACACCCAGCATCGCCAGCCGTCGCGCTCAGCCACATCATCGAGGAGACTCACCCGGACAAACTAGCTTGCCCGGCCGCCACCCCGCGCACCAGGGCCTCGGCAACCAGGTGAGCGGTGGTCCACGTTGTTCCTGAACGACGGGCGAATGATCGGGAATCTGCGGTCACCACCACCCGACTTTGCCGGCCTCTGGAGGAAGGTCACCGTGGTGACCGTGCCCCGGAGGCCCGGCTTCGAACAGCGTACGGACCGCCCCCCGCCCGGCGTTCGGGCGTCCCTTCGGAGCTGTCAGCAGCGTGGTGCGGGGGCGCCTTCAGTGCCTGTCGGGTACCTGACATTCCTTGGCTGTTCATCCGCCGTCTCCACTGCCTCGAAGCTCCCGGGGGAAGGCCACAGGTGGTCCGGTGCGGTGACATCCCGCACGCGCACCGGCGCGACGGAGAGGGTGGGGCTGATGTCCGGAATAACCCGACGGAGGCTGCTGGGATCGGCGGCCGGCGCGATGGGAGCGGCAGCGGCGATGAGCCTGCTGCCACCGAGCGTCCAACGAGCGGTAGCGGCGGGGGTACCGAAGGCCGGTTCGCTGCGGGACGTCCAGCACGTGGTCCTGCTGATGCAGGAGAACCGGTCCTTCGACCACTACTTCGGCACGCTGGCCGGTGTCCGCGGCTTCGCGGACCCGAACGCGCTGCGGCTGGACGACGGGCGCTCAGTGTTCTACCAGCCCGACAGCGTCAACCCGGACGGCTACCTGCTGCCGTTCCACCTGGACACCCTCACCACGAGCGCGCAGGCGATCCCGTCCACCAGCCACTCCTGGTCGGTGCAGCACCGGGCCTGGAACGGCGGGAAGATGGACCGGTGGCTGCCCGCGCACCGGTCCGCCGACGGCGTCAACGGCCCGTACGTGATGGGGTACTACACCCGGGAGGACATCCCCTTCCAGTTCGCCCTGGCCGAGTCGTTCACCATCTGCGACAACTACTTCTGCTCGGTCCAGGGACCGACCTGGCCCAACCGGCTGTACTGGATGACGGGTTCGATCGGAGCCGACGGCGGCCAGGGCGGCCCGATCATCAGCAACTCGGCGCCCGAGCCGCTGACCTGGAAGACCTACCCCGAACAGTTGGAGGCGGCCGGCGTCAGCTGGCAGGTCTACCAGGAAGCCGACAACTACGGCACCAACATGCTCTCGCTCTTCAAGAGCTTCCAGCAGGCCGCGCCCGGCAGCGCGCTGCACCGCAAGGGCATGACGGCCCGACCGGCCGGCACCTTCGAGGACGACGCGCGCAACAACCGGCTGCCCGCCGTCTCCTGGATCCTGCCGACCGGCTACCAGTCCGAGCACCCGGACTACCTGCCCGCCGCCGGTGCCGACTACGTCGCCTCCAAGATCGAGGCGGTCGCCTCGAACCCCGAGGTCTGGGCGAAGACGGTGTTCATCCTGAACTACGACGAGAACGACGGGCTGTTCGACCACGTGCCGCCACCGGTGCCCCCGGCCGCCACGCCGGGCGAGTTCGTCGGCGGTCTGCCGATCGGCGGCGGCTTCCGGGTGCCGTGCATCATCATCTCGCCCTGGACGGTGGGCGGCTGGGTCGCCGGCGAGGCCTTCGACCACACCTCGGTGCTGCAGTTCCTGGAACGGTTCACCGGAGTCCGGTCGGCCACCGTCACCGACTGGCGTCGCAACGCCTTCGGGGACCTCACCTCGGCCTTCCAGTTCAACGGCGGCGTGTACAAGGCCCCGGCGCTGCCCCCGACCGCCGAGCAGCTCGAACTGGCCAAGTACGAGGTGTCGAACTATCCGGCGCCCGCCCTTCCGGGCGCGGGCCAACAGTTCCCCACCCAGGAACCCGGCGACCGGCCGCACCGGCCGCACCGACCGCACCGACCGCACCGACCCCGATAGCGCCCAGTAGCACCCGGCGGTCTTCGGCCAGGGCCCGGGCCGAAGGCCGCTGCGCACCGCCGGCGGGGCCTACGCCGCGTCAGACCGGCCTCCCAACCACCGCGACGCTGTTGCCGATCGTCAACGTGACCGCCCGTCCCCGAGAGTGCGGTCCGGGAGGTCCGTGCTGGACCCGCGACGGCCACGGCCACCGGGGGTTCGAACTGCACCGAAGCGCCGAGCAACTCGACAGCCTCACCGACGTCCCCGAAGCATCAGGCCGCACCATCCGATGGCGGCTGTCCGACAGCGTCGCGGTCGAGGAGTTCCGGAACCGGAGCAGCGACGCGCCACGTCGTCGGCGCGCATTCATCCGGAGCCGAGGTGAATCCCGCCGACGCCAGGTGGAAGAGGCCGCTGCACGAGCAGCAGCCGCACAGCAGATCACGACAGCCACCGGATGACGACCGCTGCTTGACGGAGCCGATTCCACACAATGGTGCGGTTGACGGTCCTTCGACCGTGCCGGAGCGGTAAGTTGACGGCTGCCGACTATGGAAAGAAGCACCGACGTGACCATCGACCAGGCTGCCCTCGGCAGCGCCGTGAAGGCAGTCGCCGCCGCCGCACACGCCGATGACCCGGCTGCGCTGTACCGCGCCGTGATGCCGCCGGCGGGCACGGACACGCCTCCGGCCGAGGCCGCCAACTGGTTCGGGTCGCTCCTCATTCACCTGGCGCTCGCCGCGGCGAGCGCTTCGCGGTTGGAGCGGGGCTGCCCCCGGGAGACCGTCGCGGGGTGGATCGGGGAGGTGCTGGGCCCGCTGCCCACCCCCGCGCTGCTGCGCGCTGCGGATCCCGGCCGCATCGACCACGTCGAGGCGGTGCGCGCCGTAGCGGACTACTCCCGGTGCCGCGAGTACGCCGTCGACCTGGTCCGGGTGGGCCTGACCGAGCCGGATGAAGCACCGGACGAGCGAGGCGTCGATGCCCACTGTGCGGTGACGAACGACAAGGACGCGCGGATCACCGTGATGGCGATGCTCGGCCGCCTCGCCTCCGTTCCCGGCGGGCGAGGTTGACGGCACCTCCCCGGTGGTGCGCGGGGCGTCGGGCCGCCTTCGGGTTGCTCGGCTCGGCCTCGCCGCTCGGCCGGACGCCTTCGCCGGGCTGCCGGGGGATCAGGTCGGCGTAGACGATCTCCACGGCCGGCTCAGCCGCCCCAGCCGAAGCTGTCGAGGGTCACGGTCGGAACGGGGGCGCCGACCGGAGCCGCACCGACCGGGCCGGTGCGGAGCGGGCGGCGGGTGTGCCGGGCCCGGGGTGTGGACGGCGCGGACCGGGACGGCGTCCCGAACGGGTAGGGACGGGGACCCCGGGCAGCTCTCCCGGCTGGTGTGACCAGGCGGTGCGCGACGAAGCCGAAGCGTGGGACGTGACGGAAATGTGTTCGCCAGCGGGGGGTACCGTTGCTATACGATCACTCGGCCGACCGTCGCGAGGCCGCGACTGGCTCATCCGTGTTGCAGATCCCGGGGGACCGTTGAAGATCCGTCATTCGCTCGCTGCCGTCCTCCTCGCCGCAGCCGCCGCGCCCGTCGCCCTGGGCGCCGCCCCGGCGTTCGCCGACACCGTCCCGACGGGGCAGGAGCAGACCGACCCGGCCGAGACCAAGGCGGACGAGGAGAACCGGGCGGCGATCGAGAGGCTGCTCGTCTACCCGAACGACTACCTGCTCACGGCTCCGAGCGACTACCTGCGCGAGCACGCGGGCCAGGCCCTCGCCGGCACCCCCGCGGACCGGGCGCACTTCCTCGCGGTGGAGGCGGACAGGATCCGCCGGGACGACGCGCGGATCGCGATCCTGCGGACCATGAACGCCGCCGGCCCGGCCGTCACGAAGGCCGCCAACGCCGCGTTCGGCTCGAACGACCTCGACGTGTTCCGCGCCTACCTGAACGTCGGCCAGTACACGGCCCGGACCGAGGACGAGAACCGCGCCAAGCTGCAGCAGCTCCTCGACGACCCGAACAGCGGACCGGGTGTGCGCGAGGGCGCCCAGCAGGCACTGGCGGGAACCGCCGCGGATGTCGAGCGCTTCCTCGACACGGGGCTGAAGACGGCCGCCGAGCACGACGACCGGGTCCTGCTCAGCCAGATCATGTCCCACGGCGGCCCGGCGGTGAAGAAGGCCGCCAACGCCGCGATGTCCGGCACCGTCGAGGACGTCCGCGCCTTCCTGAAGACCGGCCAGTACGTCGCCCGGGCGGAGGACGAGAACCGCGCCAAGGTCCAGGACGTCCTCGCCGACGCGGGCACCGGCCGCCACGTCCGGGAGGCGGCCGAGAAGGCGCTCGCCGGCAGCGCGGCGGACGTCGAGAACTTCCTGAAGACGCAGCTGGAGCCGCTGCGGGCGAGCGACGACCGGATCCACGTCTCGCAGCTCGTCGAGGCCGGGGGGCCCGAGGTCCGCAAGGCCGGCCTCGCCGCGCTCGACGGCGGCATCGCGGAGGTCCGGGCCTTCCTGAAGGAGGGCCAGTTCACCGCCCGGGCCAAGGACCAGGCCGCCGCGAAGACCTCTGCCGAAACCGCTACGGAGACCTCGCGGAGCGGCTCCGGTACCACCCGGGCGGTCACCACCGTGACCCCCGACGCCACGGTCGCCCCCGTCTCGGCCGCCGGCGGCACGACGACCACCGCGACGACGACCACCGCCACCACGGACGGCCGGAGCACCGCCGGTGGCTCGCTGGCCGCCACCGGCTCGACCGCCCCGCTCGGGCAGCTCGGCGCCGCCGCCGGCGCGGCCGTCGTGCTGGGCGCCGGCGCGGTCGTCGCCTCGCGCCGCCGCTCGCAGGCCTGATCACCCTCCTCCGCCGGCCGGTCCACACCTCGCGCCGGCCGGCGGAGCGTTCCCTGCACACCCGGTCCCACGCCCACGGACGGGCCGCGCGCCCCACGCTTGGTCCCGGCCCCCGCCCGTACCCGCTCCCCCGCCCCGCGTGGTGCAGATCCCCCCTTCTCCAGCACGCGGGACGGACACCCGGCCACCGCTCCACACCCCCGGCGCCGTCCACCCGGAGGCGCGCGGCCGATGTTGAGGCGCCCCGGCCCCCGGGCGGGAGCGCCCGGGGGCGGCGGCGAGCTGCTGGGCCGCGGCGTCCTCGGCCCTGCTCGTCAAATGGTGCTGCTCACGAGCGGGCCCCGCAGGGGCGCCGGAACGCCGGTGCTACTTCTGCCAGCCGATGGTCTCGGGCAGCGGGCTGTAGAAGATGGTGGCACCGACGTTGGCGAGGCCCTTCCTGATGCCGTAGGTGGAGGGTCCGCTGTAGAGCGGCAGGAAGGCGTACTGCTGGAGGGCCTTCTGCTCGACCTTGTTGACGGCCGCGACCTGCTGGCCGAGGTCGGCGATCTCGCCGGTGGCGCGGATCTCCTTGTCCAGCTCGGGAGTTCCGGCTCCGGTGATGTTGGAGTCGCGGTCCGAGCAGTAGAAGTCGCACAGGTATCGCGCGCCGAAGGGGTCCGTCGAGCGGTTGCCGGAGATGAACAGGTCGAAGCGGCGGTCGCTGAGCACCTTGGAGAAGTCGTTCTCGGAGACCTTGTTGACGTTCACCTTCACGCCGACGGCCTTGAGCATCGCGGTGAGCGCGCCGGCGGTGGCCTTCTCGATGGGGTCGTCGCCGAGCACGGTGTAGCCGAGCTCGAGTTGCTTGCCGTCCTTGGCGCGGATGCCGTCGGCTCCGGGCTTCCAGCCGGCCGCGTCCAGGGTCTTCCGCGCCTCCTGCGGGTCGTACTTCAGGACAGCGGCGACGTTGTCCTGGTAGCCCTGCTGGAAGCTGTAGAGCACCGCCGAGCCGGGCAGCGGCTCCGTGTAGTCGAGGCCCTGGAACCGGATCTTCGTGATCTGCGGACGGTCGATGCTCTCCTGCACCGCCTTGCGGACCTGGACGTCACCGAGGAACGGGGACTTGGCGTTGAGGTACAGCGCGTACTCGAAGGGGCTGCCGCCGCTGCGGATCTCGGCGTCCTTGACCGTCCTCACCTGCTTGAGGTTCTCCGCGGTCCCGACGGGGGCGTAGTCGAGTTCGCCGTTCTTGAAGGCGTTGATCGAGGCGGCGCTCTCCAGGTTGACGTAGACGCGCTTGTCGAGCTTGCCCGGCCGGCCCCACCAGTTGGGGTTGCGCACGAAGGTGATGTTGCCGGAGTGCTCGTCCCAGGTGCCCACGGTGTACGGTCCGGTGCCCCATTCGGGGTGGGCCGTCTTGACGTACGCCTTGTTGAAGTTGTCGACGGTGGCGGCCTGGGGGTGCAGGAAGGTGGTGAACAGCGCGGACCAGGAGGCGTTGACGCCCTTGAAGGTGATGACCGCCTGCTTGTCGTCGGCGCCCCGGGTGACGGAGGTGATGCGGTCGTAGCCGTCGGTGGAGGAGGCCGCGTAGTCCTTGTCCGAGCCGTTGTTGGCCTTCCAGGTGGCTTCGATGGCCCGCCAGTCGATGGGGGTGCCGTCGTTGAAGACGGCCTTGGGGTTGAGGGTGATGACGACCTTCTGGTCGCCACCCTCGACCGAGACCTTCACGTCGCTGTAGTAGTCCGGGTTGTACTGGACCTCGCCGGTCGGCGAGTAGGTGATGGCGTGGGCGTTGTACCAGGACCAGATCCGCGAGGAGTTCAGGGTGCCGTTGACGTTGAAGGGGTTGCCCTGCTCGTCGAAGGTCCCCGCGGTGGTGTAGGTGCCGCCGTCCTTGATGTTCTCGTACGGCTGGGGGTTGTAGTCGGTGACCGAGGACGCGACCTTGGCGGCGTTCTCGGCGTTCGGCCCGGAGGATCCGCCGGGGGATCCTCCGGAGGCAGACGAGGAGGAGGACGAGGAGGAGCACGCGGTGGCGGCGACCAAGACGGCCGCGGCGAGCGCGAGGGGCAGGGCGAGCTTCCGGCGCATGGGTTGTCCTTGGTGGGAATCGGTGAGAAGGGGGTGGGACGGGGCGGGTGTCAGACCGCGTGGCAGGCGTACTGGTGGTCGGAGCCGTCCGGGGCGCCGACGGTCGCCGGCCGCTCGGTGCGGCAGCGGGTCCGTACGCTCTCGTCGGCCTCCCGGTACAGCGGGCAGCGGTCGACGAACACACAGCCCTCCGGCAGCCGGGTGGCACTGGGCTGCTCGCCCGCGAGGACGACGCGCTCGCGGTGGCGCTCGCGCTCCGGGTCGGGCACCGGGATCGCCGACAGCAGGGCCTGGGTGTACGGGTGCCGGGGTCGGGCGAAGATCTCCTCGGTGGCACCGGACTCGACGATGTGCCCGAGGTACATCACCGCGATGCGGTCGGAGACGTAGCGCACCACGGCCAGGTCGTGCGCCACCACCAGGTATGCCAGGCCCAGTTCGCGCTTCAGTCGGGCGAGCAGGTTGATGATCTCGGCCTGCACGGAGACGTCCAGCGCGGACAGCGGTTCGTCCAGGACCAGGAGTTTCGGCTCGCGGGCCAGGGCGCGCGCGATGCCGACGCGCTGGCGCTGGCCGCCGGACAGGGCGGCGGGGAAGCGGTCGCCCATGGCGCGGTCCAGGCCCACCAGGTCCAGGAGACGGGTGACCCGGGACCGGATGGCCGTCCGGTCGGCACCGGCGGCCTGGAGCGGTTCGGCCAGCAGGTCGAAGACGGTCAGGCGGGGGTCCAGGGCGTCCGTCGGGTCCTGGAGGACGATCTGGACGTCGCGCCGCAGCTCGCGCACCTGGGCCGCCGACCGCAGCGTGGCGACGTCGGTGCCGGCCACTTCGATGCGACCGCCCTCGGGGGCGCGCAGCCGCAGCACCTCACGCAGCGTGGTGGTCTTGCCGCTGCCGGACTCCCCCACCAGGCCCAGGGTCTCGCCCGCGCGCAGTTCGAAGTTGACGTGGTTGACCGCGTGCAGGGTTCCGACCCGGCGTTTGAGGAGGGCCCCCTTGGTGACGGGGAAGGTCTTGACCAGGTCCTCCACGCGCAGGACCACCTCGCCCGCGGTCCGCTCTCCGGCGCGGGACGGCGGCACGGGAGCGGCGCGCCCGGCCGGGTCGAGGGTTCCGTCGGCGATCTCCCGCGCACGGTGGCAGGCGACGCGGCCGCGCTGCCCGACCGGTGCGGTCGATTCCGGTGCGGTCGAGTCCGGCGCGGTCAAGTCCGATGCGGTCAGGTCCGGTTCGGTGGTCCGGCACACGTCCTGGGCCACCGCGCAGCGGGGCGCGAAGGGGCAGCCGCCGGGCAGGCCGACCAGGGAGGGCGGCTCGCCGCCGACCGGGATCAGGGGCCGTTCGACGCCGCTGTCCACGGTGGGGACGCTGGCCAGCAGCCGGGCGGTGTAGGGCATCGTGGGGCGGCGGAAGAGCTCGTCGACGCTCGCGTGCTCGACGATCCGTCCGGCGTACATGACGGCGACGTCGTCGGCGTGGCCCGCCACCACGCCCAGGTCGTGGGTGATCAGGACGAGGCCGGCGCCGGTCTCGCGCTGGGCCAGGCGCAGCACGTCGAGGATCTGCGCCTGGACGGTGACGTCGAGCGCCGTGGTGGGCTCGTCGGCGACGAGGACCGAGGGCTTGTTGGCGATGGCCAGGGCGATGACGACGCGTTGGCGCATGCCGCCGGAGAACTCGTGCGGGAACGACTTGGCGCGTTCGCGCGGGTCGGGGATGCCGACCAGGTCGAGCAGTTCCACCGCCTGCTCCCACGCGTCCTTCTTCGACAGTTCCCGGTGCACGCGCAGGGCCTGGGAGAGCAGCCGACCGACGCTGAAGATGGGCGTGAGCGCGGACATCGGGTCCTGGAAGACCATGCCGATGTCCTTGCCGCGCACCCGGGAGAGGCCCTTGTCGTCCATCGCCGCCAGGTCGCGGCCGCCCAGCAGGATCCGGCCGCCGAGGCGCGCGGTGGGCGGCAGCAGGCCCATGACGGCGAGGGCGGTGGCGGACTTGCCGGAGCCGGACTCGCCGACGATGCCCAGGGTGCGCCCGGGCAGCAGATCGAAGCCGATGCCGCGCACGGCCTCCACCGGTCCGGCCTCGGAGGGGAAGGAGATGCTCAGGTCGCGTACGGACAGGACGGGTGCGGGCTCGGTGGGCCCGGCCGGGGAGCCGGCCGCGGGCCCGGTGTGGTGGGCGGGTGCGAGGGTCATCGTCGGCCTCCTGCCGCGCCGGTGGTGGACGTGGGGTCGAGGGCGTCGCGTAGGCCGTCGCCGACGAAGGTCATCGAGACAGTGAGCAGGACGGTCAGCCCGGCGGGGAAGGCGAAGAGCCATGGGGCGCTGGTGATGGTGCCCGCGCCGTCGGCGAGCATCGTGCCCAGCGACACGTCCGGGGTCTGCACGCCGAAGCCCAGGAAGGACAGGGCGGTCTCGCTGAGCACGGTGGAGACCACGCCCAGGGTGAGGTTGACGATGAGCAGTGAGCCCAGGTTCGGGATGATGTGGCGCACCACGATGCGCAGGGGGCGCACGCCCATGTACTCCGCGGCGCGCACGTAGTCACGCTCGCGCAGGGACGTGGACACCGACCAGACCACGCGCGCGGTGGACATCCAGCCGAACACCGTCAGCACGAGGATGAGGACCCGCCAGTCGCCCGCCAGCCGGTGCGAGACCAGGGCGAGGATGAGGAAGGAGGGCACGATCAGCAGGAAGTGGATGACGGCGAGGGTGGTCTTCTCCACCCGGCCCCCGAAGTAGGCCGCGCCCGCGCCCACGACCGCGGCGATGGCGACGGTCAGCACGGACACGCTCACCGCGATCACCAGCGAGCGCTGGAGGCCGTGCACGGCGGCGGCGTAGACGTCGTTGCCGCCCTGGTTGGTGCCGAACCAGTGCTCGGCGCTGGGGGCCTGGGTCAGTGCCGAGAAGTCGGCGTCCGCGTAGCCGTACGGGGTGAACAGGTCGCCGAGCGCGCTGAACAGCACGAGCAGCAGGAAGATCACCACGCCGGCGACGGCGATCCGGTTGCGCAGGAAGCGCCGTAGGTAGAGACGGCGACGGCCCAGATAGTGCCCGTCGTGCAAGTCGTGCCCATCGTGCCCGGTGGGCCCGGTGGGCGGCGGATCGGCGGCTTGCGCGGGTGCGATGGCGAGTACGCCTTCGGAGGTCGCGTCGGGGCTCACAGGGGTGCCCATCTCAGCTCACCCGCACTCTCGGGTCGAGGAGAACGGTGGCGATGTCCGCGAGGATCGCACCGATCGCGGTCAGGGCGGCGGCGAAGGCGGCGGTCGCCACGGTGCCGTGCACGTCGTTCTTGCCGATGGTCTGGATGAAGTACTGGCCCATGCCGTTCCAGCCGAAGATCGTCTCCGTGAGGACCGCGCCGGTGAAGACGGCCGGGATGCTGAAGGCCACGGACTGTGCGGTGGGGATCAGGGCGGTGCGCAGGGCGTGCCGGCGGATCGCCTGGGCACGGGTGAGCCCGGTGGCCCGGGCGGTGCGCACGAAGTCGGAACCGATGACGTCCAGCAGCAGGGAGCGCTGGGTGAGGTGGTAGCCCACGTAGCCCGTCAGGGTGAGCGTCAGCGTCGGCAGGATCAGGTGCAGCAGCCGGTCACCGACCGTCGCCCAGAACCCTTCCACGCCGGGCGAGTTCTCCCCCGCGACGTACAGGAAGTGCCAACCGGCCTGCTCGTTCAGCCGGATGGCCAGCAGCACCAGGGCGAGGGCGGCGATGGACACCGGGACGTTGAACAGCGCCATGGAGAGGGCCTGGGCTGCCCGGTCCCTCCAGCCGTACTGGCGCGAGGCGGTGTGGACCGCGAGGGCGACACCGACGACGACCGACAGGACCGTCGCGCCGATCACCAGTTCGGCGCTGACGAGGGAGCGGTAGCCGATCTCCCCGTTCACCTCGACCCCGACCGGGGAGCGGCCCCAGTCGAAGTGCAGGACCACGCTGGTCAGCCAGTCCCACCAGCGGTGGAGCAGCGGCTCGTGCGGGTCGAGGTTGTAGGGGGCCAGGGCCCGGGATATCTGCTCCTCGGTGCGGACCGGACGCAGTTCCTTGAAGTTCGAGCGCGGGTCGAGGAACCAACTGGCGAGGAAGTATGTGGCGTTGGTGGCCATGGCGATCACCAGGAACCAGCCCGCCGCCCTGCGTGTCACGTACCGGAGCACGGACGGCACCTCCCCACCAGGTGCGGCGGGTGCGCCTGGGGAACGTCGGGTCTGGAGGAGGTACGCATGCAGGTAGAAACCTTCTGGGGCGAGAGCCGGGTGCACGATCGTGCAGATGCGAGTCTGTGTACGACTGGTGCGCGACGCCAGTGATCTGGGCATATGTACATGGGAACGAAACACCCCCGCAGCAAAGAGGCGTTGAACCCACTCCCCCGTTCACATTCGCAGGTGGCCGGGTCGACGACGTCTTCCCGAAACACCTCGGCTCCCCACACACAGTCGAGCGAACCTGTGGGGCCATGGAGCACAGGTACCTGCTCAGGGGGCGGGCCGGGTACGCAGGGTGCGGTCGGCGAGGGTCGTCAGGACCAGGACGACACCGACGCCGACCATGATCCAGGCGATGAGGTGCATGCCGCGGTCGGAGACGTGGGTGCGGAAGACGATGCCGGTGATTGCGGAAGCGACGATCGAGCCGAGGTAGCCGAAGGTGCGCAGCAGGCCGGAGGCGGTGCCGAGTTGTTCGGCGGGAGCGTGTTCGTAGAGGGCGGTCTGGTTGCCCGCGCCGGACGTGCCCATGGCGACGCCGAAGATGAGCGTGACCACCACGACCCATCCGATCCAGCCCGAGGTGCTGAGCAGCAGTACGCCGGCGGATCCGATGAGGCAGGCCAGGGCCGCTGCCATGACCGGTCCGCGCACCGGGTTGTGCCAGGAGACGAGCGAGATCACCAGGCCGGACATGAGCGTCATGGGCAACAGGAGCAGTCCGGCTTCGGTCCCGGACAGGCCCCGGACGCTCTGGGCCCACTGGGTGACGCCGTAGAGCACCACGTACGCGCAGACCAGGACCAGGCCGTAGCGAAGGTAGGTACCGGTCAGGGCCCGGTTGCCGGCGAGCAGGCGCAGGTCGAGGAACGGGGTGCCGGCTCGCAGCTCCCACAGCACCAGGGCGATCCACAGCACGGCGGAGATCGCCAGCAGGTACCAGTGGGCGTCGGGCAGGGCGAACAGGAACAGCAGCAGCGTGATCATCGCGGCGGCGAACCCGGCGATGCCGATGGCGTCCAAGGCGGCCGCGACGTCACGGGCGCGTCGGCTGCGGTCCGGTGGGCTGTCGGACGGGCTGTCCGGTGGGCTGTCGGACGGGCGGTCCGGTGGGCTGTCGGGTGGGACCCAGGCCACTGTCGTGACCAGCGCGACGAGTGCGACCGGAACGTTGATGAAGAACACGGACCGCCAGCCCAGCGCGGCCACCAGAACACCACCCAGGGGCAGTCCGAGCGAGGCGGTGGCGATGCCGGCGATCTGCAGGCCGCCCAGCACTCCGCCCGGCGGCTTGTCCAGACCGGCGTCCTCGGCGCGGCGGCGGATCAGCAGCATGGCCGTCGGATAGGCGCACGAGGTGCCCGACCCGATCAGTACTCGGCTGATCAGGAGGATCGGAAGACTGTCGGCGGCGCCGCCCATGAGTCCTCCGACGATGACGAGTCCGATTCCGGCCAGGAACACCCGTCGTGGGCCGAACACCTCGGCGGCCTTGCCCGCGGTGGGCTGGGCGATCGCGCTGGCCAGGTACAGGGCCGTCACCAGCGCGGCGGTCTGCCCGATCGACACGCCGAGTCCGTGGGCGATCGGTACGAGGGCCGTGGCGATCAGCGAGCTGTTGATCGGGTTGAGCGCCGAACCGACGAACAACGGGGTGGTGAATCGCCAGGAGAACGGACGCCCGGGCGGTATCCCGTTCACCGGCGGGGCGTTGGTCGTCGGTCCGGGGGCGGGCATCGGAATCTCCAGTACATGGTGGTCGCAGAGGCTCGGCGAGGCGCCCGGGCGACAGCGTGGCGGCATCCGGGGTCGCGGGCTCATCGCTGGTGGAGGACTCGCCCAGGACGTCGGCGACGTGGTCGACGAAGGTGACGGCGGCGGGACGAGGCGTCGCACGGCGCACGCCGGACCAAGGCCTGCACGGCTGACGGCGTGGTTCGTTCGAGTGGATTCGTGTCGCGCAGCGGTGCGACGGCGGTGTGCGGAGGCGGGAGGCGGTCATGACGGTCCGTTGGCCTCCCCTCGTACGCGAGGATATGGGACTTGCAAGCTGATGGGACATCAGTTCGCTGGAACCGACTTCGCGGTGGTGCGGATGATCTGACCGTTGCCGTGGCGAGGGAGTCTGCCACTGGCGCAGCAGCGGGAGGTTCGGATGGTGGTTTAGGTTGGAATCCACGGGGAGCCGGCGACAGGTCTGACACGAGAGCCCACCAAGCAGTCGCCCGCCTCCTGCCCTGCTTCCTGCCCTGCTTCGTGCTCAGCTTCGTGCTCTGATCGGAGAACTCGCGTGTTCACCAACAACACACACCCCGTCGTGGTCCTGCACGACCTGGACGACGTCCGCGCCGAGCTCCTGGCGGAAATACAGACGGCGGGCGCGGCGGAGCGGCCCGGGTTGGAGGCAGCGCTGCGTGTGGTGGATCGCCAGATGATCGTGGCGGACGAGGAGCGTGTCCGCCGGTGGGCAAGCCGGATCCTGTCCGCGGCGGACGTCGACCCCGCGCTGGACCCGGTCCGGGCCGTGAAGGTGCTGCGGGACGCCGTCCCGGGGCTGGGGCTCATTTCAGCGAACGACCTGGTGAAGTCCGTTCTCCCCCGCTGACACGGGCGAGGCGCGGCAAGCCGGGGCGGGGCCGCCGTGTACATCAGCTGAGGACCTGCGGAGCTGAGGACCCGCACACCCGCGGCACGACCACGGCGACTGCCGCGGGTCGGACTGCCGCCAGGTCGGGCGCCCGCGACGGCCGCCGCGACGGCGAGGACGCCGCAGGCCCCGCCTCGGCGTCGAGCGTGGCCCGCGGCTGCCGGAGGACCGCGCTACCGGGGTCGGTTCGTCGGGCCCAGACCTGGAAGCGGTGTGGTCCACCAGCGGGCCTTGTACAGCTCGGTTCCGGTCAGGGCGAGCGTCCCGTCGGGGTGGTGGAAGGTGACGGCGGAGGTGCACCAGGAGCAGGGCCCCGCGTGATCGGGCGTGACGGTGAGCAGGCGACCGGTGACGGGCTCACTGCCCACGCTCTTGATCCCGCGGGCCGAGTCCTCCGCGCCCAGCCCGACGGCTTCGAAGCGGTCGAGGTGTGAGTCGTAGCGCCACAGGCGGTCGCCGGTGCTGAGCCAGAACGTCCCCGGCGCGGAGCGCACAGGTGCGAGGTCGTGTCCCCCGACTTCCGGAAGGGGGACGCTGCGTTCGGGGGTGAGGGAGGGGATGTCGGGCGTGCCACCGACCCGGAGGGCCAGCAGGGTGTCGTCCCCGAGCACCCAGAGCAGCTCCGCGCCCTCGTCCCACTGCACGGCGTGGGCCCCGTCGAGTTCCTGCTCGGTATAGGTGGTGCTGCGAGGCCCCTCCGAGGCCGCGTACAGCCGCACCCATCCACCGGTGCTGGCGACCACGGCGACGTTGCCGTCCGGTAGGAGCTCCGCGCTGTGGGGGTTGACGGAGGTGCCGAGGTCCGTGGCCCAGATCGGCGTGCCGGTCGCCGTGTCGACCAGGGCTGCCAGGCCACCCGAGGCGGTGACCAGGAGGGAGCCTTCACCGTCGAGCACCACGTCCCTGGCCTCGGTGGGCCTGGCCCAGCTGCGGGCCGGCTCCAGGTCGGCCAGCCGATCGTCGCCGTCAGCGGTCCACGACCACACCACCGGCAACCGGTCGGCCTCGGGTTCGGCCTCCCGCGCCGTCTCGCCGTCCAGGACGAGAACCTGCCGGGACGCCTGATCGACCGCGACGATCAGCGCACTGCCCCGAACGCCGGCCTGCCCGGACCCCGGGTCGGTCTGCCCGGGCCCCGGGTCGGCCGCAGCGAGCGGCGGACCACCCGGCACGGGTGCCCGCCCGGCCTCCTGATCAGCCGCGATGACCACCGCACTGCCGCGGGGCTCTCCGCCGCTGCCGTCCACGGCATGCGGGGCGGGGGTCGAACACGCCGTCAACATCAGGCCGCCCAGGACGGATCCCACCCTGAGGCCCGCTCCGGCTCTTGCGCACACTGCCGCGTCCCTTTCGCGAGATTATTTTCAGACTTTCCACTCTGCGTCCCGGCGCCCCGGCCCGGCGTCATCCTCGTCGCGGCGTCCGGGTGAACTCGCCCCAGCGGGCCCTTGACGTCATCCGTATAGACCGCGTGCGCGTCCGGTGGAAGCATTGGTGCCAACGGGTGACCTACAGTCACCTCGAAGTTCTCCCCAAGGAGAGTCATGCGGATCAGCACGCGCATGCGCGCGGCCTCGGCTGTGCTCACCGTCATCGCGGGCAGCCTCACGTTCGCCACGGTCGGAGCGGGAACCGCCAGCGCGGCCGACTGCGGCCAGGTGCTCGGACCTGCCCGCACCATCGTGGCCGGCGGCCAGTCGATCGGTCGGGCCTACCTCGCCTGGAACTCCTGCAGCAAGCAGGCCTACACCGAGATCAACCTCTGGAACACCAACTACGTCAACGGCAACTGGCACGGCGGACTGATCGACGTGAAGTCCAGCTCGAACTACAACTCGAACACGGGCTCGCCCCAGCCGAACGTCGGCTCGTGGTGGTGGGACTCCGGATACATTCCGGTGACCGGTGTTTCGAACACCCGCCTCTACCACGGCAACTGGAACTTCACCGCCGGCGGCCACAACTGCAACGGTCAGACCGTCACATGGAACTTCTCCAACGGAAGCTACGACAGCAGCCAGGAGTCCCTGCCGCACTGCGACTGACGCTGACCGGCTCCCCCGGGCGGCCCCGTTCCCGCGGAACGGGGCCGCCCATGCGGCGGACCGGTCGTCGGCATCCGGGCGGGAGAGAGCGGCCCGCAGCTCCGGCTGGGCCTCCTCGGTGGGCGGGTACTGGCCAGCACCCGCATCCGCGCGCCGGCGCTGACGCCGCGCGCCCGACGGGCCGCCCGCGGCTGGAACCCGCCACCCGGGGAGGATGGCGGGCTCCTTCGCGTTCGGGCTCGCCGTGCGTGCTCAGGCCCGGCGCAGCACCCGGCGCAGCCAGAGGGCGCCGGCCCCGGCGGCCGTCAGGACGAGGCCGCCGAAGGCGAGGCCCGCGGTGTGGTCGGCCCCGGTGGAGGCGAGCTGGACGGATGACGGCGCGGCAGGCTGCGCGGCGTCGGCGACGCGGGCCTGCTGGATGGACGGCGCGGTGGAGGTGGTGGACGGGTCCGCCGGAGCCGGGGCGCTCGGGGCGCTCGGGGAGGACGCGGAGACCGGCACGGCGGCGCCGGCCGGGGCCGACGGCGCCGAGGAGGAGGACGGGCTCGGCTCGGGCGCCTTCGTGGCGGCGGGCAGGACCTGAATCGTCGAGCGGGCACCGCAGTCCGTGGTTCCCCGGAACGGCTGGCCCTCGTTGACGAACACGCACGGGCCGAGCGTGGTGGTGCCCGCCGGAGTCTTCGCGTCGTACGACACCCGCACCCGGGCGACGGCCTTGTCACCCGATCGGAGGCTGGAGTCACGGCCCTGGAGGTACACGCCGTAGGGGTCGTCGGGCGCGATTCCGGCCACCTTGTCCAGCGTCCGCCAGGCCCCGTCCGCCGTACGCACCTGCACGGTCGCGTACCGGTCCACGAACAGGACGTTGCCGAGGTTGGTGTAGTCGGACGGCGTGGGGTTGTCGAGGGTGGCGTCGAACTCGACCGGCGCGCCGCCCGCGACGGCGGTGGCGGGCACGTGGTCGAGCGAGCTCGTGATCGAGGTGACCTTGATCGTGCGGGTCACCTCGGCCTGCGCCGGCTCGTGGGGGTCGACGACGACGGCGGAATGCAGGGCGATGGACCGGAAGCCACCGTTGGTGGCGCCGTTGTGGGGCAGGCCCATCGGCGCGCCGATCCGCAGGTCGACCCTGAGGGTCCCCCCGGCCGGGACGGTGAGCCCGGGCACCGTCCCGTCGTACACGACGCCTCCGGAGGTGCCGGTCATCACCAGCGGCACCGACTTCCACGTACCGTCGGCCGGGTCCCTGTAGTCGATGACGATCGCGTCCGGCGGCGTTCCGACCTCGGTGACGGTCTGCAGCTCCAGGTTGTAACCGGTGCTCTCCTGGCCCGAGTTGGTGATGTCCTCGGTGAACTCGACCGGCCCACCGGCGAATCCGACCGAGGCCGGGGCCTGGACGGAGAGCGAGGTGTGCGACGGCTCTCCCGCGAAGGCCACCGGGGCGGCGGCCACGACCGATCCGCAGACTGCGGCGACGCCGAGGGCGGCGGCGACGACGATGGCACGACGGGTACGACGAACATGAACGATGGCGGACACAGTTCTCCCCTGAAACCGTGCTGCGGGCAGGCCGCAGCAGCGCGCTGATGACTGATGACTGAATGACTGATGGCGAGCGGGCCGCAGCAGGTTTGTGTGCGGCCGGGGGGGCGACCACGGCCCCGCTTCTCACTGTCATAGACGTGGAGCCCGGCCAAAGGTTGCAGGCGGTCGGAAAGAAATTCCTCCCCATCTCCGGACACTGCCGACGACGAGCGATCTCGGCGCAGCCGGGCCGTCAGCCCCAGCGGGCGGATCCCGACCGGCCCCTGACACACCCTCAAGTTACTATCGGGTATTTTTAAGGGGCCTCACATCTCCACCCTCGCGCCGTTCCCCGACGGCGCGTTCCAGGACGCGATCGTCTCGGGCCTGAAGGCCTCGGTGGCGGCGGGCAACAAGCTGACCGTGCGGGTCCTGGTGGGGGCCGCCCCCCCTTTACAACATCACCGCGCTGCCGACCAGTTACCGGGACGACCTGCTGGCCCGGCTCGGCCCGGCCGCCGCCGGCGTCACGCTGAACGTCGCCTCGATGACCACCTCGAGGACCGCCCTGTCCTGGAACCACTCCAAGCTGCTGGTGGTGGACGGCCGCAGCGTGATCACCGGCGGCATCAACAACTGGAAGGACGACTACATCGACACCACCCACCCGGTGTCCGACGTCGACCTCGCGCTGACCGGCCCCGCCGCCGCCTCGGCCGGCTCCTACCTCGACACCCTGTGGGGCTGGACCTGCAAGAACACCGGAGTGCTGTCGAGCGCCTGGTTCGCCTCCAGCAACGGCGCGCCCTGTCTGCCGAACCTGGAGAAGGACGCCAACCCCGGCCCCGTGCCGGCCACCGGCAACCTGCCGGTGATCGCGATCGGTGGCCTGGACGTCGGCATCCGGAGCGCAGACCCGGCCTCCACCCACCAGCCGGACCTGCCGGCCGCCTCCGACGCCAAGTGCGGCCTGGTCGCCCTGCACGACAACACCAACGGCGACCGCGACTACGAGACGGTCAACCCCGAGGAGAGCGCGCTCCGGGCCCTGGTGGCCGGCGCCACCAGCCACATCGAGATCTCCCAGCAGGACCTGAACGGCACCTGCCCGCCGCTGCCGCGCTACGACCTGCGCCTCTACGACCTGCTCGCCGCCAAGCTCGCCGCCGACGTGAAGGTGCGCATCGTGGTGAGCGACCCGGCCAACCGCGGCACGGTCGGCAGCGGCGGCTACTCGCAGATCAAATCCCTCTCCGAGATCAGCGACGCGCTCCAGGCCCGGCTGGCGGCCCGGACCGGCGACGCGTCCGGCGCGAGGGCCACCATGTGCCGGAACCTCCAGCTCGCCTCCTTCCGCGCGGCGCCGACCGCGACCTGGGCCGACGGTCACCCGTACGCACTGCACCACAAGGTCGTCGCGGTCGACGGCTCGGTGTTCTTCGTCGGCTCGAAGAACCTCTACCCCGCCTGGCTGCAGGACTTCGGCTATCTGGTGGAGAGCCCGGACGCGGCCGCCCAGCTCGACGCGAACCTGCTGGCACCCGAGTGGCGCTACTCGCAGGCCGCCGCCACGGTCGACCACACCCGCGGCATCTGCCCGAACTGAACGCGTTCTCCGTCCGTCAGGATCTTCCGGGGCCGCCGACGTCTCAGCACCTCGGGGCGCCGGACGGTCCTGCCGACGTCGTAGCGGGGTGCCCGGTGTCCGTTCTCGGCGCTGGGTGTCCGTTCTCGGCACCGGGTGTCCGTTCTCGGCGCTGGGTGCGGCCTTCGAACGGCAGCACCGAGAGGACGCCCGTCCCCGGCTACCAGGCGGCGGTCCGGAGGACGTGCGCGGCGATGTCCTGAACCGATCGGCCGTCGGTCGGGATGCGGACCGTACCGGCCGGGGCCTGCTCGTCCAACTGCCGTGCCATCCGCAGGCTGCGCTCGATGTGGGCGCTCAGTTGGGACCCGATCTCCCGTTGGGCGAGACGCCCGCGCACGGTCGCCTCCTCGGCAGTGAGCAGCACGCAGGTGGCTCTGGTCCCCCGGCCGCCCATGGCCCGGCTGATCATCGGCGCTTCGAGGATGCTCACCGTGTCGGTGTAGATGAGGCGGTGCTGGCCGAGCGCCGCGTAGTTCGACCAGAGCGCGGCGATGTTCCGTTCGGTGATCGCCGAGCGGTGGGGGTCGCCGACGGGGGTGGGGTGGATCTGGTCCATGAAGTCGCCCTCGATCAGGCAGTGCGCCGTGCTCGTCTCCTGCAGCACTGCCGACACCTCCCAGCCGACCGTCGTCTTTCCGACGCCCGCACCACCACCGGTGAGCAACAGTTCGTAGGCCATGGCGGGCCGTCATGGCAGGCCCGGGCCGCCGCCGCGATGGGAATTCGGCGGGCCCGCCAGGGTTCGCCGTCAGAGTTCGCCCGCCAGGATCCGGCGCTCCTTCTGCGGATCGATGCCGAGCACGTCGCCCTGTAGACCCTGGGTGTAGGGCTCCTCGCGCGGGCCGCGTTCCTGCAGCCAGGCCCAGGTGTCATGCACCGTCTCGGCGAGCGGGCGACAGCGCAGCCCGGCCGCCGCAGCTGCCCGGGAGTCCGCCCGCCAGATCGCGCCGGCGCTCCCGTTGTCATCGAACTCCGGGTACCAGAGTCGGAGTTCGCTCCACGGCCGGACGCCGGCCGCGCGCAGCCGCTGGTCCTCAACCCAGACCAGTTCGGCGTTCGAACCGCTGGCCGCCGCACAGGCCGTGAGCAGTTCGCCGTAGGTGCTCGACCCCGGCAGCGAGGTGGTCACGAACCGGCCGCCGACGCCGCGTTCCCCCAGGTCCAGCCCGAAGGCGGCGAAGTCCCTGGCATCGACCAGTTGGATCGGCAGGTCCGGCCTGCCGGGGGCCAGCACGCGCCCGCCGCGCGCCGTCCGCTCCAACCACCAGGGCAGCCGCCCGATGCTCTCGTGCGGGCCGATCAGCAGGCCGCAGTTGAGGACGGTCGATCGATCGGTGCCGAACTGTTCGAGCACCGACCGCTCGCAGCCCGCCTTGAGCGCGGTGCTGAATGGCAGGCCGGGTGGCGAGTCGGCCGGGCAGTCGTGCAGCGGCGAGTCCTCGTCGACCGGCCGGTCGGGCCATCGGGCGAAGGCGTGGACCGAGGAGACGAAGACGTAGTGGCTCGCGTGCTCGCGCAGCAACCGGGCCGAGGTGGCGACGGCGTGCGGCTGCTGGCCGCTGGTGTCGATCACCGCCTCCCAGGCCCGGTCGGGGCCCGGCGCCCGCTGGACCAGCGCAGCCAGGTCCGCGGCATTGTGGCGGTCGCCGGGCACCGTCACGGTGCCCGGCAGGTCGGGTCCGGAACGGCCTCGGTTGAACACGGTGACCTCGTGGCCCCGGGCCAGGGCCTCCGTGACGAAGGCGCGGCCGAGGAACACCGACCCGCCGAGAACGAGGATTCGCATGTGACGATCGTGCCCCGGAGGCCGTGCCGCAGAACCGTGCGGCATCCGGCGGGTTCTCCCGGTCCCGCTGAGTGGCCGAGGCCCGGGCCGGGCTGGGCCGTAGCCGTGGCAGCGGCGGTGACGCGTGCCGTGTCCGTGGGCGAGCTCGTCGCCGCACTGCGAGGGGGCGGTGGTCAGCGGCAGGGGGGATCGCTTGGGGACGGTCCGGGGGCCGGGAGAGGAGAGCCCGGCGCGGGCGAGGTGCAGGAGGCCAGTTCCCGAAGCAGCTCGGCGCGCAGTTCGAGGTCCGGGCCGGGGTCGGCGGCGAGTGTGCGGGTGGAGTCGATGGATTCCATGCATCCGGGCTCTCTCTCGCGCGGTATCCGGCATACGCCCGCGGACTCGTTGCGACCGATCCGGGCCGATCCGGATACTCGGTGCGCAAGCCGGCGCGGGCCTGCGCGGGCCTGCGCGGCCGCCGTCGTCGAGGAAACGAGGAACGCATGCGACTGATCGCTGTCGAAGAGCACTTCCTGCCGTCCGAGCACGGAAAGGAGGTGATGGCCGGGTATGGCCTACCACCCGCTGCGGCGGGCCCGTTGGCGGATCTCGGCGCGGGTCGGATAGCGGTCATGGATGCGGCCGGCATCGATGTCCAGGTGCTGTCGGTGGTCGCTCCGGCCGCTCAGGAAGTACCTCGTCCGCGTGCGGTTGACCTGGCGCGGGCGCTGAACGACCGGGCGGCAGAGGCGATCCGGCAGTACCCGGGGCGATTCCGCGCGCTGGCGAGTCTGCCCATGCCCGTCCCTGAAGCCGCCGCAGCCGAAGCCTTCCGTGCGGTGCGCGATCTGGGGTTCTGCGGAGTCATCATCAACGGCCATACCGGTGGCCGATTCCTCGACAGCGCCGAGTTCGAACCGGTCCTCGCGGCGGCGGAGGAGCTCGGGGTCCCCGTATACCTGCACCCGACATATCCGCCGGCTGCTGTCATCAAGGCATACGGAGCAGGTCTCGACCCGGCTGTCGCTGCGTTGTTGGTGACAGCAGGGTGGGGCTGGCACGCCGAGACCGGGATGCACGTCCTGCGCATGGTGCTGGGCGGTGTGTTCGACCGGCACCCGCGTCTGCAGGTCATTGTCGGGCACATGGGGGAGAACCTGCCGTTCTCCCTGCTGCGTGCCGATGAGGTCCTCAGCCGTCTGCGGCCGGGGCACGAGTCCGTCGCCGACACGGTGCGCTCCCACGTCCACCTCACGATCAGCGGGTACACCACCGTCGCTCCCCTGCAATGTGCGCTGACGGTGTTCGGAGCCGACCGGCTGATGTTCTCCACGGACTATCCCTTCGGAGACCCCGTCCAACACGCCACGTTCCTGCAAACCGCTCCGCTCAGCCCCGAGGACCGCGACAAGATCGCACACACCAACGCTGAACGCCTTTTCAACATCTGAGACTTGATGTCGCCCTTCCAGGTGGCAGTGGCCGACGCGGCGCCAGCACGGGTTCTCCACCCATCCCCTTCGATCAAACACGAAGGCGCCTCATGCAAGTGACCCACCACCGAAACACCAGGGGCGGCACGCCACTCGTGAGCAGACCGCACAGACCGCAAAACAGCAGGCTGGCACGGCGCCGGGCACCAGAACGGCGTCCTGCCCGGGCGGTTCCCCGCAGGCCCGACGCCGCGCGCTCCGCTCAATGGAGAGTGCCTCCGATCCCCGGTACACCCGCTTCCTCCACACCGAGTCAACCGATCAGCTCGAACCGACGCCGAAGGTCCGCAGTTCGTAGTAGTCGCCGCTGTACGTGCCGTCGGGTCCCTTCTGGAGTATGAAGGCCACCGGGCCGGAGCGGTGGAGCGGGCTGTCGATGGGGGCCCGGCCGGCGGCGAAGGCGGTGTCCACTCTGGGCTTCATGGCGTCCAGCCAGGTCTTGGTGGACTCCGGTTCCGCTCCTGGGTGATCCAGGCCGGCGCAATCATGGAGGAAATCGGCTTGCTTCGCGGCGGTGGCCGTCACGTGGCAGGACCAGGTCGTCAAGTCGCCGTCGATGGTCCACGCCGCGGCGATCCACATCGCGGTGTTCCCGTCCTGCTTGACGCCCGAGGCGTGCCAGACCGTCGGCCGGCCGGGGAAGTCGACCTTCTCCCGGGCCTTCATGGTGATGCCCCAGGTGGTGGCCAGGTGGTTCAGATACGACTCGCCGGTGTACCCGGGCTCGATCACCTGGCTCCTGACCGTCGGAGCCTCGGCGGCGGCCACCGGCTCGGTGGGCCAGTCCGCCGGACTCCCCACGCTCGGGGCGGCGCTGGAGGGTGCTGCCGTGCCAGCCGGGGGCGGTAGGTCCGGGCCTTCGCCTGGGCCGAGCCGAGTGGCGGCTTCGACTCCGGGCCGGTGCGGCTCCTTGCCGTGCGAGGACGAACAACTGGCCAGGACGGCGAGGGTCGCTGCGGTCACGGCAAGGCGCGTCAGGGGGTGAGCGGCACTCAAGAACGGCTCTTTCGGGCTGAGGTGTCGCGCGGTCGACCAGGACGGCCCCGCTCGCCGACGCGAACGACGCCCTGGTCCCGCTTTGGGGGTCGTGATCCTAGCCGCCGCGATCGCCCTGCTGGCGGGTGCGACCGCGCTCCTCCTCAGCCGACGGCGGCGTCTGGAGGGCCGGCCGCAGGCCGAGCGGCTCTGGAACCAGGCCTGGTACTGCGCCCGGTGCGGCACCGCTCACTTCCCACCCACCGCCGGGCAGGGCGCCCAGGCGCTCGTCCTCGCGGACTTCCGCAAGGCGGTCTGGACGTCCGGCGGTTACGGCGACCTCGCCGAGCAGTACCGGCCGTAGGCACACGTCCGCCCGGCCTGGCCCGGCTGGGGCGGGCGTGCGTCTGCGGGGCGGGTGAGGCGGTTCGTGCTGGTGGGGCCGTGTCAGCGGGAGGGGCCGATGCCCCAGGCGGCGGCCCGGGCGGCCGCGGCCGCGCGGTTGGGCAGGTCGAGCTTGGCGAGGATGTGCTCGATGTGGGTTCCCACCGTGCGGGGCGTGATGTGCAGGCGCTCGGCGATCTGCCGGTTGGTGCGGCCGGCGGTCAGTTCGGCCAGCACCTGGAGTTCGCGTGGCGAGAGCCCGCCGGGCCGGGGCGCGTTCGCGGCCGGGCCGGGCGTGGCGAGCGCCTCGGGTGGCGGGCCCGCGTGGGCGGTGACGGCCGCCGCGAGGGCCTCGGTGAGGAGGGTGACCACGGCGCGCGCCGGATCGGGCGCGCGCCGCGGCCCGCGGGTGCTGACGTTCAGCATGCCGACGTACCGGCCGTCGGCGGCGAAGAGGCACTGGGCCACGCCGTCCTCGATACCGAGGGGGCACAGCACCTCCCGGAAGCCCGGGGATGCCGCCAGGAGCCGCCCGGGAACGTCCCCGAGCCACAGGGCGCCCCGGGCCGGCCTGCGGAGCACCGGGAACACCGGGTCGCGGTGCAGGCGGGTCTCGATGTAGGCCGTGGCGTCGTCCGGGTAGCTCCCGGCCAGGGTGGTGTGGCGCCGGCGCAGCGGATCCCACCTGGTCAGGGAGGCGTGGTCGTACTCCACCACCTCCGACAGCGCCGCCAGGACCGCGTCGACGCCGCCCGCACCGCTCGTGGCGCTCCTGGCGGCCTCGCGCACGCGCAGGGCCGCCTCCAGGATGTCCGCACCGCCGCGCCGTGTTGCCATCATCCAAGGATGATCATGTGCCCGGGTTGCGTCAATCGCGCAGGGTGTCGTGCACGATCTGCCCGTCCACGACGGTCAGGACGACGGGCATCGCCGGGATGTCGTGGGCATCGGCGGCGAGCAGGTCCCCGTCCAGCACGCAGAGGTCGGCGACCTTGCCCACCTCCAGGGAGCCCTTCCAGTCGTCGGCGAAGTCCTGCCAGGCCGCGTCGATGGTGTAGGTGCGGATCGCCTCGGCCAGACCGATGCGCTGCTCGGGACCGCTGACCCGGCCGTCGGCCTTCGACTCGCGCAGCACCATGGTCGCCACGCCCTGGCGCCAGTCCGGGAACGTGACCGGGGCGTCCGACCCGCTCGCGACCCGCACCCCGGCGTCGATGGCGTCCCGGTAGGGCCAGGCGTAGGCGGCCCGCTCGGCGCCGACGAAGTCCTCCTCCATGTCGGCGACGGTCCACTTGATGGTGGGGTTCATGTTGACGCCGAAGCCGTGCGCGGCCAGCACCTCCATGCCGTACGCGGTGAGGAAGTCGCCGTGGATGACGTAGTGGCGGGCGTCTGGCCGCGGGTGCTCGGCCATGGCCGCGGCGAAGGCGTCCGCGACGGTGTCGATGGCCCGGTCGCCGGTGACGTGGACGCCCACCTGGTGCCCGGCGGCGTGGGCGTGGCGGATGATGGCGGCGATCTCGGCGCTGCGCTCGGTGTCGCTCCGGCCGCCGACGCACAGCGAGCCGCAGCCGCCGCCGACGTACGGCTCGTGCATCCAGGCCGTCTTGTTGGGCACGACACCGTCGGCGAAGACCTTGACGCCGTGGATCGCGAGGCGGCGCGGATCGGCGCCGCCGGGGGCGGCGGGTTCGAAGGGTTCGCCGGACCCGCCTGACCCACCGGACCCACCGGACCCGCCGGGTTCGCCGAGGGCCGTGAGCGCGGCGAGGCCGCGGGTGAACTCCTCGGTGGTGCTGGCCATTCCGGTGGGCAGGAGCAGGACGCCGACGCGGGCGGTCAGTTCACCGTCGGCCAGCAGCCGGCGGTAGACGTCGAGGGTCTCCGTGCCGAGCGCGCCCCGCATGATGCCGTCGCCGCCGGGGCCGAGCCCGGGCTCGGTGTAGCTGGTCACGCCGAGCCGGGCGAGCGTGGCGAGGGCCGACCTGACCGCGTCGGTCCGTTCCTGTCGGCTGAGCGCCGGCAGCGCGTTCTGGACGAGGTCCTGGGCGCCCTCGTGGAGCAGCCCGGTGGGCTCCCCCGCCTCGTCCACGACGATGGCCCCGCCGGGCGGCGCGACGGTGTGCCGGTCGATCCCGATCAGCTCCAGCGCCTTGGAGTTGACCCAGGTGGCGTGCCCGGAGAAGGAGTACAGGACGACCGGGTGGTCCGGGCTCACGGCGTCGAGATCGAGCCGCGAGGGCAGCCGCGACGGATCGGCGACGCACTCGTCGAGGTAGCCGGTGTCCCAGCCGTGCCCCGTGATCCACTGCCCGTCCGGGACCCGGCCGACGGCCTCCCGCACCGCCTCGGCCACGTCCGCGAGGGAGGGCACGGCGGGGTGGCCGAGGTGGAGGGAGAGCGGCGGCGACGCCATGCCGAAGGCGCATCCGTGCAGATGCGAGTCGTTGATGCCGGGAAGCAGCGTCGCCCCCCGCAGATCGACGACCCGGGTGCCCGGTCCGATGAGCGGTGCGACGTCCTCGCGCCCGCCGACGGCACTGATGAGCCCGCCGGTCACCGCCAGGGCCGAGGCGACGGAGAACTCCGCGTCGACCGTGACCACTTTCCCGTCGAGAAACACCAGGTCCGCATACGTGTGCACAGAAAGGCCCCTTTCGAAGACCGGGCGCACCACGGCCGCCCGGAAACGCTCTCCCGAGGACTATGTCCGTGCACCCGTCCCTCGCACATCGGTCATCCCACCGATACACGCTCCTCCGGTGGCGGGGTGACGCCCCACGGCGGTCGGGTCAGGTCAGGACGGCACCGGGCCGTGCAAGCTACATGGTCCAGCGGATGGTCAACGGCTTGCCGTAGCCCGCGAGGCCTCGAAGGAGCAGCTCACCCAGGACGATTCCGCTGTCGGTGACGAAGAACGGCATGGAGTACGGGAAGTCCTTCGACCACTCGGGAAGCGCGATGACGGACCCGTCGGGGTTCCAGCGCTGCGCGTAGAGCTGGGCGCGGGCCGGCCACGGGTCACTGGTGTACCCGACGATGACGCCCTGGTCGTTGATACCGGTGGCGACGCTCGTGAGCGTGGTCGGCGCGAGCGGCAGAGGCGTGCCGTCGACGGCCCAGCGCGCTGCCTGTCCTCCCAGGCTGCCCACCACCGTGCCCGCGTTGTTCACGGCCTTCGCCTGGCTTCCCGCACCCAGGTCGGAGACGGCGCCGGCGGCGTTCCAGACGAGGGCGTGATCCGCGCCCGGCTCACCGCCCGGCCGGCCGACCCCGATCACGACGCCGGAGTCGGTGATGCGGGCCGCGCTGCTGGTCACGTAGCCCGCCGGCACGTCGAGCGCGGTGACGGTCCCGTCGGGGCTCCACGCCACCGCCCGCCGGGAGACGATACCGCCGGCCGGGTACGAGTAGCCGACCGCCGTACCCGAGCTGTTGACGGCGACGGCCTCGCTCTCGGTGTCACCCGGCAGCGGCGGCAGGACGACGGGGGCACCGCTCGGCGGCCACGCAACGGCGTGCTTCGCGGTCGCCGCGCCCCAGGAGGACCCCACCGCGGTGCCGTTGTCACCGATCGCGGCGGGGGCCGCCGTCGTGTCGCCGGGCAGCGGAAGCAGTTCGGTCGGTGTGGACGGGGAAGTCCATCGCACCGCGTGCTGCCGGCCCCCGACCTGCGCGGCGGAAGTCCCCACCACGGTACGGGCGTTGTTGATCCCGACCGGACTACCACCGGCGTCCCCCGGCAGCAGCGCGAGTGGTTCGGTCGACCAGTCCGCCCTCCAGAGCAACATGTACGTCCTGATGTTCTCGTTACGGGTGAGGTCCCCCACGATGACGAAGGAGACGCTGTCCCCGTTGCCGTTGGCGGCCTTGAGCTCACTGGAGTAGGTACCGGGCTCGATGGGCGGCGACCCGACCGAGATACCCCCGGGGTAAGGGTTGGCGGCCGCCGCCGGTGCCGAACCCACGGCCAGGGCCGCGGCCGTGGCGGCGGCGACGGCCGCCGCGACTGTGCGAGAGGTGCGCTTGCTCATGGGATGTGCAGCTCCTGTCTCTCGTTGACGTCACGGAGGCACCGTCGAGCCGATGGCACGCCGCTTCCCCGCCCCCGTGCCGCGCACCAGTCTCCGCCAGCCCGGCCGGGACGCGCAGCCCGATCGGTGATTTGCCTCCGACCGGTTCGTCACCGGATCAACGCGAACTCGCCGACAGAACACGGATGTTGCGGCACCGGAGGGCGGCTTGCGGCCGGACCCTGAGGAACGAGGGGCAGGTGTCCCGCTATGGTCGGCTGGGCACTCGGGATCCGGGGTACCGGTCATCGACGGAAGCGGGGCTGGAATCGTCATGGTCAGGTCTGTGGTGCGGTTGATCACCGGGGCACCGGGGGCGGGCAAGTCGACACTTCTGGGTCGGCTGCGGGAACGGCCGGTCACGGTGGTCGACTTCGACGAACTGCCCGACGACGACGGTCGGTTGCTCGGTATCGACATCACCTCCCCGGACGCGTCCGGCATCTGGCCCGACTACAACCGCCTGTGGGTGCGGATCGCGGGCATGCTCGCGCGGGGAGGCGGGCCCGTCCTGGTGTCCTGCCCCATCACCCCGGCCGAGTGGGAGGCCGCCGCGGCCGATGTGCCGGACGCCCCGGAGGTCGTCTGGGCGCGGCTGGACTGCGCGGACCACGACCGCCGCGTCCGTTTGGCCGCCCGCGGCTGGAGCGCGGAGCAGGTCGAGGAAGCCGTCCGGGACGCCAACGAACTGCGCGAACTCGTCCCCACGGCCTTCACCAGCTCCGACCGTGCCCCGGTGGAGGTCGCCGAGGACATCCTGCGGTGGATCACCGACTCCCCCAACGCCTGACCCGGCGACGATCGGAGCCGATTCCCTTCCCCCGGCCGGGTCGACCACGGCGACCGCTGCCGGCGGCTGCACGACCGGCGGCGGTGACCCCCGGCAGCCGGCCGTCGGCCGTCGGTTGTTGGGTGGTGGGTGGTGGGTGGTGGGTGGTGGGTGTTGGGTTGACGAGATCGTTCGTGCCCGGGAGCATGTGTCGCCGCGTGCGTGCGCGGGTGTGTGCAGACCGGATTCGTGGGGTGTGGGGTCATGAGGTTCGTGGTGTCCGAGCGGTGCGTGGGAAGGATCGGGCCGGCCGTCGGCGCGGTGCTGGTGTTGGCGGCCTGCGCGGCAGGCGGGGGCGATGGAGCGTCGGCCGGTTGGCCGGGGGCCGGCAAGCAGGCGTACGGCCCGGCCCCCACCGAGGCGGTCGACTCCCTCAACTCCGTCGGCTCCGTCGGCTCCGTCAGGGCCGCGTTCGGCAGGGCTGCCGGGACCATGGACCTCGCCGGGCCCGGCGCTGCGTCCGGCCCGGTGGCCGAGGTCCGGCAGGCCGGTGCGCCCGCGACCACCCTCTCGATCACGGAGGGCGAGGTCGGCGAGGTGGGTCCGCACGGGACGATCACCTACCCGTCGGTGACCAGCTGCCTGGTCGTCACCGTCTACCTGCGGGACGGCGGTAAGGTAGGCGGCCATGCCAGCCTGTTCCAGGTCCCGGGGAAGTACTACTCGGACGAGGTCCTGCCGGCCATCAAGCGTGCCGTCGGTGGCCGACGGGTGGCGGCCGTCGACGTCAGCGGGGCCGTCGGGGCCTGGAACCCCTCCTACTTTCAGAAGGCCATCGAGCGGTACACCGACGGGTCGGTCCCCGAGCCGACGGGCGACGCGAAGGGGATCGGTGACGTGGTGGCCAAGATCCTGGGCCGACAGGGCAAGGAGGTCACCGTCCGGGACGTGCCGGACGGCGACATCACCAGGTGAGCACCGCGTCGACGGCCCGGCCCCGTACGCGAGGGGAATGACCACGGTCCGCGCGCCATAGCCTCCGAGGAGAACGAGCCGACGGGGCACCGACCACCGGGGCGCGGGCCCGGCCTTCGGCGGGACGGGACACCTGCCGGCCCCACTCAGAGCGCCAGTTCGACGAGGCCTGCGAGCAAGCCGACGACGATGCCCAGGACCGCCACGGCCGTAAGCCCGATGAGGAGGCCGACCACCAGGGTCATGGCGTCCGGGGCCTCACCACGCCGGACTCCGACCAGCAGCCAGCCGGCCGGCACCGCGCCCAGTACGAGAATCATGCCCGCGCCGATGCCGTACTTCACGGCGGGCGCCGACGACGGCTCGTAGGCCACGCCCCGCACCAGCCGCACCGGGAGCCGGGTGCCGGCCCGGTGCTTGCCGGTCGTGCCGTTCACCACGATCGGGCGGGCCTCGCCCGCGGAGGCGCCGGCCGGCGTGAACCGCCCCTGGCAGTCGGTGCCGTCGCTGTTGCCCTCGCTGTCGGACACCTCGTAGCAGCGGTCCACCAGCACCACGCCGTCCGGCGGGCCCAGCCCCATGGCCGCGCCCATCCGCTCCGCGCTCAGCCACCAGGCCAGCCACACCGCCCCGGTCAGGAGCGCCACCGCCAGCATCCCCGCCGCCACACGCACCGCCGCACGCGCTGCCACACCCCACACGCCGCCTCCCCGCGCACGCACCACGACCGCCGCCCACCGTTGTTGCTGCTGCGCCCACCGCCCCGCTACAAAGCCGTACGAGCCGCACGAGCCGCGCCCGCGGTGCGGGGCCTGCCCGACCGCCGGGACCGGTACGGCCAACTGAGGATGTCAGCAAGGCAGTTGGCACGCAATGCCCCACCCGGGCCCGGCGGCACCCGATGCCGATGAACGACGCGGTGCCGGACGGGCGCGCCCGTGCGCACGTGGAGGCGGTGTCGGCGCGGCGGAGGCCGCGGCCCAGTCCGCTCTTCTCCTCAGCTCGGCGCGGGCGCCGCACCGTCGAGGACGAGGTCGATGATCCGCCGGCTTGCCCGTTCCGGGTCCAGCTGGTCGGTGCTGCCCGATGCCATGCGGGCGAGGAGGGGGGACACGAGGAGTTCGGAGACCAGGTCGAGGTCGATGTCGGGGCGGATCTCTCCTCGTTCCACGCCGCGTCGCAGGACATGGTTCATGGCATTCCGGCGGGGAGTGACGATCTCTTCGAAGTAACGGCTGTGCAGCCGCGGGAAGGTTGCCGCCTCGGCGTTGAGAGCGCGCAGCATGCTGCTGGCCCGTTCGTCGACGACGCGCTCGGCCAGGGCCTGGAGAAGGACCGCGAGGTCGGCGCGGGTGTCGGCGCCGGCCGGCAAGGGCCGCGGTTCGTTGATCGTCTCCAGCACGTCGAGGTAGAGCTCGTCCTTGGTCTTCCAGCGCCGGTAGACGCTGTTGCGCGAGACCCCGGCCTGCTTGGCGATGGTCACCAGCGACAGGCCGGTGAGGGTGGCGCCCGAGGCGACCATGCCGAGGACCGCATCGATGATGGCCGTGTCGGTGGCGGGGTCACGCTGCCGGCCCCCGCGGCGGCTGGGGAGTTCCGTGGTCACGCCAGTAACGATACAGGCCTGTTGCGTTAGGGGGCCGCCAGCGGGCAATAATGGAACAGAGCTGTTCTGTTTCCTTTGGAGGGTCCATGCCCGTGCCAGGTCCCATCGCTCCCGCCGCCAGGGCCGACAGCAAGACCGCTTCGTCCGCTGCCGCCCCGACGCCACCGCCCGCACGCGTCCCCGTCCTGATCGTGGGCGGCAGCATCGTCGGGGCTTCGGCCGCCCTGTTCCTCGCGGCCCGGGGCATCACCCCCGTCCTGGTCGAGAAGCACTCCGCGGTCTCGACCAGGCTGCGCGCCAAGCTGTTCTATCCGCGAACGATGGAGGCCTACCGCTCGGTCGGGGCCGACCAGGACGTCTACGCCGTCCAGCACCGACTCCCACCGGCCGAACACGCCGCGGTGGTCGCCTCGCTCAACGGCCCGGAGCTGCGGCGCTGGCGGCTACCGGCCGCAACGGACTTCAGCCGCCTCTCGCCCTGCCCCAGCGCCTTCGTCAAACAGGCCGACCTGGAGGAGGTCGTCCGCGCCCACGCCCTTGCGGCCGGCGCCGACCTGCGCCTCGGCCACCGCCTTCTCGAACTGCGCCGCCACGACGACCACACCGTGGCCCGGATCCGCGGCGCCGACGGCGCCACCTACACCGTGGCCGCCGACTACCTGCTGGCCGCGGACGGCAACGGCAGCGCCGTCCGCGAGCACCTGGGCATCGGCCGCAGCGGCACCGAGGTGGTCGCGCACGTCATGGAGATCGGCTTCGAAGCCGACCTGCGTCAGGTGCTCGACGGCCGCCGGCTCGCCCTCGCCTTCACCGGCCCACCCGAGCACGCGTTCCTGAGTTGGAACACGGCGCAGGACCGCGGGACGGTGTCGGTGACCTACGACCCCGACACCACGGATCCAGCCGCGTTCGACGTCCAGCGCTGCCGCGGCATCGTCTCGCGCGCGCTCGGCCTGGCGCCATCGCACTTCACGCTCACCGGACACCGGCCCTGGCAGATGGGCGGCTGGCTGGCCGACTCCTACCGCGCCGGCCGCGTCTTCCTGCTCGGCGACGCGGCCCACGTCACCCCGCCGACCGGCGGATTCGGGGCCAACACCGGCATCCAGGACGCCTGGAACCTCACCACCAAACTCGTCTCGGTCCTGCGCGGCCACGCCGACCCGCGGCTGCTGGACGACTACGAAACCGAGCGCCGCGCAGTGGGCCGGATCACCGTGGACCAGGCACTCCTGCGCGCCCGCGACCGCGCCCGGGTCCCGATCGAGGACCGCCCGCTGCTCAGCGAGGCGGCAGTGGCCATCGGCTACCGCTACCCCGTCCCCGGCGACGACCCGGCCGCCGCCCTCCCGGCGGCCGACGAGCCGGAACGCTGGCACGGCGAGCCCGGCACCCGGCTGCCGCACCTGCCGCTCCCCGACACGGACCGGCCCCGCTCCACGCTCGACCTGGTCCGCGCCGGCCGCTACCTGGTTCTCGCCGGACCCGAAGGACACCCCTGGATCCGGGCCGCACGCGAGCTGGATCCGCACAACGCCTTCCTCGACACGGCACTCCTGCCCCGCCGGATCGCCCCGGCAACGGAACGGCCCGCCGACACCTGCGGCATCGGCGACCACGGCGCCCTGCTGGTCCGTCCCGACCACGTGATCGCCTGGCGCACCGCCCACGCCGCCCCGGACCCCCTCACACTCCTCGCCGCCGCCACGCGACGGGCGTTGGGTGGCTTTGTTCACAAAAGAACCGGTTCTGGTCCAGCTCCTTGGAATTGGCCAGAGCCGGTTCTCATGAACAAAGCCACGCTGGGAGCCGACCTCCCCTCAGCACGCTGAGAACTCCCAACAAAATGGGGTGGAAGATGCCTTCCGGCCGAGCGAGGATCTCTTACTACTCGCCGACGAAAGGGCAGCAATGGGCGACAGGTCGCCGAGGGAGCTCATCTACCTCGCCGATGACGAGGGGAACAGCGTCACAGTCAACGTCCTGGGGCGTAACCTCAGGTGGACCACCGGGCTCGACGCCGAGATCGTCGTCAAGACGCCCTTCGTGTCCGGCCGCATCGACCTGGCGTTGTCCGTTTCGAAGATGGAGAGTTGGGCCGACGCGCTGGACCGGCTCGACGCCGGCGAGGACGTTGCGTGGATGGAGATGAGCAGAGGGCCGTCCATCTTCATCCAGCTCACCGGCGAGCGTGACTGTCCGGAAGTGGTCGTAGAGGACGAGTCCAGGTCCATGGTCACTGTGCGGATCCCGCTCGTCCCGCCGGACGACTGGATCGCCGACCATCGCCAGCGTCTGCGCCAGGTGATGGATCACTGGGTTCCGATGCTGTCGAGGTAGGGAGACAAGCCGCCGCCGGCAGATGAGTGCGCATCCGAGAGTGAGGAAGGCTTCGTGGATTTCGTCGCGGATCTCTTCAGCGGATCCGCAGACGGCGGAACCAGTGCAGATGGGCGAACCCGCGCTCCACGAACCGGCGTTGAGTGCCAGGACCAGAGCCGTGGGAGGTACCGCGTCGGGCGATCACCGGCTTCACTCCGAGAGCCCGGACAAGGCGGCGGTACTTGTCGTGTTCGTAGCCGCGGTCGCCGAGCACGATCTCCGGGCGACGTCTGGGGCGTCCGCGCCTGCCGCGTACCGGCGGCACGGCTTCGAGTAGCGGGATGAGCTGGGTGACGTCGTTGTGATTGCCACCGGTCCGGATGCCGTTCGCGCCCCGGATGCCGAACCCGACGCTCGACCTTGGACAGCAGTGGCTCGACCACTGCCCACAACTCGTCATCGACGTCTCACGGCTTCGGTCGAGCCATCCCGCACCCCCGGATCCACGCTCCCGGAGTGATCCAACCACCTCGGAGATCATTTCGTGAGGGATTCTGAGGCGGCTTCGACCGGCGGCCGCAACCACGGTGCCGAGGCAGCGGAGTGCTCTACCGGTCGCGCCGAGGGCCGGGCGTCGTCGGGCGGCTGAGTGCCACGGCTGCCTGGACGGTGTTCGCCTGGTGCTCGGCCTGGCGGGCGACGGGCAGCCAGGTCGGCTGGAAGCGCCGCTGGTACTGGGCGCACCAGTCCTGGAGGAGGTGGTCGAGTCGGGCGGTGGCCGGTGTGGTGGGTGCCTTGGCCGCCTCGGCGGCGCGGCGGAGCAGCGCCGCCGCGCGGACCGGGATCCGGTGGGCCCACAGTTCGATGCCGGCGAGTTTCGCCTCCGTCATGGGCGTCGGGTGGAGGAGGCGCTGTCCGGCGGCCCGCGGGTCCCATGCGTGGGCCAGTTGTCGCGCTGCCGTCAGCGGCGTGCGCGCAGCCCGGAGCAGGGCGGTGTCGTCCAGGTGGGGCAGAGCTTCGTCCATCAGGTCGGTGAGCAGGCGCCCTCGCTCCCGGACCTGGCCGGCGCAGGCGGTCAGGCGCGCGTAGGGGTCGTCGGCCGGGCGGGTGTCCCCGAGGTGGGCGCCGGCCCAGGCCGGCGTCTCGACGATGACCGTCTCGCCGCCGTAGCGCTGGGGGGCGAACCAGGTGGTGGCGCGGACGCCTCCTGTCTCCTGCTGGGGCTGGGCGGTGTGAGGTTGGCCGGGGCGAGGTTGGCCGGGGCGAGGTGGCGCCAGCATTCCGGTGCTGCTTTCCTGCTGGTCGATGTGGTGCGGCGCCATCATGAAGACGCCCGGGCCCGCTTCGCGCAGCCAGAAGGCGTCGTAGGGGCCGGTCTCGACCGGGATCCCCAGTCCGGCGGCGGAGTTTGCGAACGGCTCGGCGAGGCCGGCCGGATCGCAGGTCGACTGGAGGAAGGTCCCGCCGACGTCGGCGCTGTGGAGGGAGAACTGGAGGGACGGCCGGAGGTCGTCGATCAGGTCGAGGAGGGTCCGGCTCTCGGGAAGTCTCCCGCCGATCGCCGGCGCCCACTCGGGCTGTTCCTCGGCGGCGGGGCGGAAGTAGTGCTCGAAGTACTCGGGCAGGCTTCGGGTGCCGGCGCCGGCTTCTGCGAGGCGTGCTCCGTCGGGGTCGAGGCAGAGCAGGAAGTTCCAGGTCACCGCCTGGTGCAGAGACGGCTGCGCGAGGACGCGGTGGGCCAGTTCCACGATGCCGGCGCGGCCGGAGAACTCGTCGGCGTGCGCACCCGTCACGATCAGCACGTTGGCGGTGGCGGCGGCGTGGCCGATCGTCAGGAGCACCAGCGGCCGGCCGGCGCGGGATGTCCCGACGGTGCGCACGCGGCAGAGTTCCGGGTGTCTGGCGGCCAGCAGGTGTGCTGTGTCGGCGAGTTCTTCCAGCGTGGGGTACCGGTCATGAAGCAGGACCGCCCTGCCGGCGCTGGTCGACGTATCGGTCAACATCGGTGCCCTCCCTTGTCTGACCGTCCAGTCTCGCGCCAAAAGCGGCGGCCTGCACCTCGTGGTGCAGGCCGCCGCCCGGTGTGCGCGGCGTTGTCAGGCCGCGGTCCTCAAGTCCCGCCGTCGGCCCCGGTTCGCGTCCAGGGAGCCGGTCGGTGAGCGGTTACCAGCTTCCCTTGAGGGGGATCCAGCCCGGGTTGCCGAACGTCGTGGTCACGGCGGCGGTGCTGTTGTCGTTGGTGAGGTAGAACGTCGCGGTGGCCGGGTCGTAGCCGCCGACGCTGTCCTTGCCGGAGCCGTTCCAGTCTCCGACGAGGGGCTTCCAGCCGGGGTTGCCGAACTTGGTGGTCACGGCGGTGGTGCTGTTGTCGTTGCTGAGGTAGAAGGTCTGGGTGTTCGGGTCGTAGGCGCCGATGCTGGTGACGCCGTCGCCGTTCCAGTCGCCGACCAGCGGGGTCCACCCCGGGTTGCCGAACTTCGCCGAGCCCGCGACGGTGCTGTTGTCGTTGCTCTCGTAGAAGGTGGCGGTGGCCGGGTCGTACGCGCCGATGCTGTCCTTGCCGTCCTTGTTCCAGTCGCCGACCAACGGGATCCAGCCGGGGTTGCCGAACTTCGCGGTCACGGCGGTGGTGCTGTTGTCGTTGCTGAGGTAGAACGTGGCGGTGCTGGGGTCGTACGCGCCGACACTGGCGACGCCGTCGCCGTTCCAGTCGCCGACCAGCGGGATCCAGCCCGCGTTACCGAACTTCACCGAGCCCGCAACCGTGCTGTTGTCGTTGCTCTCGTAGAAGGTCTGGGTCGCCGGGTCGTACGCGCCGATCCGGTCCGAGTACGGCTTGGCGTGGTCGGTGCTCAGGCCCGCGTTGCAGTTGGGCCAGGCACCCGGGCCCTGGCCGGTGAGGATCTTCTCCGCTACGAGGATCTGCTGCTTCTTGGAGGCGAGGTCGGGCCGGGAGGCGTAGGCCAGGCCGCCGTAGGCCTTCCAGGTGGGCAGTGTGATCTGCAGGCCGCCGTAGTTGCCGTTGTTGGTGTTGATGCTCCAGTTTCCGGTGCTCTCGCACTGGGCGACCTTGTCCCAGGTGGCCACCGAGGCGGCTTGGGCCGGTGCCTGGGAGGCGACGGACAGGACGGCCGCCCCCAGGGCGACAGCGGCGAGCGAGCGGGTGCGACGGGTGTGACCGGTCTGACGGGCGGTCGACTTGTTCTCGGGCATGCTCGACTGACTTCCTCTCGTGTCGGTTGGGGGCGGACTACCAGCGGCCGGCGATCGGGACGTCGCCGGGGCTGCCGTAGACGAAGCTGGTGGCGGTGGTGCTGTTGTCGTTGCTGAGGTAGAAGGTCTGGGTGTTCGGGTCGTAGGCACCGATGCTGGTGACGCCGTCGTTGTTCCAGTCGCCGACCAGCGGGGTCCAGCCCGCGTTACCGAACTTCACCGAGCCCGCGACGGTGCTGTTGTCGTTGCTCTCGTAGAAGGTCTGGGTCGCCGGGTCGTAGGCACCGATGCTGTCCTTGCCGTCCTTGTTCCAGTCGCCGACCAGCGGGATCCAACCCGGGTTGCCGAACTTCGCGGTCACTGCGGCGGTGCTGTTGTCATTGCTGAGGTAGAACGTGGCAGTGGCGGGGTCGTACGCGCCGACGCTGTCCTTGCCGGAGCCGTTCCAGTCACCGACCAGCGGGATCCAGCCGGGGTTGCCGAACGTCGCGGTCACTGCGGCGGTGCTGTTGTCGTTGCTGAGGTAGAACGTCGCGGTGGCCGGGTCGTACGCGCCGACGCTGGCGACGCCGTCGTTGTTCCAGTCGCCCACCAGCGGGGTCCAGCCCGCGTTACCGAACTTCGCCGAGCCCAGCGTGGAACCCGCGTTGTCGCCTTCGTAGAAGGTCTGCGTGGACGAGTGGTACACGCCGGCCTTCGTGGCCCGGGTCTGGACGTCGTCGACGATGTTCTTGTAGCGCAGGGCCTTGTACTCGCTGTTGGGGTGCGAGTCGAGGGTGCCGTTGATGGACGCGCCGGTGACGTGCTTCACCGGGGTGGAACCGAAGGAGTAGTACGAGAAGGTGGTGTGCGCGGCGTCGTCCCACTTCTCGAAGAGGAGGACGTGGTTGTAGTAGCTGTTGAGGACGTCGCCGGCCTTGAGCTCGCTGCGCGGGATCTCGTAGGTGTAGGAGTCCGCGATGCCTTGGGTGTTGGGGCTCGCGCCCAGGTGCCAGGCCATGGAGACGTAACCCGAGCAGTCCGTACGGTAGTTGCGGCCGCTGGAGTCCGGGTAGGAGCCGCCCTGGTTGTAGGGGATCGACTTGCCCAGCCAGTACTGCGCCCGCTGGATGACCTCACTGCGGGTGACCTTGCCGTCGATCGAGGACGAGGCGGAGACAGCGGCGGTGGCCGCGTGAGCCGCGGTGGTGGTGACGGCCGTCGCGGCTATCGCACCGGAAGCGGCGAGGGAGGCGGCGAGGGCGACGTGGGCGAGCCTGGACAGCGTGGACAGCGTGGACGAAGGCATGGCGGAACTCCTCTTGCTGGTTGCGGGTTGCGAGGTCGAGACGGCGTCGGATGCCGGACAGCGTCGTGCGGGCGCAGCGGTACTGCGGGTTCAGCGGCGGCGTGGGTTCAGCAGCCGGGGGGCGCCGGTGGCTGGTAGCGCCGGCGCATCAGGGGGGAGGCCTGGTGGCCTCGGGCGATCAGGACGTGGGCCCGGCTCAGGGTGTCCTGGTCGACGGCGGGGTCACGGCTGGCGAGGTAGACGAGCAGGTCGACGCGGTCGGCCTCGCTTCGGACAGTGATGTGCTGGAGGCCGTCGTCGGGGCGGGCGTGGGCCCACAGGACGGCGCGGACCTCGGCCGCCTCGCCCGCTTTGTCCACCTCGGCCACCTCGGCCGCCTCAGCCGCCCCAGCCGCCTCGCCGGACGGGACCGGCCCGGCGCTCTGCCTGCGGTGCAGGGCGGCGTAGATGACGTCCATCCGCGGGTCAGCCGCCCCAGCCGAAGCTGGCGTTGACGGCGGTGTCCGGGGTGCTCACCGACAGGACGGCGGGGGCGGCGAGCAGCGCGCCCAGCGAGATGGCGATGGCCGCGGCGGCCTTGGCGATACGGTTCTGGATCACGATCGGCTGTCCTCAACTGTTGCTGACACGAAGGGATTTCTCCGATCGGTGCGTCCCGCGGTTGACGCTCCGTCCGGCTGCCGTCCGGGCTGTCTTCCTGGCGGCGATCACTAGCTTTGCCGGTCGGGGGGCTGCTCGGAAGGCCTTGCGGGTGTCGCCAACCGGCCTGTCCGACTCCGGACAGACCGTCATGGACATGACCAGAACTGGGTGGCGCGGCCTGCCGTCGAGGCCGGATATTCGACCTTGAGGGCCGTGTCATCCCATGAAAGGATCATGAAGCTTCGTGTGCTGTCACAGCCACGAGAGCTCACGGATCATCACACAAGGGGGACACCATGTTGCAGGCGCTTGGACTATCGGCCCGCGCCGAACAGGTCTACCAAGCCCTGCTCGACCACCCCGCCGACGACGTCGAAGCGATAGCCGGGCGCTGCGCGACCACCGCCACCCAGGTCCACGACTGCCTCGACGAACTCGGCGCCCTCATGCTCGTGCGCGCCTCCGCCGACCACCCCGGCCGGATGCGCGCCGTCGACCCGGCCGTCGGCCTCGCCGAGATGCTCGCCCGTCAGGAAGCCGACCTCGCCGCCCGCCAGGCCGCCCTCGCCGCGTCCCGCGCCGCCGTCACCCGCATGGTCGCCGAGCGCGCCGAACACCACGCCGCCCACGGCGAACGCCTGCTGGGCATGGACGCCGTCCACCACCGCCTGGAACAGATGAGCCGCACCACCACCACGGAAGCCCTCAGCAGCCAGCCCGGAAACCAGCACCCCGAGGACCTCGACTCCTCCCGCCCCGGCGACGCCGGCGCGCTCGCCCGCGGCATCACCATCCGCACTCTCTACCAGGACTCCACCCGCCACCAGCCGCACGTCACCGGATACGCCCACTGGCTGCTCAGCCAGGGCGGCGAAGTCCGCACCGCCCCCACGATCCCCCAGCGCATCGTCATCGCCGACCGCCGCGAGGCCCTCGTCCCCATCGACCCCGAGGACCACCGCAAGGGCGCACTTCACGTCACCGAACCCGGCATCCTCACCGCCCTGCTCGACCTCTACGAGCAGGCCTGGAACACCGCCGTCCCGCTCGGCGCCGCCTCCCCCGGCGACCCCACCACCGGACTCACCGCCACCGAGCGCGAACTGCTGCGCCTGCTCGGTAACGGTCTCACCGACGACACCGCCGGCCAGCGCCTGGGCATCTCCTCCCGCACCGTCGGCCGCCACATGGCCTCCATCATGGAGCGGCTCAACGCCAGCAGCCGCTTCGAGGCCGGCATCAAGGCCGCCCAGAACGGCTGGCTCTGACCGGCCCGAAGTACGCCGTGTCAACCCGCGGCGCCCCGACCGATTGTCACAGTCCGATCCTCGCAATGTCCTGGTGATTGTGACGCCACACGTGCCACCGAAAGTCACTGACCGACCGTCATGGTGGGTGTCCAGCAAGCCAGCACGCACCGTCATCGGGGAGCCACCATGTCCGTCCGCCGCCGTCGCCCGCTGCTCGT
>NZ_JBFBHW010000061.1:0-49830 GCF_040685395.1 Kitasatospora sp. NPDC088779 | reverse complement strand
GTCATCAAGCAGGCCATGGAGATCAACGACCGCCCGGTCGTCATCGACTTCATCGTCCACCAGGACGCCATGGTCTGGCCGATGGTCGCGGCCGGTACCAGCAACGACGAGATCCAGTTCGCCAAGGGCATCCGCCCCGACTTCGGCGACGACCTCGACTAACGCCCCCCTGAACCCCGGTCGTAGGCCCTCGACCCCCGCGAGGGCCTACGACCGGCCTTTTTGTGCCCAGGATCTCGTGCCGTTCGGCCAGACGGCCGTTGGAGCGGGCCGCTCAGCGGGCCGCCGACGCCGACCAGGAGAGCAGGAGGCGCAGGGCGTCGTCCGACGGGGTGTGCGGGTCGGCGGTGTAGGTGACGAGGGCCTGGTCGGGGTCGTCGGCGGGGCGGAGCGTGTCGTAGGCGAGGTCGAGGGGGCCGGCGATGGGGTGGTGGAAGAGCTTGCGGCCGGAGGTCTTGTCGGCGACCGGGTGTTCGGCCCAGAGGTGACGGAACTCCTCGCTGTGGACGCAGAGTTGGCCGACGAGTTCGGCGAGGAGGGGGTCGTGGGGGCGGCGGCCCGCCTCCAGGTGGAGGAAGGCGACGTTCTCGCGGGCGCAGGCCGTCCAGTCGCCATAGAGCTCGCGCGAGGCCGGATCGAGGAAGGTGCCGCGGGCGATGTTGCGGTCCTCGACCGGCAGGGCGCCGTAGTCGCCGAACAGCGCGACGGCCGCACGGTTCCAGGCCAGGACGTCCATCCGGTGGCCCATCACCAGCGCCGGGACGTGGTCGAGCTGGTCGAGCAGGCGCAGCAGGGAGGGGCGGGGCTGCTGCGGGGCGGTGCGGCGGCGGGGCGCGCGGCGGGTGGGGCGGGCGAGGCGGTGGAGGTGGCCGGACTCGTCGGGGGCGAGTTGCAGGGCGCGGGCGACGGCGTCGAGGACGGCTTCGGAGGGGTTGCCGACGCGGCCCTGTTCGAGGCGGGTGTAGTAGTCGACGCTGACCCCGGCGAGGTGGGCGAGCTCCTCGCGGCGCAGCCCCGCGACCCGGCGGCGTCCGCCGTAGTCGGGCAGGTCGACGTCCTCGGGCCGCAGCTGGGCGCGGCGGGTGCGGAGGAACTCGCTCAGGGCACTGGTCGGGTTCATGGGGATGATTCTCACCCGGAGGCGGCCGGCCGTGCCTGGCCCTGCCAGGACCAGGCACGGCCGGCACCGGGGCGCGGCCGAGGGCAGGCGGTAGCGGGGCGCGGCCGGGGGCAGGCGGTAGCGGGGCGCGGCCGGGGGCAGCCGGGGATCAACCGGACGTCAGCCCGCGACGGCCTGGACGGCGGGCACCAGGCCGCCGTCGATGACGATGTCCTGGGACGTGATGTAGGAGGACCGGTCGGAGAGCAGGAAGGCGATGGTTTCGGCGACGTCCTCGGCCCGGCCCAGGCGGCCGAGCGGGATGCGCGCGCGGATCGGCTCGTGAGCGGCCGGGTCGGGGATCACCGCGTGGAACATCTCGGTGGCGATGTAGCCGGGGCTGACGGAGTTGACCCGGATGCCGCGCGCGGCGAGGCCGCTGCCGAGGGTGCGGGCGAGGCTGAGGACGGCCGCCTTGGTCGCGGCGTAGACGGGGGCGTCGGGCAGGCCGCGGTGCGGGGTCCAGGAGGCGTTGAGCACGATGGAGCCGCCGCCGGCCGCCTCCAGCAGGGGCAGGGCGTGCTGGACGGTGAAGAACACGCCCTTGAAGTTGACGTCGACGGTGTGGTCGAAGTCGTCCTCGGTGACGTCGGCGGCGGGCTGGAAGACGCCGACGCCCGCGTTGGCGAAGACGCCGTCGAGCGCGCCGTGGCGCTCCCGGACGGTGGCGGCGAGCCGGGCGAGGTCGGCCCGGGCGGCGACGTCGGCGCGGACGGCGAGCAGCCGGTCGCCGCCGTCGAGCCGTTCGGCGGCGCGGGCGAGCCGGGCGTCGTCACGGCCGGTGATGACCACCCGGGCGCCGGCGGCGAGGAGGCGGCGGGCGGTGGCGAGGCCCATGCCGCTGGTGCCGCCGGTGATCAGGACGGTGCGGTCGGCGAATTCCCGGGGGTCGGCGGGATCCCGGGTCATGGCGTTGTCGGACGGGGCGTTGTCGGTCATGGCACCCACTCTCCCGACGGCCGTGGAGCCGGGGCCAGGCCCGGCCCGACCCTGGGTCCGGAAGAACCACCCTGCACCGGGAATCGACGGCGCCACCGGGTGGTTGGGGCAGGACGACAAGCGTGTGACACTCGCGAACAGGGGTCTGACATGAAGATCGGCATCATCGGTGCGGGCAACATCGGCGGCAACCTGACCCGACGGCTGACGGCGCTCGGGCACGACGTCTCGGTGGCCAACTCGCGCGGTCCCCAGTCGCTGGCCGCCCTGGCCGAGGAGACGGGCGCGACGGCCGTGCCTGCCACCGAGGCGGCGCGCGGAGCGCAGGTCGTGGTGGTGACGGTGCCGCTGAAGAACGTGCCGGACCTGCCGGCCGGGCTGCTGGACGGCGCGGCCGAGGGCGCGGCGGTGATCGACACCGGCAACTACTACCCGCAGCAGCGCGACGGCCGGATCGACGAGATCGAGGACGACGGGCTGACCGAGAGCCGGTGGACGGAGCGGCACCTCGGCCACCCCGTGGTGAAGGCGTTCAACGGCACCTACGCGCAGGACCTGCTGGAGCGGCCGCGGCCGGAGGGCGACCCGGAGCGGATCGCCCTGCCGGTGGCGGCGGACGACGAGGCGGCCAAGCGCGTGGTGCGGGCGCTGATCGACGAGTTGGGCTTCGACACGGTGGACGCGGGCGGGATCGACGAGTCCTGGCGCCAGCAGCCGGGCACGCCGGTGTACGGGCTGCGCGCCGGGGTGGAGGCGGTCACCCGGGCGCTCGCGGAGGCGTCTCCGGAGCGCCCGGCGGACCACAAGGCGTGACCCCGGGAAGGCGTGCTCCCCGCGCCGACCCCGACGGGCCCGGTCAGCCCGTGCGGCGGGCCCCCTCGGCCGGGACGGCCGTGAGGGTGCGCGGGGCGGCGTAGCCGGCCGCGCGGAACGCGGTGGTGACGGCGGCGGCGACGGTGTCGGCGGCCGGTGCGTCGACGAGGGCGATCACCGAGCCGCCGAAGCCGCCGCCGGTCATCCGCGCGCCGTGGGCGCCGGCGGCGAGGGCGGCCTCGACGGCGAGGTCGGTCTCGGGGCAGGAGACCCGGTAGTCGTCGCGCAGCGAGGCGTGGCCGGCGGTGAGGATCGGGCCGAGCGCGGCGGGCCGACCGGCGTCCAGATGGGCGACGGCGGCCGTGACGCGCTCGTTCTCGGTGACCACGTGGCGCACCAACGGCCTCAGCTCCTCCGGAAGTCGGGGCAGGGCGGCCGGCAGGGCGGCGGGCGTCAGCTCGCGCAGCGCGGGCAGTCCGAGCAGCGCGGCCGCCCGCTCGCAGCCGGCCCGCAGGGCGGCGTAGGCACCGTCGCCGAGGTCGTGCTTGACCCGGGTGTCGAGGACCAGCAGGGCGAGGCCGGAACCGGCGAGGTCCAGCGGCACCTGCCGCATCGCCAGGTCCCGGCTGTCGAGGTGCAGGGCGGCGCCCGGGCGGCAGCACATCGAGGCCATCTGGTCCATGATCCCGCAGGGGACGCCGACGAAGTCGTTCTCGGCCCGCTGTGCGATCAGGGCGAGGTCGGGTGCGGACAGGCCCAGCCCGTACAGGTCGTTGTACGCGATCGCGACGACGCATTCCAGGGCGGCCGAGGAGGACAGCCCGGCACCACCGGGCACGTCGCTCTCCAGTCGGAACTCGGCACCGCCGACGGGGTGCCCGGCCTCGCGCAGCGCCCACACCACGGCGGCCGGGAAGGCCGCCCAGCCGGGCACCGAGCCCGGGGCCAGGTCCGCGACGGCCAGGTCGGCGACCACCCCGTCGCCCTGGGCGGACCAGAGCCGCAGCCGGCCGTCGTCGCGGCGCCGGGCCTGGGCGCGGACGGCCTGCGGGAGGGCGATCGGCAGCACGAACCCGAGGTTGTAGTCGGTGTGTTCGCCGATCAGGTTGACCCGGCCGGGGGCGGCCCACTCCCCCTCGGGGGCGTGGCCGTGGAGCTCTTCGAAGGAGGCCGCGGGGGTGTTCACAGGAGTCTCCACGGGCGTGGTCACGGGCGTCGTCACGGGCGTACTTAGGGGCGTGGTCACAGGGCTACCTCCCGCAGCCGGCGGGCCGCGTCCTCGGGGGTGACGTCGTTGACGAAGGCGTCCATGCCGGATTCCACCCCGGCCAGGAACTTGAGCTTGTCGGCCGCGCGCCGGATGGTGAACAGCTCCAGGTGGAGGGCGAGTTCGTCCTCCTGGCCGGCGGGCGCCTGGTGCCAGGCGGAGATGTACGGGGTCCGGCCGGCGCCGAAGAGGCGGTCGAAGCGGCGCAGCAACTCCAGATAGAGGCGCGGGAATTCGGCGCGCTGCGGCTCGTCCAGGCCGGTCAGGTCGGCGACCCGGCGGTGCGGGTAGAGGTGCACCTCGTACGGCCAGCGGGCGGCGAAGGGGACGAAGGCCGTCCAGTGCTCTCCGGCGAGCACCACCCGGGCGCCGTCGGCGCGTTCGGCGGCGAGCAGGTCGTCGAAGAGGCTGCGGCCGGTGGCGGCGCGGTGTTCGGCCGCGCGCGCGGCCATCCGGGCGGTGCGCGGGGTGGTGAAGGGGAAGGCGTAGATCTGGCCGTGCGGGTGGGCGAGGGTGACGCCGATCTCGGCGCCCCGGTTCTCGAAGCAGTAGACCTGCCGGACGCCGGGGAGGGTGGCGAGTTCGGCAGTGCGGTCGGTCCAGGCGTCGAGGACGAGGCGGGCGCGCCGCTCGTCGAGGTCGGCGAAGGAGGCGTCGTGGTCGGCGGTGAAGCAGACCACCTCGCAGCGCCCGGCGCCGGGGCCGCTGACCCGCAGTCCGTCGACGCCTTCCAGCGCCGCCGGGGGGCCGGCCAGCGAGGGGAAGCGGTTCTCGAAGACGGCCACCTGGTAGTCGTCGGCGGGGATCTCGCTGTGCCGGCCGTCCCGGGAGGGGCAGAGCGGGCACTCCTCGGCGGGGGGCTGGTAGGTGCGGGCCTGGCGGTGCGCGGCGACGGTGACCCAGGCTCCGGTGGCCGGGTCGAGCCGGACCTCGGAGCCGTGGGCGGGCGGGTCGAGCGGGCGCCGGTCGACGGCGTCCCGGGGGACGGCCTCGCCGCTGTCGTAGTAGATCAGCTGTCGCCCGTCCGCGAGTGTGGTCGCGGTCTTGGCGGTGGGCTGGGTCAGGGTCCCGGCCATGGCCTTCTTCCCTCTATCCGACACGAAACAACAATATCCAACATTATCCATCAAGCCCGGCTGTCCGGAAGAGGCCCGCGCCTGCCATGATGGCGGTGACCGTGGCCCGCCGGGCGGCCAGTCGAACGGACGGCTGGACGGACGGCCGGCCGAACGGTCACGCCGACCACACCGACCCGAGGAGCCCCCCGATGGCTGACAGCGCCCAACCGCTCGCCGGACAGCGCCGCGTGCTGATCCTGGAGCGGGTCCGCGCGCGCGGCGGCGTCCGGGTGACCGAACTGGTCCGGGACCTCGGGGTGTCCGACATGACCATCCGCCGCGACCTGGACGCGCTGGCCCGCCGCGGCCTGGTGCACAAGGTGCACGGCGGGGCGGTGCGGACGGAGGCGGCGGCCAGCGGCGAGCCCGGGTTCGAGACCAAGGCCAACTGGCAGCTCCCCGCCAAGGAGGCCATCGCCCGGGCCGCCGCCGCCCTGGTGCCGCCCGGCTCGGCGGTCGGGCTGGCCGCCGGGACGACCACCTTCGCGGTCGCCCGGCAGCTGCGCGCCGTCGAGGGCCTCACCGTCGTCACCAACTCGCTGCGGATCGCGGAACTGCTGGAGGAACCCGACGAGGACGGCACCCCCGCCACCGCGACGGTGATCCGCACCGGCGGCGTCCGCACGCCCTCCGACGCGCTGGTCGGGCCGGTCGCCGACCAGGCGATCCGCTCGCTGCACGTCAACGTGCTGGTCATGGGCTGCCACGGCCTCTCGGCCGAGACCGGGCTGACCACCCCGAACCTGGCCGAGGCGGAGACCAACCGGACCTTCCTCCAGTCCGCCCGCCGGGTCGTCGTGGTGGCCGACCACACCAAGTGGAACGCGGTCGGCCTGGCCTCCTTCGCCGCACTGGAGCAACTGGACGTGCTGGTCACCGACGACGCACTGGCGGCCGAACACCGTTCGTCGGCCGCCCAGTTGGTGGGCGAGCTGATCGTCGCGCCGACCGGGGAGCAGGGCCCCCAGGCCTGACGGGCCCCCTACGGACCCGTCCGGGAACTCGCCCGCACCACCAGCTCGGCGGCCAGCTCAAGACCGCCCGCCGGCGGCGCCTCCCCGCGCACCTGGCCGAGCAGCCGCTCCACCAGGGCGGCGGCGATCGCCCGCAGCGGGAGCCGCACCGAGGTCAGCGCGGGGTGCAGGTGGCGGCAGAGCGGCGTGTCGTGGAAACCGGTGACCGCCACCCCCGCCGGCCCGACCGCCGATCCCTCCGCCCGGACCGCCTCGTAGACGTCCAGCGCCAGCAGGTCGCTGCCCGCCGCGAAGGCCGTCGGCCGCTCGGGCCCGCGCAGCAGCTCCCGCACGGCCGCGACGTCCGGCCGCGCCGCCGTCACCGCGGACAGGCCCAGCCGGGCCGCCTCGGCGAGGAAGCCCGCCCGCCGGGCGGCCATCCACGGCAGGTCCTCGGCGCGGCCGACGTACCCGATCCGGCGGTGGCCGAGCCCCGCCAGATGCCGCACCACCACGGCCATCGCCGTGTCGTTGGCGATGTCGACCCAGTGCTGGGGCTGCCCCGGGCCCGTCCGTCCGAAGGCGACGAACGGGAGGCCGGCCCGGACGACGTGCCCGATCCGGGGGTCATCGCCCAGCACGTCCGCCAGCACCAGCCCGTCGACCTGACGGGCCGCCACCAGTTCGTCGATGGCCGCCAGCGGGCCGGCCGCCCGCTGGACCCCGCTCTCGGCCGCACCCTGCCCCGGACGGAACAGCAGCACCCGCTGCCCCTGCGCCCCCGCCGCGTCGACCAGCGCCTCCAGGAAGCCGGCCATCAGCGGGTTGGGGTCGAACGGGTCGTCCACCGGGGCGAGGTAGCCGAGGGTGCGCCGGGCGCCGCTGCGCAGCGAACGCGCCGACTGGTCGGGCTGGTAGCCGAGTTCGCGGATCGCCGCGGTCACCCGGGCCAGCGTGTCCGGGCGGACCCGCTGGGGGGCGTTGAGCGCGTTGGAGACGGTCTGCCGGGACACCCCGGCCGCGCGGGCCACCTCCTCGATGGTGGTGGCGCCGCGGCGCGGTCGGGGTGTTCCCTCGGGCATCGGAGGCTCCAGGACGGCTGCTCGGGTCTGACGGGTGCTCGGTTCCACTGCTCGGTTCTACGGACGGCGCAGGGTCAGCAGCCCACCGCGCGGCACGGTGATGCCGCCCGCCCGGTCGAGCTCGACCTCGCCCTGCCGGACGATACGCCCTCGGGCGTCCTGCACGGTGGCCTCGGCCGTCCCGCCGCCGCCGGTGAGCCGGACGTCCGGGTCGGCGTCGGCGTTGGCGACCAGCAGGGTGCGCCAGTCCGCGCCGGAGACGTCCACCGGCAGCGCGGCGTAGCGGGCCACCGCGACGGTGCCGCCGCCGACGGCGGTGACCATCGGGTAGCCGAGGTCCGGCCGGGCCGGGCGCAGCTCGCCGAGCTGCAGGGTGGCGACGTGCTCGCGGAAGACGCCGAGCCAGAAGGCGATCGCCTCGCGCTGCCCGGGGCTCTGCGCCGCGAGGTCGACGGAGACCTGCGGCACCGAGAACAGCACGTTGATCAGGTGGCAGGCGATCTGCTCGGGCGGCTCGGCCGGGTGCCACATCAGCATGTCGGCGTGGACCGGGACGGGCCCGGCGGCGAGCCGCACGTCGATGGTGCGCTGCCGGTTCTCCTGCGGGCTGAGCGGGCAGTCGGTGGCGCGGACCATGGTGACGTACGGCCACAGGCCGGGGCTGACGTACGGCTGGCGGTGCTCGATCATCGCCCCCGGCTTGACCGCGGTGATCCGGCGGCGGATGGCGGCGAGCAGCCGCTCGACGCCCTCGTCCACGGTGGCGCAGTCGGCCTCGGGCCCGGCCTCCGGCGCGTCGGCGCGGGCGAACCAGTCGACGAAGTCGACCTTCAGTCCGTCCATGCCCCACTCCTCGACGGCGCGGGCGAGCCGGCCGGTCAGGAACTCGCGGACCTCGGGGTAGCGCGGGTCGGCGACGACCGCGCCCATGTGGGCGGCGTCGGCGAGCGCGTAGCGGCCGATCGCCTCGAAGGCTGCGCTGTCCTTGCCGATGAACGGCAGCGCGTACCAGAGCAGGTACTGCACGCCGAGGTCGTGGACGCGCTGGACGTGGGCGGCGGTGTCGGGCAGCGAGACCGGCTCCCAGTCCCCGCAGTGCGCGTAGCCGCGGGTGCGGTCGGCGGTCATCCAGCCGTCGTCGACGATGATGACGTCCATGCCGAGCTCCTTGCCGAGCGCGGCCTGGGTCTCGACGCCCTTGGGCGTGACGTCCTGGTGCATCGAGTACCAGGTGGAGTACGCGGGGCGGCGCGCGGCCTCGGGGATGTCGGCCTCGCGGTCGGTCCACCACCAGGCGGCGAGGCCGGCCAGGCAGCGGGCGAAGTGCCGGCGGGATGTGTCGATGCGGACGGTCAGCCGGCCGGCGGCCTGCGCCCAGAACCGGAACTCCCCGGTCTCCTCCAGCACTCCGGCGCCGGCCAGAACGTCGGCGCGCTCGGCCGCGAAGGCGCAGATCGCGAGGTCGCCGGTGCCGATCAGGGCGGCGATCGGGGCGCCGTTGGCCAGGCTGGTGCGGCGCGGAGCGCTCCACGCGGCGGGCAGCCAGCCGGTGCCGCGCGGCTCGGGCGTCCAGAACGCGGTGGCGTCCACGCACGGCACCCGCCACTCGATCCGGACGTCGCCCGTCCCTTCGGCGGTCACCTCGACGATTCCGTCACCCGCCCCGCGGGCGCTCGCGTTCCCGCTGACCCGCAGGTCCAGGCCCTCTACGTAGAGCGAACGCAGGCCGCCGGCGACGGCGGGGGCGTGCGGTTCCCAGATCTCGGTCATGTTCAGCCCTTCGTGGCGCCGGCCAGCAGGCCGGAGATGAACTGCCGCTGGAGGACCAGGAAGAGGACCATCATCGGCAGGGTGGACAGCGCGGTGCCGGAGAGGATCGCGCCGTAGTCGGTGTTGCTCTTGTTGCCGTGCAGGGTCGCGAGGGCGACCGGCAGGGTGTGCATCCCGGGGCTGCGCAGAGCGATCAGCGGCCAGACGAACTGGTTCCAGGAGCCGAGGAAGAGGAAGATCGAGAGGGCTGCCAGCACGGGCCTCATGACCGGTACCACCACGCTGAACAGCACCCGGAACTCGCCCGCGCCGTCGACCCGGGCGGCGTCCAGGAGTTCGTCCGGCAGGCTGCTCAGCGACTGCCGCATCAGGAAGATGGCGAAGGGCACGCACAGGCCGGGCAGGATCAGCGCCTGGTAGGTGTCCAGCAGGCCGAAGTTCGTCATCATCTTGAACAGCGGTACCAGCATGACCTGTTCGGGCACCACGAGGGTGGAGAACAGCAGGGCGAACAGCAGGGTCCGGCCGCGGAAGCGGAACTTGGCGAAGGCGTAGCCCGCGAGCAGCGCCACCACGAGGGCGCCCAGCGTCTGGACCCCCGCCACCAGCAGGGAGTTCCCGACGACCCTGAGCAGGCCGATCTTCTGCTCCAGGTGGCTCAGGTTCTCGCCGAGGCTCCCGCCGGGCAGCAGCTTGGGCGGCCAGTCGAAGACCTCGGTGTCCTTGCGGGTGGCGGAGACCACCAGCCAGTAGAAGGGGGCGATCGACAGCCCGGTGATGCCGGCGAGGAGGAAGGTCAGCGGCCAGCCGCGCAGCTTCTTGAGGGGGTTCACGCGCTCGGAGGCCTCGCTCTGGGGGGTATCGCTCTTGGAGGTATCGCTTTGGGAGGTATCGCTTTGGGAGGTATCGCTTTGGGAGGTCACTTGTCGCGCTCTCCCATCAGGCGCATCTGGACGGCGCCGAGCACCGTCACGAGCAGGGTGAGCGCGTAGGCGACGGCGGAGGCGTAGCCGAAGTCGTAGTACCGGAAGCCGTTCTGGTACAGGTACATGGAGACGGTCAGGGTGGCGTTGTCCGGCCCGCCGCCGGTCAGTACGTACGGCTCGTCGAAGAGCTGGAGCGTTCCGATGGTCGAGAGCACGACCGTGAACAGCAGCACCGGGCGCAGCGCGGGGACGGTGACGGAGGTGAAGCGGCGGATCGGTCCGGCGCCGTCGACCATCGCGGCCTCGTACAACTCCCGTGGAATGGACTGGAGTCCGGCGAGGTAGATGACGGCGTTGTATCCGGTGTAGTGCCAGGTGAGCACCACGACGACGGCCGCCCGGGCCCAGACGGGCTGGCCCAGCCAGTCGACGGAGGGCAGGCCGACGGCGTTCAGCACCCAGTTGACCGCACCGTCGTCGGTCTTGAGCAGGTAGGCGAAGATCACGCCGGTGGCGACCAGGCCGGTGACCGAGGGCATGAAGACGCCGAGGCGCCACACCGTGCGCCAGCGCACCACCGCGGAGTTGATGCCGACGGCCATCAGCAGGGCCAGTCCGAGCATCAGCGGGACCTGCATGACGAGGATCTCGCCGGTGTTGGACAGGGCCGTCCAGAACAGCGGGTCGTCCAGCAGGCGCCGGTAGTTGGCGAGGCCTGCGTCGCGGGTGGCGGCGCCGGAGCCGGTGGTGAAGGAGAGCAGCAGCGACTCGACGACCGGGTAGGCCTTGAACACGCCGAAGGTCAGCAGGGCGGGCGCGAGCAGCAGGTACGGTACGGCGGCGCGCCGCCGGCGGGACCGGCGCCGCGCTGCGGACCTCCTGGAGAGGGCGGCGGGCGGGCTGGCGGCACTCATGCGATACCGCGCCCGGTCTGCTGGGCGAGCTGCTTGGCGGCGTCCTGGAGGACGGCGGCCGGGTCGGCGCCCTTGAGGAGGACCTTGACCTGGGCGTCGCTGACGAGCTTGAGGGCGCGGGCGTAGTCACCGGAGTAGTTGGTGGGGTAGCCGCCCTCGGTGGCGAGGTCGGCGAAGGTCCTGAGCACCGGCTGCCCGCCGTAGTAGGCGCTCGGCGCGGCGTACAGCGGGTCGGTGTAGGCCTCGGTGAGGGCCGGGAAGACGCCGCCCGCGTTGAACATGGCGTTCACCGAGGCCGGGCGGGTGACCGTGTACTCGACGAACTTCCAGGCGGCGCGGCGGCGCGGGCTGGAGGCGGCGACGGCCAGGTGGGTGGAGTTGACCAGGGCGGTGCGCTTGCCGCCGGGGGTGACCGCCGGGGGCTTGGTGAGACGCCAGTTGCCGCTCTGGTCGGGGATCTTCTTCTCCAGGTAGTGCGCGACCCAGGCGGGCATCGCGGCCACCGCGAGCTTGCCGGCCTTCATCACGGGCGGCCAGCTCTGGACGCCGGGGGTGTCGCCGATCAGCCCGGCCTCGTCCAGCCGCTTGACGATGGTCAGGGCGCGCACGGCCGCCTCCGAGCCGACGGTGATCTTGCCCTGGAGGTCGAAGTAGAAGGCGCCCTGGAGCTGCATCAGGGCCTGGACGAAGTCCAGGTCGGGGGTGGGGTTGGCGGCCCTGTTGATGCCGATCAGGGCGACGCCGGGGTTGGCGGCCTTGAAACGGTCGGCCACGGCGAGCAGGTCGTCCCAGGTGGCGAAGGACTCGGGGTCGATGCCCGCCTTGTCGAAGTAGTCCTTGCGGTAGAAGAAGCCGAGCGGGTTGACCTCCCAGGGCAGTGCGTAGGCGTGGCCGTCCTTGCCGCTGACGACGGGCCACAGGCCCTTGGCGAACTTGTCCTTGTGCGCGTCGGCGCCGAGCGCGGAGAGGTCGGCCAGGCCGCCGGGGAACTTCTCCTGGTATCCGGGCAGGTAGTCGCAGCCGATGTGCAGCACGTCGCCGAGGCCTTGGCCGCCGGCCGCCAGGCCGACGGTGATCTTGTCCCAGATGGCCGGTTCGCCGATGTCCTGGACGTCGACCGTGATCCCCGGGTTGTCCTTCTCGAAGGCCGGGACGATCCCGCGCAGGGCTTCGGCTGCCGTGGCCCAGGACCAGACGGTGATGTTGCCGGTGTCGGCGTCCCCGCCCGAGGCGCCCCCGGAGCCGGAGTCGCCGCAGGCTGCGAGCGTGCCGCCGGCGGTCAGGGCCAGCAGGCCCGCTCCTGAGGCTCGGAGCAGATCACGACGGGAAAGGTGTGACATTGCATTCCTCTCTGAGGGGTGGCGAGGAAGGGTTTGAGGCAGGAAGGGCGAGGCAGGGGGAGGGAGCTTGAAGGGTTTTGAACGTTCAAATACACAAAACAAACCAGAACCAAACAGGTTCGAACGAGCGGGTCACAGCAAACGCCCACCCTCCCCGCGCCGTCAAGACCTGGGCGCGGAGAGGGTGGGCTCCGAAACCGTTCTGTTATCCCAGGACCGCGTCCGGAGCGCCGAACACGGTTCCCGGGGTGACCGGGATCCCCCGCGCCATGGCCTCGAAGTCCAGGATCGGATGGGTCAGGATCTCCTCGACCTCGTCGGTCAGGAGGTTGCCCAGGATGAACTCCTCCTCCGCGCCCGACCCGAAGGTGACCACCTGCCCGCTCGACTGGATCATCCAGTTCAGCAGCTCCCGCTCGCTGCTCTCCGCGAGGTGGATCTCCCGGCCGGGGTGGTCGCGCCGGATCCCGTCGACGACCGCGCGGACCTCCTCCACCGCCACGCCGAGCCTGCGCACCGTGGCCGGCGAGGCCCGCCGGCCCCACCACTGGAAGATCACCCACTGGGCGACCGACGGGTGGGACAGCACCTCCGCGGCGAGCTCCGGCAGCTGGTGGAGGTTCTCGGCACTCGCCACGGTGTGCACCCGCACCCGGTCGAAGCCCTCGGCGTCGCACAGGGCCAGGGACTCCAGCAGCGCGTCGAGGAGCCTGTCGTCCGGGCTCCGGCGGAAGGCGCGCTGCACCTCCGGCGTGACGGCGTCCAGTGGCAGCCGCAGCGAGGACAGGCCGTGGAGCCGGGAGAGCTTCTCGGCGGTGAGCGTGTAGCCGGTGGTGTCGAGGCCGACCTTGAGACCACTGGCGATGGCGTGGTCAACCACGTCGAAGACCGGCGGCCACAGCAGCGGGTCACCTCCGGCCAGGACCAGGTCGGTGGTCCCGTGCGCGGCCAGCTTCCCGACGATCCGCCTGGCCTGGTCGAGGTCGATCTGCTCCGCCGCGAACGGGTTGTAGCAGCCCTGGCAGGACATCGGACAGCGGTTGTTGATCGACCAGTTGACCCGCCGGACGCGGCGGCCGGTACGCGGCTGGTCGGCCCTGCTGCGGATCCCGGCCACCAGCCGGGCCAGGCGGACGGCCTGCGGGAGGGTGGAGCCGGCGAGCAGTTCCCCGGCCCGTTCGACGCCGGCCGCGGTGGCGTTGTTCTGGAGCAGGAGGAAGGCCAGGCGCCACCGCATGGCCTCGTCCCCCGGGTCCTGGCCCAGGGCCTGTTCGACCCGCTCGGTCAGGGCGCCGAGGTAGCCGGGGGTGAAGTTGGCGGGTTCCAGGCGCCTTTGGAACGCATCGGCTATCGACCCGCGCGCCAGGGCCCGGTCGTAGCCGGCCCGCAACGGGTGCGGGGGCAGGATCTCCACGTGCTGCCGGGTGGGCATTCGGTGTTCTCCGGTACGGGTCAGTTCGGGGCGGACGGCAGCATGACGACCATCGAGTCGGCGGACGACAGGCCCATGCCCTCGACGAAGACCGCGTCGCGGACGAGCTGCGCGATGGCGGGGTGGGTGGGGGCGGCGAGGTAGCGGGCGGTGGATTCGAGCGGGGTGATGTCGTGCTTGGCGATCAAGGTGCGCAGCGAGCCCGGCAGGTCGTCGAGGCCCTCGCGGATGTCCTCCAGGTCGAACCGGTCGGCCAGCCGCATCGCCGCCCTGCGGGCCTTGGCGAGGTTGGTCGTCGGGTCCAGGATGGTCGCCTTGGCCAGGTAGTAGGGGACGGGCTGCATCATCCAGGCCAGCGCCTCGCCCGGGTCGTCCTCGTCGTGGCCGGAGTGGTCGAAGGCCTCCGACCCGAGCCCGAGGCCGTCGCAGAACCACTCGGGCCGCATGCTGATCCGGTAGTGGGCGTGACCGGCCAGCCGGAACGCCGGGAGCATGGCTATGACGGACGTCGTCTCGATCCGGAACGTGTCGGAGATCCGCCGCATCGTCCGCCCCAGCACGGCCCGGACCTCCGGCACGTCGGCCCCGTCGGCCACGACGTGGATCAGGTCGAGGTTGGAGACGATGTCGCCGGCGGGCCCGGTGCGGTGCTCGCCTCGGGCCAACGAGCCGGTCGCCGCCACTGACATGTCGGTCACGTCCGCGAACTCGCGGGCCAGCTCCTGGAACAGCAGGGGGACGTCTTCGGCTCTCACGCGCTTCCTCGGGTGTCGGCTACGGAGGTGGAGTCGACGCCCTCTCTTCCAATGCCGCTCACATCATGGAGAGTTGGCGTTCAGATGGGCACCCTAACAGCGACCCGCCACAAATGGTCGTGTTTGCACCACATATCTCACACACCACAGCTGACGGACCGACACAAGCGGTCTCAACCAGTCACTCAAGTGCCGCCCGCGACACGTGGATCGGGTGGGCATCGAGACATCTGAACCACACCTGCGCGAGAAGTCGGCCGGGCCGACTTCTCGCGCAAACCTCATCCGGCCAGCACGACCGGCGTGCCCGTCAGGTCCACGCCCGCCTGCCGGAGTTCGCCGAGGGCGGTGACCGTGGTGTCGGTGGCCACGCCCGCCGTGTAGTCCAGCAGCACCCTGGTCGCGAACCCAGCCTTCACGGCGTCCAGCGCCGTCGCCTTCACGCAGTGGTCGGTGGCGATCCCGACCACGTCCACCGCGTCCACGCCCTGGCCGCGCAGCCAGTCGGCGAGCCGGGTGCCGTCCGCCGCGAAGCCCTCGAACCCGCTCTTGGACGCCGAGTGCGCGCCCTTGAAGAACACCTCGTCCACCGCGCCCGCGTCGACGGCGGGCGCGAAGGACGGGTGGAACTCGCCGCCCTCGCTGCCGACCACGCAGTGCACCGGGAAGGACTCCCGGAAGTCCGGCCGCGCGGAGAAGTGCGGGCCCGGGTCGATGTGGTGGTCCCGGGTCGCGACCACCCGCGCCCAGCCCTCCCGCTCCGGGCCCTGGACCAGCTCGGCGATCGCCCGGGCCCGGTCGGCGCCCCCGCCGACCGGGACGCTCCCTCCCTCGCAGAAGTCCTTCTGCACATCCACCACGATCAGCGCGCGAGCCATCGACCGGCCTTTCCTCGGGGGTACGGATTTCGCGGCCAGCTTGACGCCTTCGAGGTGCGTGGACGAAGCAACCCGGGCTGCCGTTCACCCGGACGGGCCTGGCGCGGCGATCAGCACACCCCGGCGGCGCCGCCAAGGCCCGCAGCGGAGCGTTCGAGGGAGTCGGTCAGCCACAGGTAGGACAGGCCGACCGTGACCGAATCCCCGCTCGCCTCGGCCACGAGCCGCCAGTAGCGGCGCATCCGCGGGTCCCGGTCGACGGCCACGTAAGCCAGCAGGCGGCCCCTGAACTTCGGGGTGTCGCGGTCGCCGCGGACGGCGGCGTGGGCCGCGACGAACCGGTCGAGCGCGGGGCCCGCCCGGGGCTGCTCACCCGCCCGCACCAGGGGCTGGGCCAGCGCGCACGCCTCGCCGATCCCGCTCACCAACTCGTCCTCGTCGGCGATCAGCGTGGCGCCGGCCCGCGCCCTGGCCAGCAGGCCGCGGCTCAGTTCCCGGTCACCGGCCAGGGCGAACAGTTCGGCGAACGCGACCACCTGCGGCGGGGTCGGGTCGGCGGGCGGCTCGGGTACGGCGATCGCCACGAACGCGGTGAGCATCGCCTCCGACACCGGGGCGGCCATCGCGCGCCTCCAGAAGCCGATCAGCGCGTCACGGGCGGCTCCCCCGCCCTCCATCGCGGCCAGCAGCTCCAGCCTGGCGGCCCGGTCGGCCGGTCCGGCCTCCTCGACAGCGCGCAGCGAGGCCCGCCGCCAGGCCAGGTCCGCGAGCCGCACGTCGAGCGCGGCCCGCTCGGCCGCGACGACCTCGGCCACGGAACGTTCTCCGGCGAGCACCTGCCTGACCGAGGGCAGCCCGAGCCCGAGCCTGCGCAGCCGTCTGACCAGGCCCAGCCGCTCCACGGCCACGTGGTCGAACCTGCGGTGCCCGCCCGTGCTGCGCACCGAGTCGACGATGCCCTCGTCGCAGTAGAAGCGGATGGTCCGCACCGGCACGCCGGTCAGCCGGGCCAGCTCGCCGATCCCCAACGTCTCATCGAGCAAAGGCACTTGAACCTCCACCGGACTGGAGTTCCTACCGTACCCAGGTAACCCCGAGAGAGGAGCGCCGTCATGACATCAACACTGGACACCGCACGGCTCGTGGAGGGCCTGCGGGAGCAGAGCGCGAGGACAGGCCGCGCGGTCGCCGGAAGGGACCCGGACACCCCGGTGCCCACCTGCCCGCAGTGGCCGCTGCGCACCCTCGTCGGGCACGTCGGCCAGGAGCACCGGTGGGCGGCCGAACTCGTGCGCACGCGCGAGCAGTTGCCCGCCCCCGACCCGTGGCAGGCCGATCCCGGCGCCCCGGACGGGTGGGCTCGGTGGCTGCGCGAGGGCGCGGAGGACCTGGTCCGCGCGGTCCAGGAGACCGGCGCGGACACCGAGTTGCCCACGTTCTTCGGGCCACGGCCGGCGGCATTCTGGCTCCGCAGGCAGCTGAGCGACACCTGCGTCCATCACTACGACGCGGCGTCGGCGACGGGCACCGCGTTCGAGATCGCCGACGACCTCGCGGCCGACGTGATCAGCGAGAACCTCGACCTGCTGTGCACGCCGGCCTTCGAGTCGGTCAGGCCTGCGGTCGCCGAGCTGCGCGGCCGGGGCGAGCGGGTCGGGTTCCGGCCGAGGTCCACGGAGGGCTGGGTGGTCACCAGGGCGCCCGAGGCGCTGCGGTGGGAGCGCGGGCGGGTCGAGGCCGACGTGGTGGTGTCGGGCGCGGTGGCGGACCTCATGCTGGTGCTCTCCCGCCGCCTCCCACCGCAGGACGACCGGGTGACGGTGACGGGCGACCGCGCTTTGCTGGACCACTGGCTGATCCACACGGCCTTCTAGCTACCAGAGCTGCGTGAGAAGTCGGCGGGGCCGACTTCTCGCGCAACGGTATTCGGCTACCGGCCGACCTCGCGGAGGCGGAAGTCCTCGACCGTCTCCCGGCGGATCAGCAGGCGGGCCCGGCCGTCCTTGACGGCGGCCACCGCCGGGCGGCCGACCAGGTTGTAGCCGGAGGCCATCGACAACTGGTACGCCCCGGCCGCCGGGACGGCCAGCAGGTCCCCCGCACGCAGGTCGGCGGGCAGCACGGCGTCACGGACCAGCACGTCGCCGGCCTCGCAGTGCCGGCCCACCACGTCCACCCGGGCCGCGCCCGCCTCCGAACGGCGGCCCACCAGGCGGACGCTGTACGGCGATCCGTACAGCGCCGGGCGCGGGTTGTCGCTCATCCCGCCGTCCACGGCGGCGAAGCAGTGGCCGTCCGCGGTGTGCTTCACCGACAGCACCCGGTACACGGCGACGGCGGCCGGGCCGGCCAGCGCGCGGCCGGGCTCGACGATCAGCCGCGGCACCTCCAGGCCCGCCTCGGCGCAGCGCACCGCCAGCCGGTCGGTCACCCGGACGGCGAAGTCGGCGACGTCGAACTCGGCGTCCCCCGGCAGGTAGCGGATGCCGTGACCGCCGCCGAGGTCCAGTTCGGGCAGTTCCACGCCGTGCTGCTCCCGGATCTCCGCGAGCAGCCGCACCAGCGCGTCCACCGCCTGGAGGTAGGGCTCGACCTCGGTGATCTGCGAGCCCAGGTGGCAGTGCAGGCCGGCCAGTTCGAGCCCGGGCTGGTCGAGCACCCGGGCGATCGCGTCGGCCGCGTCGCCGCCCTCGATCGGGAAGCCGAACTTCTGCCCGCCCACTCCCGTCTGGACCGCCGTGTGGTGCCCGGCGGCGATCCCCGGGACGACCCGGACGAGTACCCGCTGCGGGGTGTCGGCGGCCACCAGGGCGGCCAGCCGGGCGATCTCCGCCGGTCCGTCGATCACGATCCGCCCGACCCGCAGCCGCCGGGCCAGCCGCAGTTCCTCCGGGGACTTGGCGTTGCCGTGCAGCAGGATCCGCTGCGCCGGGAAGCCTGCCGAGGCGGCCAGCCACAGCTCGCCGGAGGAGCAGACGTCCAGGCCCAGGCCCTCCTCGGCCACCCAGTCGGCCATCGCGCTGCACAGGAACGCCTTGGCGGCGTACAGCACCTCGGCGTGCGGCAGCGCCCGCCGGTACGCCCGGGCGCGGTTGCGCACCTCGGCCTCGTCCAGGACGTACAGCGGGGTGCCGAACCGCTCGGCCGCCTCCGCCAGCCCCACCCCGCCGACCAGCACGTCGCCGCCGGGGCCGGGCCGCGCCGAGGCCGGCCAGGGGCCGCCGAGCGCGTCGACGGCCGGGGCGTCGGGGCGGGCGGTGGAGGTGCCGGTGGAGGGGGCGGGGACGGCGGAGGGGACGGACGGGGCGGTCAGCTGCGTCATGGCGGTACTCCTACGGGGCGGGGCGGGGGTGCGGCACGCGGTGGGCGGGGGTCAGTCCTCGAACTGCATCGCGATCCGGCAGTGCGCCGGGCGGCCGCGGTCGTGGCCGACCGTGGACGAGGGCGCCGGTTCGGGCGGCTCGGGGCTGTCCTGAAGCTCCTGCCGCTCCTGCCGCTCCTGCCGGTCCTGCCGGACACCGGCGGGCACCAGGCGGACCAGGCGGCGCGGCGACTGGTCGACGGCGGTGACGATCGTGCTGCTCACGGGTGGCTCCTCGGGCTCGGGCGGGCCGCCGTGGTGCGGCCCTCGGTTCCAGTGGATGCCCACCGAACGCCGATCGCACCGGGCCTTGACGCGTGGCCTACGCTCCGCCGTGCGTCCTTGACGCCTTCCTGACATCCGCCGCCCCGGCCATCACCCGTACGGCCGCACCCGCCCCCGAACGTCCGTACGCCCACCCGAACGCCCACCCGGTCCGGATGTCAGGGAGCCGTCAAGGACGGCCGCCCGCACGCCAAGCCCGCGTCAAGAGGCGCGTGGCGGGCGCGGATCCGGTGGTGGGCTGGCCGCCGTCCCCGCCGCCACCGAGTCCGCCGCCCCGTTGCCCCGCAGCCCGGGGCGGCCCGGAAGGTCTTCCGAGACGATGCGCCGTTCGGCCCTCACTCCCCCGGACACCACCACGCCCCGAACCGACTGGTTCCGCCGCCCGGACGGCGTCCGCGAGCGACCCCCGCACGACCGACCGGACGACCGGCCGCACCAACCGCAGCACCACCCGAGCCACCGGCCGACCGGCCCGGACGGCGGCCGCCGCCGGCTCATCACCCGCCGCCAGCTCACCGAGGCCCTGCCCGCCGCCGTCCGCAAGCTCCACCCGCGCACCATGATGCGCAACCCGGTGATGCTCGTGGTGGAGACCGGCTCCGCGCTCACCACGCTCAGCGCGGTGATCCACCCGAGCGTGTTCGCCTGGGTGATCGGCTTCTGGCTCTGGCTGACCGTGCTGTTCGCCAACCTCGCCGAGGCCGTCGCCGAGAGCCGGGGCAAGGCTCAGGCCGAGTCGCTGCGCCGCACCCAGGCCGGGACCACCGCCCGGCGGCTGCTGCACTGGCGGGTCGGCACCCGCGACCACCGCCACGAGGTGATCCCCGCCGAGCAGTTGATGCTGCACGACGTGGTGCTGGTGCCGGCCGGCGAGGTCGTGCCGCAGGACGGCGAGGTGGTCGAGGGGGTGGCCTCCGTCGACGAGTCGGCGATCACCGGGGAGTCCGCGCCGGTGATCCGCGAGTCCGGCGGTGACCGCACCGGCGTCACCGGCGGCACCAGGGTGCTTTCCGACCACCTGGTCGTCCGGGTCACCTCCCGGCCCGGGCAGAGCTTCGTCGACCGCATGATCGCCCTGGTGGAGGGCGCCAACCGGCAGAAGACCCCGAACGAGATCGCGCTCAACATCCTGCTCGCCTCGCTCACCATCGTCTTCCTGCTCTCGGTGGTCTCGCTCCAGCCGATGGCGATCTACGCGCACGCGCCGCAGACCACCGTGGTGCTGGTCGCCCTGATGGTCGCGCTCATCCCGACCACCATCGGCGCGCTGCTGTCCGCGATCGGCATCGCCGGGATGGACCGGCTGGTCCAGCGCAACGTCGTCGCCCTCTCCGGCCGGGCCGTCGAGGCCGCCGGGGACGTCGACGTGCTGCTGCTCGACAAGACCGGCACCATCACCCACGGCAACCGCCGGGCTGTCGCACTGCACCCGCTGCCCGGCGCGAGCACCGAACAGCTCGCCGAGGCCGCCCAGTTGGCCTCCGTCGCGGACGAGACCCCCGAGGGGCGCTCGCTCGTCGAACTGACGAACCGTCAGTACTGGGTGCCGCCCCGCGCCCCCGGCGAACTCGGCGAGCAGCGGCCCGTCCCGTTCACCGCACACAGCCGGATGAGCGGCGTCGACCTGACCTGGCCCGACGGGACGAACTGCCTGATCCGCAAGGGCGCCGCCGGCACCGTCGCCCGCTGGGTGGTGGAGTCCGGCGGGCGGATGCCGATGGAGGCCAAGCCGCTGGTGGACCGGATCGCCGAGGCCGGCGGCACCCCGCTGCTGGTCGCCGTCCACGACCGGCACGGCGCCCGCGCGCTGGGCGTGGTCGAACTCAAGGACGTGGTGAAGGAGGGCATCGCCGAGCGCTTCGCCGAGCTGCGCAGGATGGGCATCCGCACCGTCATGGTCACCGGCGACAACCCGCTCACCGCCCGCGCCATCGCCGCCGAGGCCGGGGTGGACGACTTCCTCGCCGAGGCCACCCCCGAGGACAAGCTCGCCCACCTGCGCCGCGAGCAGGCCGCCGGGAACATGGTCGCGATGACCGGCGACGGCACCAACGACGCCCCCGCGCTCGCCCAGGCCGACGTCGGGGTCGCGATGAACTCCGGCACCCCGGCCGCCAAGGAGGCCGGCAACATGGTCGACCTCGACTCCAACCCGGCGAAGCTGATCGACATCATCCGGGTCGGCAAGCAACTCCTCATCACCCGCGGTGCGTTGACCACCTTCTCGATCACCAACGACGTGGCCAAGTTCTTCGCGATCATCCCCGCGATGTTCGCGAACGCCTACCCCGGGCTGCACCACCTCAACATCATGGAACTGCACAGCCCGACCTCGGCGATCGCCTCCGCGATCATCTTCAACGCGCTGATCATCGTCGCCCTGATCCCGCTGGCCCTGCGCGGCGTCCGCTACCAGCCCGCCTCCGCCACCGACCTGCTCCGCCGCAACCTGCGGGTGTACGGGCTGGGCGGGCTGATCCTGCCGTTCCTCGGCATCAAGGCGATCGACCTGCTGATCCAGTTCGTGCCGGGCCTCGGCTGAGCCGCACGGCGCGCCGGAGCTGTCAGAAGGCCGTCAAGAAGTGTGCGACCGGCGTCATGGAGCCATCAGCGGCGGTACGGACGGACCGGTTCCGGGGTTCACTGGAATCATCCGAACCAAGGAGTACGGAACCGGGAGTACCCGACCGGAGAAACGGAGGCGAACGGCCATGACCGGGACCACCCGAGTGATCGTCGGCCTGAGCGGATCACTGAGCAGTCTGGCCGCCCTCTACCACGCCGTCGGCGAGGCGGCCCGCAGCGAGGCCGTGCTGGTGCCGGTGGCCGCGTGGAACGCGGGCGAACGCGACGGCCTGCGCCCGCTGTCCGAACTGGAGCACGCCGCCCGGCGGCGGCTGGACATCGCCTTCGAGCAGGCCTACGGCGGCTACCCGGCCGGGCTGGTCATCCACCCGCTGGTGGTCAAGGCCGAGCCCGGGCCGGCCCTGGTCGGCGCCGTCACCGGGCCGGAGGACCTGCTGGTCCTCGGCGCCGCCACCCGCCGACGGTTCGACCGGCTGCGGCACGGCTCGGTGGCCCGGCACTGCCGCCACCGCGCGGGCTGCCGGGTGGTCGAGGTGTCGCCCTCCGCGCTGCTGACCCGGCTCGAACTCCCCGCCCGCACCGGGGCACCGCTCCCGCTGCTGGGGCGCGCCTAGCTGGGGCGTGTCCCCCGGATCTCGCCGGACAGGCCCTGAGCAGCTCCCCCGAACCCGCCCGCCGGCTCGACGCGTCACCTCACCCACGCCGAGCCGGCGGGCGCCATCGCGCCCGGGCCCGCCGGTCCAGGGCCCCTGGTCCGGGCCCGCCCCGGCACCTCCCCCAACTGCACCACCGCGTCCGCGTGTTCGCGCACCAGCGGTAGGTCGTGGCTGATCAGCGCCAGCGCCACCCCGCGCTCGGCGCGCAGCCGGCCCAGCAGGGTCACGATGCCCGCGGCCGTGTCGGCGTCCAGCCCGGAGGTCACCTCGTCGCACAGCAGGACGTCCGGCTCGGCCGCCAACGCCCGGGCGATGGCGACGCGTTGACGCTGGCCGCCGGACAGCTCGGGCGGGTGCCGGGCGGCCAGGTCGGCGGGAAGGCCGACGGCGGCCAGCAGTTCGGCGACCCGGCCGGGGCACTGCTCGTGCGGGGTGGTGTGGTGCAGCCTCAGCGGACGGGTGAGGGTGGCGCCGACCGTCCGGGCCGGGTTGAGCGCGCCGAGCGGGTTCTGCGGGACGAGTTGGACGCGGCGGCGCTGCTCGCGGGTGCGGGCGTGGTGCGAGCCGGCCAGCGGGGCGCCGTCCAGGGTGAGGGTGCCGCCGGTGGGCGGGTGGAGCCCGGCGAGGACCCGGACGAGGGTGGTCTTGCCCGCGCCGGAGGGGCCGATGATGCCGGTGCAGCTGCCGGGCGCGAGGTGCAGGTCGACCCCGGTGAGGATCCGGCGCCGCCCGCGCCCGTACCCGACGTGGGCTTCGACGCCGAGCGCGGCCAGCCCGACGGCGGTGCGCGCCGCGACCGGTCCGGACGTACGGCCGGCCCCGGTCCGGATGGCGCCGCCGCCCGCCCCGGGGCGGGCCGGGGCGAGGACGAGCACCTCGTCGGCGCAGCGGGCGACGAAGGCGGCGTCGTGGCTGGCGAGCGCGACGGCGATGCCGTGCCGGCGGGCGAGTTCGCGCAACAGGTCGGCGATCTCGTCCCGCAGGGCGGAGTCCAGGCCGGCGCCGGGTTCGTCGAGGAGCAGCAGGTCGGGGCGGCGGGCGAGGGCCCGGGTGAGGGCGACGCGGCGCTGCTGACCGCCGGAGGGGGCACCTGGGAGGGCGAGGGCGCCGGGGAGGCGGCGTTCGAGCCGCTGGTCGGCGGGCAGTCGGACCCGGGCGAGCAGGTCGCCCACGGCTTCGGGGCCGCGGTCGGCGGCGGCCCCGGCGGGCAGTCCGGCGACCCGCGGCCGGGGGTTGAGGCCCGAACCCTGGTCCTGGCCGAGGAAGGCGAGCCGGTGACGGCGCAACCGGCGCAGCGCTTCGGGAGCGAGGGAGAGGACGTCCTGGCCGAGGACGGTGACCAGCCCGGTGGCCCGGGCGCCCGGGGGCAGGGCTCCGGCGAGGGCGTGCAGCAGGGTGGTCTTGCCCGCGCCCGAGGGGCCGGTGACGGCGTGCACGCGTCCGGGGCGCAGATCGAGGCTGACCGGGGCGAGCAGCGGGGTGCCATCCGCGAGGGCGATGGCGAGCCGGTCGACCCGGGCGGTCGGGTTCTCGGTCACAGTCATTCCGCGCGTCCTCACCCCCGAACCGAAAGCACTTAGGTTTGCCTATCCTGAAGTTGAGCCCCCGGCAACCCTCCTGCCACACAATGGCTCAGGAGTGACCACCCCGCCGACGTTCTCGGCCGCCGTCCGGCCGTCGGCACCAGAACGTGCCCGGCGCGTGCCCGCCGCGCGGCTGGTGTCACTGCGGGTCGTGCAGGTGGTCGCTCAACCAGGTCAGCGACGGCGGGAGCAGCCTGGTCCAGGTGGTGAAGTTGTGCCCGCCGGTCTCCACGGTGGCCTGGGCGACCACCAGCGGCGGGCGGGCGGCCGCGGCGAAGGCCACGGAGTCGGCGTAGCCGTGGCCGTCCTCCTTGCTGTCGGCGAGGAGCACGGCCAGGGCGGGCATCGGCAGGTGGGCCAGGCGCCAGTTCAGGTCGGCCTCGTCGCGCCGCTGCCGGCTGCCGCCGAAGAGGTCGCCGGTGGTCACGTCCTCGGCGGCCTTGAAGTAGCCGGACAGCGAGACCGCCACCGGGAAGGTCTCCGGGTGGACCATGCCGAGCTTGACGGCGCAGTAGCCCCCGGTGGAGTCGCCGATCACGCCGAGGCTGCCGGTGCCGTCGAGCACCCGGTAGGAGGCCCGCAGGTCGGCCGGCACGTCGGTGGTGAAGTAGCGCTGGGCCTGCGGGCCGTTCGGGACGTCCTCGCACTCGCTGTCGCGCGGCATCGACGGCGAGGGGCGCACCAGCACCAGGACGGTCGGCTTCATCGCCCCCCGGCGCAGCAGGTCGAGTTCGTACGCCGGGTAGCGCAGCTTGGTGACCAGGTTGGCGGCGTCCCCCGGGAAGCCGGTCATCACCAGCACGGCCGGGAAGTGCCGGGTCTCGGCGCCGGGCCGGAAGTACTGCGGCGGCAGGTAGACGTACCCGTCGGTGCTGAGCCCGGTGGTGCCGCCGGGCAGCCGCACCCGGTCGAGCCGCCCGATGGTGGCCGGGCCGCGGTCGGCCCCGTCCGCGCCGGTGATCTCGGCGGTGCCGAGCACCTGCACCCCGGCGGGCACCTCGGCCGGGGTGCCGCCGGGGGTGCCGCCAGGCCCTCCGGACGGAACGACGGTCGGGCTGGCAGACGGGCCGCCCGCCTGGATGACGCCCGCCCCGCGGTCGCGCCCGAACAGGTCGGACCAACTGCTGTAGAACACGAAGTCGTCGTTGACGGCGAGCCCGAGGGTGGCCAGCAGCGCGAACTGGGTGACGGCGATCGTCCCGAGCCGCAGGAACACCGCGGGCCAGCTGCGGACGGCCAGCCGGGGCCAGACCCAGAGCGTGCCGAGCACCGTGCACACCGCGAACAGCGCCGCCAGCGCCAGCAGCTTGTGACTGGTGAGTCCCATCCGGCCTCCCTGGGCGCGTCCGACGGCGCGACCCAGGGTAACCAGGGCGGGACCGAACGTCACTCCCTCCGGTCGGCCACCGTGTTCAGATCCATGTCGCTCCATCGCCCCCGGCCGGTCCCGTTCCTTCGGTACGGCGATTGAAGCGGCGGCGACCGGCCGGGCGCGAGTGGGCCCGCACATCAGCCGCACCCGGCCCCACCTGGTCGATCGTCCAACGGCGGGCTCTCCCACCGGCGCCAACTTCGACAAGGGTGTCGAAGTTGGCGTGAGGCCCGGGCTATGCTGTCCCGAAGTCCGAGGATGACCCCCCCTTGCCCCGTCGACGAACGCACCAGCATGGCGCGCCCGACCGGAAGGAGGCGAGACGCATGGACAGCAGCAGTGCGGGCCGCACCACCCACCCCCACCCCCGCATACCCCGGTCCGCCTCCGGCAGACGGTGAGCACGGTCGAGACGGTGAACACGCCCGTCGCCCGGACTTCCTGACGCAACGTCAAGTCTTCTTGGCGCCACGTCCCACACGTCGGCCCTGCCGCCACCGCCGTCCGCGGCCCCTTCGCCCGCCCCGGTCTCCCCCGCCGAGGAGAGGTATCCCATGACGACGTCCCGGCCCTACCCGCGCCCCGCCGAAGCCGCGGTGCTGCTCACCGTCCTCGCCCTGCTCGTCGCCGAGGAACTCGCCCTCGGCCTGGCCGAGGAGGAGGACCGCCCGGTCATCAACGCCGTCCTGATCGGCGCCTCCGGCTCCGGCCTCCTGGCGGTCGGCGCGGTGCTGCTCGGACGCTGGCTCGACACCCGCCGCCCACTCCCGTTACCCCCGCCCGGCCCCAACGGCCGCGAGTACAGCGCCCGCGCCCTCGAAGACTTCCCGATGGACGCCGTGCGCCCACTCCTCCTCGCCCACCAGGCCCCGCAGCTGGGCCAGTTGTACTCCGCCTGGATGCTCGCCCGGGCCGGCCGCCCGGCCCCGTGGATCGCCCGCCGACTCGGCATCCCGCTCGACGCCGCCCACCTCCTCGTCGACGCCGCCCGCACCCGCCACGACTGAGCCGACGGCGTCAGCGGCGCCGGCCGGGCGCCCCCGCGCCCGCCTGCGCCAGCAGGAACGGCACCAGGCCGCGCTCCGCCAGCGCCGACCGCCAGGCGTCCCGCGCCAGCCCCAGCTCCCCCAGCACGCCGGTCTCCCCGCCGGACTCCGCCGACCTCGACCGCGAGGCCGCGCCCAGCAGTCCCAGTCCGCCCACCAGCAGGCTCAGCGCGGCCACCCCGGCCGCCACCCACCCGGCGCCGACCAGCGCGTGCCCCAGCACCTCGGCGTCGTCCGCCAGCCCCAGCGCGTACCCGAGCAGCAGGAAGATCGCGGCGGCCACCCCGGCGACGATCGGCACGATCACCCCCAGCACCCCCCACCACCCGGACACCCGCTGCCGCCCCGGCTCGTCCACCGGCAGCCGCGCCACCGCGTCCTGGTCCGCCCGCAGCGCCGCGTACCGCTCGTACTCGGGCGCCGCCGCCGCCAGCACGAACTCCGCGTTCTCCCGGGCGCTCCGCCGCAACCGCTCCACCCCCGGCCCCTCGTCCCCCACCGCCCGCAGGGCCGCCCGCACCTGCGACCCGGCCAGCGCCCTCCCCAGTTCCGTCTCGAAGTCGGCCCGATCCTGCTGCGGCAGTCGAAGCGGCCTGTCCATGCCGTGCCCCCGTTCACTGTTCTCCTAGTTCTACAGAACTGTAGAACATGGCGGCGGATAGCAGCAGCCCCGTTCACCTGTGGGCTTGCGATTCAGGAGCGGCCGGCACCCGCGCGGCCGACGGACCGGTCGGCTCAGGACACCGTCAGGATCCCCCGCATGAAGTGGTGCAGGGTGCACAGGTACGAGGAGGCGCCCGGCCGGGCCGGCGCGGTGAAGGTCGCGGACGCGCCCGGGGCAATGGTGCCGGTGTCGAAACTGCGGTCCTGGGCGGTGAGGGTGTGGTCGACGGTGTCGGCGTTGCGGACCGTGACGACGGCGCCCGGGCGGATGGTGAAGTCGGCCGGCTCGAACGCGAAGTCCCTGATGGCCACCACCCCCGGGGCGGGAGCGGTGGCCGAGGACGGCGAGGCGGCCGGGGTCGCCGAAACGGACCCGGTCGGCCCCGGGCCCGAGGTCACGCCCGAGGTCGCGACTGAGGTCGAGCCCGAGTCCGGGCCTGAGTCCGGGCCGCCCACGCGGACGGAGCAGGCGGCGAGGGCGGCGCCGAGGAGCACGGCGGCCACGGCCCGGGCCCGCGGACGCATCAGGAGCCGAAGAGCGGGACCCGCCGGGCGTCGGAGGACGCGGGCGGGGTGGCGCCGAGGTCGGAGACCGTGGCGATCAGGACGGCGTCCGCGCCCGGGATCCAGTTGACCGTCTTGGACTGGACGACGAGCTGCCGCTGCCGCGCCGTGCCGTCGCAGATCACGTCCGCCTCGGCCGTCCGGCTGGAGCCGAAGGCCATCGAGGAGGTGTCCTCCGGGTCCCGCTGCTCGACCGAGACGGTGAGCGACCGGGCCTCCTCCGCGACCCCGCAGACGTACTCGACGTCGACCCGGACCCGGCCGGGCACCTTCGGGTCGATCCGGGCCTCACCGAGAGTGACGCCCGTGGGGGCCGCGTCCCCGTCCCGCACCCGGGCCGGGGCGGCCACCGAAGCCGCGGCCGGCGCCGGGTCGGCGGCCAGGGCGGGTGCCGTGAGCCCGCCGAGGGCCGTGGTGAGGGCCGTCACAATGATCCACCGCTGCACTGCCAACCTCCCATAACTGAAACCGTGTTGCGGCCGACGCTAACCGCCCCGCCAGTGGCCCGCGCGCCGAGGCGGGGACCCGTCGCACGGACAGCCCAGCCACGGCGGCGACCCGCCGTCACCAACGGCCCAGCGCGGCGGTGACCCGGCATCACCACCGGCCCAACCCGCCGCCGACCGACCGTCACCACCGGGCCGGGCCGCCGCGACGACCCTCCGTCACCACTCACCCCGCATGGACCGGCGCCCGCTCGGCCGCCGTCCCCGGAACCGTCTGAACGGACGAGGGGCCCGCCGCGCGGTACGCGCGACGGGCCCCTCAGGGACGCGAGGCGTTACCGGCGCCCGGCGCCGACCTCGGAGCCGGTGTTCTCGTCCTCGCCCTGCTCGTCGTTCCGGTCGTCGCTCCGGTCCCGGTCGCCCCAGCCGTCGCTGCGGTCGCGGTACAGGGTGAAGCGGTCGAAGAGCACCGGCGTCGGGAACGGGTTGGCCGCGGTGGCGGACGGGGAGTGGTAGTAGCTGACGGTGATGGTGGTGCGGCCGCCCGGCAGCGGCCCGGGGTCGACGTCGAAGACCGCGACGCCGTAGGGGAAGGCGGTGTCCGGGTCGGTGACCGCGGACCAGTGGGCCTTCTCCTTGGCGTCCGGGTCGGCCTTGAAGGTGAGCCGCTGGGTGCGCACGGAGGCCTGGCGGACGCCGTCCGCGTCGGCGGGCAGGTAGACGTCGTCGTGGCCGGCGGTGCCGCCGCCACCGAGGATCAGGTGGACGGTGCCCTGCGAGGTGTCGATCCGGCGCAGGTCGTCGTCGGCGACGGCCGGGGTGAGCAGGCCGCCCGGCTCGGTGCCGCGGACGGGGTGGGTGCGCTCGTAGTCGTGGTCGTGCCCGGCCAGGACGAGGTCGACGCCGTAGCGGTCGAGCAGCGGCAGCAGCTTCTCGCGGATGCCCATGTCACCGCCGTGGCTGGCGGCCGAGGAGGACATCGCGAACTGGTGCAGGTTGACGACGACCCAGTCCACCGCGCGGCCGCGCCGGGCGCGCGCCAGGGTGCGTTCCAGCCAGCGGAGTTGGGCGCCCTCGCTGTAGTCGCTGATGTAGATGGACAGGCCGGTGGACGGGTCGAGGCTGGCGTCGTCCTCGACGGCGATCTCGTTGCCGTCGAGGCTGACGAACAGCACCGAACCGACCTGGAAGCTGTACCAGTTGCCGCAGTAGTCGCGGGTGCCGTTGTCGGGCAGTTCGAAGCGCGTCAGGTAGGAGGCGTAGCCGAGGTCCCCGCCGCCGGCCTCGACCTCGTGGTTGCCGGGCGCGGGCATCCAGGGCCGACTGGCGGCCGACTTGGCGAGGTTGTTCATGAACGCGTTCCAGCACTGCGGCTGGCGCTGCGGGTTGTTGTTGGCGTACGCGAGGTCGCCGTTGAGCAGGTGGAACAGCGGCGCGAACTGCTCGACCTGGCGGACGGCGGCGGCGCCGTGGATCGAGGACTTGCTGAACACGTCGTCGCCGGTGCCGAGATCGCCGAAGCTGGTGAAGCGGAACGCGGCCCGGCCACGCGCGGGCGCCGTGCGGAAGGTGCCGCGCACCGGGCCGGAGCCGTCGTGCAGCACCTCGTAGACGTACGTGGTGTCGGGCCGCAGGCCGTCCAGGCGGACGTGGTGGGTGTACGTCTCGACCTTGTTGAGCCCGTCGACGTAGGTGCGGGTCTCGGCGTCCACGGTGTGGCCGGCGCCGCCGCGGGGGGTGCCGATCCGCACCCGGGGGCGGCGCACGCTGGCGGCCGTCGCCCAGGAGACGGTCATCTCGCGGGACGGCTCGTTGCCCCACTGGAGGTGGATCTGCTCCGGTCCGGGGGTGCCCGCCAGGGCCGGCTGCGTCCAGAGGAGGGCGGACGCGGGCAGCGCAGCCAGCGCACCGGCCGCGGTACCCGTCCGAAGGACCGTTCTGCGCGAGGGATGTGACACTGCCGCCTCCAAGGCTCCGGGAAACGCCCTGGAGAGTCCCAGCCGAACCGGGCGCCCGGGCCACCGGGGAAGGTTCTTCCGGCGAACGCCAGTTGAACGCCGGATCGGATCGGGCGGCGATCGACCGTGACACCGGTCACGCCGGTCACGCCGGTTACGCCGGTTACGCCGGTTACGCCGGGAGGATTACCGATCCCTGACGGCCGGTCCGTCCACGCCCGATCCGCCGCACCGCGCGGCTAGCGTCGGCGGCATGGAGATTCTGGTCACCGGCGGAGCCGGGTTCATCGGGTCGGCCGTGGTCCGCGCACTGGTCGCGGCCGGGCACGGGGTGCGGGTGCTGGACGCGCTGCTGCCCGCCGTCCACCGCTCGGGGCGGGCCCCCGAACTGCCCGGGGGCGTGGCCTTCGAGCAGGGGGACGTCCGGGACGCCGCCGCCGTGCAGCGGGCGCTGGCCGGGGTGGACGCGGTCTGCCACCAGGCGGCGATGGTCGGCCTCGGGCTGGACCTCGACGACGCCCCCGCCTACGCGGGCTGCAACGACCTCGGCACGGCCGTCCTGCTCGCCGCGATGGCCCGCGCCGGTGTCCGCCGGCTCGTCCTGGCCGGCTCGATGGTGGTGTACGGGGAGGGCCGCTACCGCTGCCCCGCGCACGGCGACGTGGCCCCGGGCCCGCGCCGCCCGGCCGACCTGGAGGCCGGGCGCTTCGAGCCGCCCTGCCCGGTCTGCGGCCGCGCCCTGAGCCCCGGCCTGGTCGCCGAGGACGCCCCGGCCGACCCGCGCAGCGTGTACGCGGCCACCAAGCTCGCCCAGGAGCACCTGGCCTCCGTGTGGGCCCGGGCCTGCCAGGGCGCCGTCCTGACGCTCCGCTACCACAACGTGTACGGCCCGGGCATGCCGCGCGACACCCCGTACGCGGGGGTCGCCTCGCTGTTCCGCTCGGCGCTGGCCCGGGGCGAGGCCCCCCGGGTGTTCGAGGACGGCGGCCAGCGCCGGGACTTCGTCCACGTCGAGGACGTCGCCGCGGCCAACCTCGCCGCGCTGGAGGCCCTTGCCGCCCGCGCGCCGGGTAGCTCCCGCGCCTACAACGTGGGCAGCGGCGAGGTCCGCACGATCGGCGAGATGGCCGGGGCGCTGGCGGCGGCGTACGGCGGCCCGGCACCGCTGGTGACCGGCGAGTACCGCCTGGGCGACGTCCGGCACATCACCGCCGACTCCTCCCGGCTGCGCGCCGAACTCGGCTGGCGCCCGCAGGTGCCGTTCCCCGCCGGGATGGCCGAGTTCGCGGCGGCACCGCGGTCCGGCGCCACACCTGACGGTCCGTCCGATATCGGCCGGAACTCACCGGTGAAGAGCGGAGGATGGGGCTAGCCTTGCAACATGGTTGCAAACTACAAGGAAGAAGTGGCCATGAACGACCAGGAATTCGTCAGCGCACCCGCCCTGATCCTCCGGTCCCTCTCCGCCGATCCGGAGCGGCGGGCCATCGTCACCGCCGACGGCGTCGAGATCACCGCCGGCGACTTCGCCACCGCCACCTACCGCCTCGCCCACGAGCTCATCGCCCGGGGCGTCACCCGCGGGGACACCGTCACCCTGCTCACCGGCAACACCGCCGAGGCGCTCGGCGCCCGCTACGCCGCGGGCCTCGCAGGTGCGCGGGTGGTCACCCTGTACGACGGCATGAGCACCCCCGTCCTGGCCGAGATCGCGGCGAGCGTCGACACCGCCGTCCTCCTCGTGGACGCCGAACGGTACGCGGAGGCCGCCGAGTTGCTGCCCCTGATCGCCGTGCCGACGGTCCTCCGCCTCGGCCCCGGACCGGATGCGATCGGCGAGGACGTGATCGCCGCCTCCGCCAACCGCCCCGCCGAGCCGCCCGCCGTCCGGATCGGCCCGGACGACGACCTCGGCATCCGCCACACCGGCGGCACCACCGGGGTCCCGAAGGGCATCCTCAGCCTGCACGGCCCCTACCGCGGCGTCTTCGACACCTCGTTCGGCTCCGCCGGCACGGCCGGCGAGGCGCCCCGCTTCCTCGCCGCCACCTCGCTCGCCCACCTCGCCGGGATCTTCTCCGACCTGACGCTCCACCACGGCGGCACGGTGGTCCTCCAGCGCACCTTCGACCCCGGCGAGGTACTGGCCGCCGTCGAGCGCGAGCGCATCACCAGCCTCTGGGTGCTGCCGCCGCTGCTCTACCAGCTGCTCGACCACCCGGCGATCGGCCGCACCGACCTGTCCAGCCTGCGGCAGATCACGTACGGGGGCTGCGCCGCCTCGCCGACCCGGATCCGCGAGGCGCTCAAGGTGTTCGGGCCGGTCCTGGTGGGCGTCTACGGGATGTCCGAGGCGCAGCTGATCTCCTTCCTCACCCCGGAGGGGCACGACCGGATCGCGCAGGGCGGCCAGGTCTCGGTCGGCCGCCCTCTCCCGGGCGTCGAGGTGGTGATCCGGTCCGCCGACGGCACCGAGCTGCCCACGGGGGAGCAGGGCGAGGTCCACGTCCGATCGGCCGGACTCATGGCCGGGTACTGGAAGCGGCCCGACCTGACCGCCGAGGTGCTGCGCGACGGCTGGCTGAACACCGGCGACGTCGGCTACTTCGACGCGGACGGCTGCCTCTACCTGGCCGACCGGGTCAAGGACCTGATTATCGTGGTCGGCGGGCACGTCTACCCGTCCGAGGTGGAGGACCTCCTCCTCACCCACCCGGCGATCGCCCGCTGCGCGGTCTTCGGCGTGCGCGACGCGCAGGAGGCGGAGCACGTCCACGTCGCCGTCGTTCCCGCTCCGGGGCAGCAGCCCGAGTTGGCGGACGTCCAGGCGTTCGTCACGGCCCGCAAGGGGCGGATCTACGCGCCGGAGGCCCTGCACCTCGTGGACGAGATCCCGCTGACGTCGGTCGGCAAGCCGGACAAGAAGCGGCTGCGCGAGGCCGTGGCCGAGTAGGCCGAGCGGGCCGAGCGCGCCGCGCGTCCGAAGGGCGGACCCCAGGGACCTGCCTCGTCATTCCCGCCGGGCGCGCGGCGCGGGCAGGGCGATCTCGAAGCAGCAGCCCCCGGCGACGTTGCGCACCTCCGCGCGCCCGGCGTGCGCCTCGACGATGCCGCGCACGATGGCGAGCCCGAGCCCGGCACCGCTCTCGCCGGGCTCGCCGGCGGCCCGGCCGTCGTCGCGGCGGGGCGTGCGGGCGGAGCCGCCGCGCCAGCCCGTCTCGAACACCCGGGGCAGGTCCTGTTCCGGGATGCCGCCGCAGCCGTCGGTCACCGACAGCACCACCTCGTCGGCCTCCCGCCGGGCGGCGACGGCCACCACGCCGTCCGCGGGGGTCGAGCGGATCGCGTTGACCAGCAGGTTGCCGAGCACCCGGGTGATCTCCCCGCTGTCCACCTCGACCGGCTCGGCCGCCGCCGGCTCGTCGGCCACCTGCCGCCCCTCCAGCCGGACGCCGCGCCGCCGGGCCAGCGGGTACGCCCCGGCGAGCGCGTCGTCCACCAGGTCGTACACCGAGACCCGGGTGAGCGAGAGGGCGAGCGCGCCCGCCTGGATCCGGGAGAGCTCGAACAGGTCGTCCACCATGCCGGTGAGCCGTTCGACCTCGGTGCCGATCCGCACCAGGTAGCGGTCGGGGTCCTCGGCGACGCCGTCCTCCAGCGCCTCGGCCATCGCCCGCAGGCCGGCCAGCGGGGTGCGCAGGTCGTGCGAGATCCACGCGACCAGCTCCCGGCGGGAGTGCTCCAAGGCCTGCTCGCGCGCCCGGGACTCCGCCAGCCGGGCGCTGGTGGCAGCCAACTCCTCGCTCAGCGCGGCGAGTTCCGCGCCGAGCGGGTGCGCGGGCGCGGTGAACCCGGCGTCACTGCCGACCGTCCGGACGGCCTCGGTCAGCGCCCGGCTACCGGCCACCACCTGACGGCCGAGCAGCGCGGCGGTGAGCAGCGAGACGACGGCGGCCATGCCGAGCACCGTGATGACCACGCCGAGGTCGTGGGTGGACAGGAACATCGCCTGCGCCACGGCGAACGTCCCGGACGTCACCGCGAGGACGGTCACCACCGCCACGCAGAACAGGGACAGGGCGACGGAGCGGCGGCGCAGCAGCCGGATCGCCGCCCAGCCGAGCAGGCCGGCCCCGCCCGCGCCGAGGGCGGCGAACAGGGCGATCAGCAGCAGGTCCTTCACGCCGCACCGCCCTGCGGGTGGTGCGGCATGTCGTGAGCCGGGTCATGGGGAGCCGGGCCGTGGGGCGCCGGGTCGTAGCGGTAGCCGACGCCCCAGACGGTGCTGATCAGGGCGGGCGCGGCCGGGTCGTCCTCGATCTTCTCGCGCAGCCGCCGGACGTGGACGGTGACGGTGGAGAGGTCGCCGAAGTCCCAGCCCCACACCCGCCGCATCAGGCTCTGCCGGGAGAACACCGTGCCGGGGTGCCGGAGCAGGAACGCCAGCAGGTCGAACTCCCGCAGGGTGAGGGCGAGTTCACGCGCACCCCGGTGGGCGCGGCGGGCCTTCGGGTCGAGCGTGACGTCCCCCGAGCGCAGCACCCCGTCGCCCGGCCCGCCGGCCGGCCCGCCGCCCGTCCCCTCGGCGGCCCCGCTCCCCGCCCGGGCGCGGCGCAGCACCGACTGCACCCGCAGCACCAGTTCGCGCGGGCTGAACGGCTTGGTGACGTAGTCGTCCGCGCCCAGCTCCAGGCCGAGGATGCGGTCCGCCTCGTCGCCCTTGGCGGTGAGCAGCACCACCGGCAGCGCGGCGCCCCCGGCGGAGGCCCGCAGCCGGCGCAGCACCTCCAGCCCGTCGAGGCCGGGCAGCATGAGGTCCAGCACCAGCAGGTCGGGGCGGGTGCGCTCGGCGAGGTCCAGGCCCAGCGCACCGTCGGCGGCCCGGTCCACATGGTGCCCGGCGCGGGTGAGGTAGCCGGCGACGACCTCGGCCACGGTCGGGTCGTCGTCGATCACCAGGATGTGCGAGGTGTCGTTCACCTCGCCGAGGATAGGAGGCCTCGGCGGCGGGCGCGGGCGGAAGCGGGCCCGCGTTCGCGTTCCGTAAGATCCGCCGCCCGCACCCTCGCCCGACCCGGACCAGCCCAACCCGATGCGACCCAGCCCAGCCCAGCCCGATGCGGCCCGGCCCGATCCGCCGGACGGGTCAGCCGCCGGGGCGTCCGACTTCCGTAAGGCTGCGCCGCCGCCGCACCCCGCCGTCCCGCACTTAGCGTGGCCGGGTGACCTCACCCACCTCCCTCGTCTCCCCCGTCGACGTCGTGCTGCCCTGCCTCGACGAGGCCGCCGCGCTGCCCTGGGTGCTGGGGCGGATCCCGGACGGCTGGCGGGCCGTCGTCGTCGACAATGGCTCCCGGGACGGCTCCGCCGACCTCGCCCGCTCGCTCGGCGCGACGGTGGTCGAGGAGCCCCGGCGCGGGTTCGGCGCCGCCTGCCACGCCGGGCTGCGCGCCGCCACCGCCGACCTGGTCTGCTTCCTGGACTGCGACGGCTCCCTCGATCCCGCCCAGCTCCCCCTGGTCGCCGGTCCGGTGCTGGCCGGCTCCGCCGACCTGGTGCTGGGCCGCCGCCGCCCGGCCACGGCCGGGGCGTGGCCGCTGCACGCCCGCCTGGCCAACACCGTCCTGGCCCGACGGCTGCGCGCCCGCACCGGCGCGCCGCTGCACGACCTCGGCCCGATGCGGGCCGCCCGCCGGGAACAGCTGCTGGCCCTGGGGCTCGGCGACCGCCGGTCCGGCTACCCGCTGGAGATGGTGCTCGCCGCCTCGGCCGCCGGGCTGCGGATCGCCGAGACCCCCGTCGACTACCTGCCGCGCGCGGGCCGCTCCAAGGTCACCGGCACCCTGCGCGGCACCCGCCAGGCCGTCCGCGACATGCGGGCCGTGCTGGCCGCGCCCCCGCCGACCCTGCTGGTGATCGCCAAGTCGCCCGCCCCCGGCCGGGTGAAGACCCGGCTCACCCCGCCGTACACCCCCGAACAGGCCGCCGCCCTGGCCTCGGCCGCCCTCGCCGACACCCTGCACACCCTGGGCACGATGCCGGCCGGGCGGCGCGTGCTCGTCCTGGACGGCGAACCGGGCGACTGGCTGCCGCCCGGCTGGGAGGTCGTCGCGCAGACCGGCGGCGGGCTGGACGAACGGCTGGCCGCCGCCTTCGCGCACGCGGCCCGGGTGGCCCCGCACGCCCCGGCGCTGCTGGTCGGGATGGACACCCCGCAGCTGAGCGCCGCCGCGCTGGCCGAGCCGCTGTCGGCCGCACGGCGGGCGGGCACGGACGCCTGGTACGGCCCGGCGGCCGACGGCGGCTTCTGGGCGCTGGGCCTGGCCCGGCCGACCGCCGAACTGGCCGCGCGCCTGCTGCACGGAGTGCCGATGTCCACCCCGAGGACCGGCGCGGCACTCCTGGAACGCCTCGCCGAAGCCGACTTGACGATTCGTCACCTTCCGCTGCTCACCGACGTGGACACCGCCGAGGACGCCCGCCGCGTCGCCGCCGAGGCCCCGGACAGCCGTTTCGCCGCCCAGCTGGGAACGGTCGACCTGAAGCCGGAGGTGGCGAGTTGACGACCGCCACCGCCTGGGTGGACGACCCGTTCGCCGAAGCCGTCCGCACCGGGCGCGGCCCGCTCTGGCTGCGCCGGGAGGACGGCCACCGCCTCCGGCTGGACATCGAACGCTGGTGCGCCCCGGCGGCCGGCGCCGACCACAGCCTGCTCCGGCGCTGCGCCCGCCGGGCCGCGCCCGTCCTCGACCTCGGCTGCGGGCCCGGGCGGCTGGTCGCCGCGCTGCTCGCGCTCGGCGTCCCGGCCCTCGGCGTCGACGTGACCAGGGCGGCCGTCGCCCGCACGGTCGGACTGGGTGGCCCGGCGCTCTGCCGCTCGGTCTTCGACCGGCTTCCCGCCGAGGGCCGCTGGGGCGCCGCGCTCCTCGCCGACGGCAACCTCGGCATCGGCGGCGACCCAGACGCCCTGCTCCACCGGGGCGCCGAACTCATCGCGCCGGACGGTCTGCTGCTGGTCGAGGTGGAACCCGTGGAGTTGGACGAGCAGGTCACCGTCCAGGTCGAGGGCCCGGACGGCCGGCTCGGGCCGGCCTTCCCCTGGGCCCGGCTCGGCACGGCCGCCGCCCTACGGCGGGCCCACGCCGCCGCCGGACTGGTCGAGGCGGAGCGCTGGACCTCGCACGGCCGCCGCTTCCTCGCCCTGCACAAGCGCTGAGGCGCACAAGGCCGTTGCCCTTGACGGACGCGACCCCACCCTCCTGACGTGTCGGCGGGTCCTCGGCAACGACGGCATCCCGGTCCCGCTGCCATCAGGACGGGCCCCGCAGCCCCTCAGCGGGCCCGCCCACCTGCCCGTTCCGCCGCCGCGCCCACCGACGCCGGCTTCGACTCCGGCTCCTGCTCCAGGCCCGGCGGCGGGGCGGACTCATCCGTCGGCAGCACCCGGTCACGCAGCCGCAGTCCGCAGACCAGGGCGACCAGCAGCACCCCGAGCACCGATCCCAGTACGGTGCGCAGCCCGTACGCGTCGGCGATCCGGCCGAGCAGCGGGGCGGCCAGCCCGCCCACCGACATCGCCAGGCCCAGGGTCAGTCCGCTGGCGGTGCCGGGCCGGTTGGGCAGGTAGTCCTGGGCCAGCGTCACCTGGGCGGCGAACGGCAGGAACATCGCCAACCCGAACGCGACGGTGGCGAGTTCGGCCACCGCGAAGGTGGGGGCGAAGGCCACGCCGGCCAGGGCGGGGGCGGCCAGCAGGTAGCCCAGCCGGATCGGGAGGAGCCGCCCGTACCGGTCGCCCAGCCGCCCGCCGAGCAGGGTGCCCGCCGCACCGGCCAGGGTGAGGGAGGTGAGGGCCACCGCCCCCGCGCCCGTCGAGGTGTGCAGGTCGCGCTGGAGGTGCAGGGCGAGCATCGAGGTCACCGTGACGTAGGGCACCGACCAGCAGACCGTGGCGACCACCAGCCGGCCGAAGGCCCGCCAGTCGTCGCGCTGTCCGCTCCCGGCCGCGCCGCCCGTGACCAGCGGCGGCGCGGGGGTGTGGCCCCGGCGGCGCAGCCACGGGCCCTGGGCCGCCCACAGTGCGCCCATCACCACTGCGGGGACGGCGAGCAGCCAGCTGCCGGCCAGGCCGAGCGAGCCGACCACGAGCGTCACCAGGGCCGGCGCCAGCGAGGCACCGAGTGTGCCGCCGACGGAGAACAGGCTCATCGCCTGCTGGGACTGGCCGCCCGCCGCTCTGGCCTGGTTGGTGGCGGGCGGGTGGTAGGCGGCGACGCCGATCCCGGCGAGGGCCACGCAGAGCCAGGTGAGCAGGTAGCTGTCGGCGAGTCCGGCGCAGCCGAGGCCCCCGGCGGCGGTCAGGAAGCCGGCCGGGACGAGCCAGCCGCGGTGGCGGCGGTCGACGAGCAGGCCGAAGAGCGGCTGGACCACGCTGGACAGGCCGGTGGCGGCCAGCGCGATCCCCGAGACGGCGGTGTAGCTGTAGTGCCGCTCGGACATCAGGAAGGGCAGCAGTGCCGGGACGGCGCCCTGGTAGAGGTCGTTGACGACGTGGGTGCCGGTCAGGAAGGCCAGCTGGCCGCGCTTCACGTGGTTCCTCCCTCGACCCGGAACGCGAGGCCCCGGTGCGCGGCGTCCCGGTGTGCGGTGTCCTGGTGCGCGGCGTCCCGGTCGAGCACCGGCTGCGAGGTGTCCTCGGCGGCGGCCGGCCGGACCTCGGCCAGGGTCAGTTCATGGAGTTCTGTCACGGTCACTCTCAAGTCCTCGGGTTCTCAGGTCCTCTGAGGAGTTACCTTAGAGTGCTGGTCAGAGCGAAAGCAAGGCATGCCTAACCTGGACGCCGGGTACCTACGAAGCCGGAAGGGCCGCCCGCGATCGACAGGGCGGCGAGGAGAAGATTGGCGCCGGGGTCCAAGGAGCCTTGCAGGATGCCGGTCGTGCACCACGCGTGCGGCTGTCGCCCAACCGCCTCTTGGCCCCACGGTCAGGGGTGCCCCGGCGGCACCCTTCGAGGCGTCCCGGCCGAGCCTGCCACACGCCCCGGGCCACGACAAGACGTCCGACCGGCCGCCTACTCCCGGCCCACCGGCCGCCACTGCGGGTGCTCGCGCTCGGCCCACCGGCGCTCCACCAGCCCGGTCCGCATCCCGAGCCGCGCCTGCGGATCCCGCCAGGCCATCCGGACGTGTCCGACCACCACCACGGCGATGGCGGCGGCCAGCCAGTCGTGGACGAAGGTCGCCCCGGTCCGCCAGGAGGGCGGGGCGAGGCGGGGCAGCCACATCAGCAGCCCGGTGCCGACGATCACCAGCATCGAGCCGAGCGTCCACTGCGCGTAGAGCTTCTGCCCGGCGTTGAACTTGCCCGCCGGCCGGTGCGGGGCGCGGCGCCGGACGGCGCGCAGCCAGTCCCAGTCCGCCGGGGTGAAGCGGCTCAGCCGGGCGGCGTCCGCGCGCAGCGCCCGCGAGGCGAGCCCGAGCAGCAGCGGCACGGGCAGCGCGAGGCCGCACCACACGTGCACCGTCACCACCAGCCGCCGGTTGCCGACCAGTTCGGCGAGCGGGGCGAGGTAGAGGCAGGCCGCCGTGGCCAGGCAGACGCCGGTCAGCGCGGCGGTCGTCCGGTGCACCCAGCGCTCGGCCCGGGTGAAGCGCAGCAGGAGTTCAGCCGGTGGGCGCATCGTCACGTCCGTTCGACCGGCCGACCCAGGCGTCGACGTCGTACCCGTCGCGCTCCCAGTAGCCCGGCTCCACCGAACCGGTCACGGTGATCCCGGAGAGCCACTTGGCGGACTTGTAGAAGTACATCGGCGCGACGTACAGCCGCACCGGGCCGCCGTGCGTGTGGGAGATCGGGCCGTCCTGCATCCGCAGCGCGACCAGTACGTCGTCCCGTCGGGCCTGCGCCAGCGTCAGGCTCTCGGTGTACGCGCCGTCGAAGCAGCTGAACCGGACGGCCCCGGCCCCCGGCCGCACGCCCGCGGCGTCCAGCAGGTGCGCGAGCGGCACCCCCTCGAACGGGGTGTCCGGCACCCGCCACCCGGTCACGCACTGCACGTCCCGCACGAGCCGCCGCTGCGGCATCGCCCGCAGGTCCGGCAGGCGGAACGTCACGGGCCGCTCGACCATCCCGTCGACGCTGAGCGTGTAGTCCGCCACGCTCCGCTCCGGGACGGACGACACCACCGAGTAGTACCGGAATCCGTTGTTGCCCGGCAGCAGCCCGCTCAGCCCGCTCGGGTCCCGTTCGGCCAACCCCGACTCGGCCCGTTGCAGGTACGGCCCCGCCGCCACCCCGACGGCCCCGAGCCCGAGCAGTCCGAGCACCACCCGCCGCCCCACCGGGGCGCCCCGGCCCTCTTCGCCTGTTCTGTCCACGCCCCCGATTGCACCAGCCCGAGCCCGGCCGGCGCGAGGCCCGGCACCGGTCCGTCAGCCTTTCGTCATCTTCGCCCGCAGGCTCCACGGCCGAGCGGGCGAGCGGGCGAGCGACCGAGCGACGCCGAGCGTCCGAGCGGCGGGAGATCGTTTTCCAGTCAAGTTCGACGATCTTTCGAACCCCGTATTCCCCCGGCTCCGGCCACGCCACTACGGTGCCACGCATCCCCGCTATTCCCCCCTCCCCGGCCGGCCGCGACCGCCGGGGCTACCGATCGGACCGGTGCGCCGTGACCAGAATCCTCCGTCGACTGTGGACCCACGCGGGAAGAGCGGCGGCCGTCGTCGCCCTCCTCGCCGCCGCCCTCACCGGCACGGCGGCCGGAACCGCCACCGCCGCCGCCCCGGCCGCCCCCGCGGCAACCGCCTCGGTGGGCGGCTGGACCTGCCCCGGAACGCCCGTCCCGGACGGCTACGTCATCACCATGTTCAACTCCAGCGGCTGCAACAACCACGGCGCCTGGTTCCAGGCACCCGCCCAGAACCGCCTGTGGACCTGCTCCGGCTCGCCGATCGTCTCCGGCTACGTCCTGACCAACTACAACCCCCAGGGGTGCAGCGGCGTCGGCGCCTGGTTCCACGAACTGGTCCGCAACGGCATCTGGACCTGCCCCTACTCGCCGATCCCGGCCGGCTACCGCAGCACCAGCTACGACGCCCGCGGCTGCAACGGCCTCGGCGCCTGGCTCACCATCAAGGCCTGACCCACACCCGGCGGGGCCCGACCGGAACTCCGGTCGGGCCCCGCCGACGTCGTCGCGTCGTCATTCCGGGCGAAGACCGCATCGCGCGCCGAACACTCCGCACACGCAGCACATGCGACACGCGCCGCACACAGCGTCTCACCAGCAGAAAAGAAGTCCGCCCGCAGCGGACGAGAAAAAAGGCACAGGAGGAAAAACCACTCCCGGCCACTTCCAACTTATAGCGTACGGGGGGCCTTGCGGCAAGGCCCTGGTCGTGCCGCACAATCGTCGACCTGAACCGGAATCCGCGGAAATTTGGGGTCGCGAAAATGCGTGTGCTGTTGTCGACGTACGGGTCCCGCGGGGATGTCGAACCGCTGGTGGGGCTCGCGGCGCGGCTGCGGGAGTCCGGCGCGCAGGTGCGGGTGTGTGCGCCGCCGGACGAGGACTTCGCGCAGCGGTTGGACCACATCGACGTGCCGCTGGTGCCGGTCGGCCCGTCGGCGCGGGCGCTGACGGTGGCGGCGCCGCCGCCGTCGTCCCTGCCGGAGCGCGCGGCCGCGGTGATCGCCGGGCAGCTGGAGGCGGTCACGGCGGCGGCCGAGGGCTGCGACGTGCTGGTGGCCACCGGCATGCTGCCGGCTGCGGCGGGCGCGCTGTCGGTGGCCGAGAAGCTGGGCATCCGCTCCGTGTCGGTGACCTTCCAGCAGCTCACCCTGCCCTCGCCGGGCCGCCCGCCGCTGGCGTACCCGGGCCGGCCGTTCCCGCCGGAGGTGACCGACAACCGGGTGCTGTGGGGCCTGGACGCCGAGAGCATCAACGCGCTGTTCGGCGCGGCGCTCAACACCAACCGGGCGTCGATCGGCCTGCCGCCGGTGGACGACGTCCGCGACTACGTCATCGGCGACCGGCCGTGGCTGGCGACCGACCCGGTCCTGGACCCGTGGCAGCAGCCCGCCGACCTGGACGTCGTGCAGACCGGCGCGTGGATCCTGCCGGACCGGCGCCCGCTGCCGGCCGGGTTGAAGGCCTTCCTGGCCGCCGGCGCACCGCCGGTGTACGTGGGCTTCGGCAGCATGCCGATGCTCGCCTCCCAGGACGCCGCCCAGGTGGCCGTCGAGGCGGTCCGCGCGCAGGGCCGCCGCGCGGTCGTGGCCCGCGGCTGGGCCGGTCTGGCCCCGATCGACGACCGGGGCGACTGCTTCGTCGTCGGCGAGGTCAACCAGCAGGCGCTGTTCGGCCGGGTGGCCGCCGTCGTGCACCACGGCGGGGCGGGCACCACGACGACGGCCACCCGGGCCGGCGCGCCCCAGGTCGTCGTCCCGCAGACCGCGGACCAGCCGTACTGGGCCGGCCGGGTGGCCCGGCTGGGCATCGGCGTGGCACTCGACGGGCCGACCCCGACCACCGAGTCCCTGTCGGCCGCGCTCAGGACGGCCCTCGCCCCCGAGACCCGGGTGTGGGCGACCGCCGTGGCCACCATGATCCGCACCGACGGCGCGGCGCTGGCCGCACAACTGCTGCTCGACGCGGCCGGCCGCTGAGGCGTGCCGGATAATTCCACCCGCCGCCACCCCCGATTCCTCGGCCGACCGCCCGCGGAATCGAAAAGCTCAGAACACCTGGAGCCAGGTTTGTCCCCCATCTCGTCCTCCTCATCCTCCTCATTCGAATCCTCCTCGCCCGAATCCCGCTCGCCCGAATCCTCCTCGCCCGAACCGAATTCACCCGCCGACGACTGGCGGTCCGGCGAACTGCGGGCGGAGAACGCGTACGTCGGCAGGCTGTACGAGCGGCTCGAAGCCCAGCGCGCGCTCGCGGCCGGCCGACTGCGCGAGGTCCACCTCCAAGACAAGGGCGGGACGATCCAGGCCCTCCTGGAGCGCGACACCATGGAGATCCACCACACCCGCCGGCTGGCTGCGCTGCACGCCGCCGAGTACGGGCTGTGCTTCGGCCGGATCGACGACGCCGACGGCGAGCGGCAGTACATCGGCCGGATCGCCCTGTCGGACGACGACCACGAGCCGCTGCTCACCGACTGGCGGGCGGCGGCAGCGGAGCCGTTCTACCGGGCGACGCCCGCCGCACCGGGCGGTGTGGTGGCGCGACGGCACCTGCGGACCAAGGGCCGGACCGTCGTCGACTTCGACGACGACGCCTTCGGCGTGGGCGCCCACGCGGGCCGCGACAACGCCGAGCTCAGCGGGGAGGGCGCCCTGCTCGCCTCGCTGACGGCGGCCCGGACGGGGCGGATGGGCGACATCGTCTCCACCATCCAGGCCGAGCAGGACCGCGTCATCCGCGACGCGCTCGGCGGCGTCCTGGTCGTGCAGGGCGGCCCGGGCACCGGCAAGACCGTCGTCGCCCTGCACCGCGCCGCGTACCTGCTCTACACCCACCGCGACCGGCTGGCCAAGCACGGCGTGCTGGTCATCGGGCCGAACACGACGTTCCTGCGCTACATCGACGAGGTGCTTCCCGCGCTCGGCGAGAGCGAGGTCGTGCTGAGCAGCATCGGCACGCTCTACCCGGGGGTGACGGGGACCGGCACCGAGACGCCCGAGGCGGCCGCCGTCAAGGGCGACGCCCGGATGGCGCAGGTCCTCGCCGCCGCGCTGGAGGGCCTGCGGCAGCTGCCCGAGGAGTCGTGGACCATCACCGTGGGCCGGACCTCGCCCTACAACCTTCAGCTCCGGATCGGCCGGGCGCTCTGCGAGCGGGCCCACGCCGCCGCGCACCGGAGCGGCAGGCCGCACAACGCGGCCCGGGCCGACCTGGTGGAGCGGCTCTCCTCGGAGCTGGCCCTGCGGATCGCCCGGGACCAGGGCGGGGAGATGGACCTGGACGCCGTGGCGAACCTCGCCGACGCGCTCGTCGACGAGCCCGAGTTCCAGGCCGTGGCCCAGAAGCTGTGGCCGCTGCTGAACCCGGAGCAGGTGCTCACGAGCCTGTTCGGCTCCCCGGAGCTGCTGGCGAGCGCGATGCCGGACTTCACCGAGGCCGAACGCGCCGCGCTGCTGCGCGAACTGCCCGGCCCGGAACGGGAGTCCGCCGCCGAGGCCGCCTCGACCGCTGCGACCACCTGGACCACCGACGACGTACCGCTGCTCGACGAGGCCGCCGAACTGCTCGGCCCGCTGCCGGGCGCCGCCGTCGCCCGCCGGGCCGAGGCCGCCGCCGAGGCGGCGGAGCTGGAGTTCGCCAAGATCGTCCTCGACGACTTCGGCGTGGGGCTGGTCGAGATGGACGCGAAGATGCTGGCCCGCCAGTACCGCGGCGAGGAGTCGCTCCGGCCGCTGGCCGAGCGCGCGGCCGAGGACCGGACCTGGGGCTACGGGCACGTGATCGTGGACGAGGCCCAGGAGCTGTCCCCGATGGCCTGGCGGATGCTGGCCCGCCGCTGCCCCGGCCGTTCCATGACGATCGTCGGCGACCTGGCGCAGACCGGCGCGCCGGCCGGGCTGAGCTCCTGGGGCCAGGCCCTCGACACGTACACGGCGGGGCGCTGGCGCACGGTGGAACTCACCATCAACTACCGCACCCCGGCCGAGATCATGCAGGTCACCGAAGGCGTCCTGCGGGCGCTCGACCCCTCGCTCGCCGCCCCCACCGCGGTGCGCAGCGGCGGAACCCGCCCGTGGAGCCTGCGGATCCCCGCGGACGGCCGGGCGGCGGCGCTGCGCGGCGCCGTCGAGCGGGAGCTCGCGGCACTGGACGGCGGTCGGCTGGCGGTCATCCACGCCCCGGACGCCCCGGCCGAACTGCTCGACGGGATCGCCGGGTTGGAAGGAATTTGCGTCAACGACGGTCCGGCGGCGCTGGATTCGCCGGCCGTCCTGCTGACGGCCGCCCAGTCCAAGGGTCTTGAGTTCGACGCCGTCCTGGTCGTGGAGCCCGCCGAGATCCTCGCGGCGCACGCCCACGGCGTGAACGACCTCTACGTCGCCCTCACCCGGGCGACGAAGTCCCTCGGGGTGCTGCACAGCCGGGACCTGCCGGAGATGCTCCAGGGCCTGGAGCCCCGCTGAGGACGGCGGCCGTTCTCCCGCGCCGCCGGGCGCCGACCGCGACGCACGCCAACGCGGCGCCGTAGGCGGCCTGTTGGGCCTCGACCCCGCCCGTCAGATAGAGGTACTGCCCGGCGGCGGGGACGGCGAGCCACTCCCAGCGGCCGGTGAGGCCGACCAGGGCCACCACCAGCAGGCCGTACCAGGGGTAGGCGGGCGCGGCGAGGAGCAGGGCCGTGCCGGTGACGAACAGGGCGCCGTCCCAGGGGCGGGCGGGGTCGCCGCGCCGGAGCACCCACAGGGCGACGGCGGCCAGGACCGCCCCGGCGGCCCACGGCAGCAGGGCGTCCGGCAGGAGGAGGGCGAGCAGGCCGAAGCGGTCGAGGTGCCCCTGCTCGTACCCCTCCTCCTTCAGGTAACCGGGCAGGTAGCCGAGCACGCCGGTGCCGGAGGCGGCGAGGTAGGGCAGGTAGGCCAGGGCGAACGCGCCGAGCGAGGCGCCCAGGAGCAGGGCGCTCTCGCGCGGGCGTCGGCGGGCCAGTGCGCCCGGCAGGGCCAGTGCGGGGATCAGCTTGACCGCCACGGCCGCGCCGAGCAGCGCGCCGGCCCGCGTCGCCTTCCGCCGGGCCGCGTACCCGAGGCCCACGACCAGCAGCAGCGCCCCGAGGGTGTCCACGTGCGCGTCGTTGACCGACCACACCGCCACGCCGGGGCACCACCCCCACAGCGCGGCCCGCCGGCTGCCCCGTCCGATCACGAGCAGCGCCCCCGTGGTCGCCACCGCGAGCAGGGCGCCGGCGGCCTGCATCCCGCGCACCCCTCCCCCGAAGGGGTGCAGGGCGAGGAACCAGGCCTCCGCGACCGGCGGGTAGATGGTGTGCACGGCGGGCCGGTTGATGCGGGTGCAGTCACCGGCGGCGGTGCGCCGCTCGTCCCAGCCGTCGCAGGCGCCGCCGGCCGGCCACAGGTCGGAGGTGCGCAGCCGGGCCAGCGCCGGGTCGTCCGGGGTGTGCGCGTACGGGGAGGTGCCGGCGGCCTGGACGCGGCCGTCCCAGACGTAGCGGTAGGCGTCGTCGCTGGTGCGCGGCGGGGCGAGCAGGCCGACGGCGGCGACGGCGACGCTCCCGGCCAGGACCAGGGGCACGATCTGACGGCCGCCCACCCGGCGCAGCGCCAGCAGGGCGAGCGCGTACAGGGCGGCGTCGACGGCGTACCAGGCGTACAGCGGTGCGCGGTGGCCGAGCGTGCCGCCGCCGGTGACGGTGAGGGCGAGCGCGGCGGTCAGGGCGGCCAGCGCGAGCAGGCAGGGCAGCACGCGGGCGGGCCGGAGGCGGGTGAGCGGGAGGCGGGTGGGCACCCGCCCACCCTGCCACCGGGCGGCGGCGCGCGACCGCAGCGGCGTGGCGCCGTTCGGATTCCGTAAGCACGTCGTACCGCCGCGAAACCGGGGCCCGGCGGTTCTATGGACGGGTGACTCCGAACCTCCTTCCGCGATTCCGCTCGGCGCTGCACGAGCCGCGCACCGCCGTGGTGCTCGGCCGCTGGCTGGGCTCCGCGCTGCTGGTGTGCTTCCTGACCGGGCTGGTCAGCCACGCCCTCCAGGACCCGCCCGGCTGGCTGACGCCGTATCTGTTGAGCCGCCCGGTGAACGGCTACCGGGTGACCCAGGGGCTGCACGTGATCAGCGGCCTGGCGGCCGTCCCGTTGCTGGGGGCGAAGCTGTGGACGGTCTACCCGCAGTTGTTCGCGTGGCCGCCGGTGCGCGGCGCGGCGCACGCGCTGGAGCGGCTGGGGATCTTCGTGCTGGTCGCGGCGATGCTGCTGGAGCTGTTCACCGGGCTGTTCGACACCCTGCAGTGGTATCCGTGGCCGTTCCCGTTCCGCCAGACGCACTTCTGGCTGGCCTGGCTGGCCACCGGCGGCCTGTTCGTCCACCTCGCGGCCAAGGGCCCGGTGATCGCGCGGCACTGGCGCCGCCCGGCGGCCGGGCTGCCGCAGCGGCGGGCGTTCCTCGCCGCCGTGACGGCCGCGGTGGGTGTGGTCACGCTCACCACGGCCGGGCAGACCGTCCCCTTCCTGCGCCGGCTGGTCCTGCTGGCCCCGCGCCGCCCCGACCTGGGCCCGCAGGGGCTGCCGGTCAACCGGACCGCCGCGCAGGCCGGGACGGTCACCGTGCCGGCCGACTGGCGGCTCCGGGTGGACGGCCCGCAGCCGTACCGGCTCTCCCTCGCCGAGCTGAACCAACTCCCCCAGTACGACGTGCACTTGCCGATCTCCTGCGTGGAGGGGTGGAGCTTCTCGGCGCGCTGGACCGGGGTGCGGGTGGCCGATCTGCTGGTCCGGGCGGGGGCCCCGGCCGGCTCGGGCCTGCTGATCACCTCGCTGGAGGCGGACGGCCCGTACCGCGAGATGCGGATGCCCGCCGAGTACGCCGTCGACCCGCTCACCCTGCTCGCCCTGCGGATCAACGGCGAGGTGCTGACGGCGGACCACGGATTCCCGGCGCGGATCATCGCGCCCAACCGGCCGGGGGTGCTGCAGACCAAGTGGGTCGCGCGCCTGGAGGTGATCTGATGCCCCGGTGGCTGCGCGCGGTACTGCTGCTCGGCGGCCTCGCCCTGATCGGCTTCGGCCTGTCGGGCCTGCTCACCGACTCCTACATCACCGCCCCGCTCGACGTGCTGGTCTGGGCGGTGGGCGGGGTGCTGCTGCACGACGGGCTGTGGGTGCCGCTGCTCTGCCTGGTCGGCGCGCGACTGGCGCGCGACTGGGCGTTGCGCGGCTGGCTGGTCGTCGCGGCGGCGGTGAGCGCGATCGGGCTGCCGGCGGTGCTGCGGGACGGCGAGAACCACGGCAACTCCTCCCTCCTGCCGCTGCCGTACCTGCGCAACTGGCTGCTGGTGCTGGCCGCCACCGCCGGGCCGGTGCTGCTGTTCGCACTCGTCCGGTGGTGGCGGCGTCGCCCGCGGGTCAGACGCCCGGCAGACCCGTCGTGAGCCCGTCCAGCGCGTGCGAGCAGACGCAGTCCCGGACGGCGGGCAGGCTCTCCAGCGCCTTGAACAGCACCGTGCGCAGCCGGTCGACGTTTCCGGCGAAGACCTCCAGCACCTCGGCATGGGTGACGCCCTCGCCGCTCTCCACGCCCGCGTCGAGGTCGGTGACCAGCGCCAACGAGGTGTAGCAGAGGCCGAGTTCGCGAGCGAGGACGGCCTCCGGGTGACCGGTCATGCCGACCACCGACCAGCCGTTCGCGGTGAACCAGCGGGACTCGGCGCGGGTGGAGAAGCGCGGGCCCTCGATCACCACCAGGGTGCCGCCGTCCACCGGCTCCCAGGCCGCGTCCCGGGCGGCGTCCAGGGCGGCGCACCGCCCGTCCGGGCAGTACGGGTCGGCCATCGAGACGTGCACCACCTCGGGCACCGCCCCGCCGGGCAGCGGCAGGCCGTCGTAGTAGGTCTGCACCCGGCCGGAGGTGCGGTCGACGAACTGGTCGGGCACCAGCAGCGTGCCGGGCCCGTACTCCGGGCGCAGCCCGCCGACGGCGCACGGTGCGAGCACCTGGCGCACGCCCAGGGAGTGCAGCGCCCACAGGTTGGCCCGGTAGTCGATCCGGTGCGGCGGCAGGCCGTGGCCGCGCCCGTGCCGGGGGAGGAAGGCGACCCGGCGGCCGGCCACCTCGCCCAGGAACAGCGCGTCGCTGGGCGGCCCGTACGGCGTGTCGACGCGCAGTTCGGTCACGTCGTCGAGCAGCGCGTAGAGCCCTGAGCCGCCGATCACGCCCAGTTCGGCGCGCGGAGCACCGGTTCCCTGATCGATCGTCATCGTTCGTACCCTTCCTCGGGGAGGCGTCCCGGCCACTCTAGGGTCCACGCGGCGGCACGGGTCCTTACGGTTCCGGGACGGCGGGCGGGGCCGGATGGCCGCGGGCCGACGGGGTGGTCCGGGGCGGCCGAGCGGGTGACCTGCCGGACGTGTCGGCGGCGACGCGCCCCACCCGGCGTGCGTCGGTGGGTGTGCGCCGCCTCCGGGCGGTGCACGCCCTGTTCCCGAAGCTGAGAGCCGCCGATGCCTCCCACCGTTCGTCTTCGCCGCCTCGTCCCCGCCGCCCTGTGCGTGCTCGCCGTGGCCCTCACCGCTCCCGCGGCCCAGGCCGCTCCCCCGGGCCGCGGCCCGGGCACCGACCCCGGCCGGGGGTACGACGGAGGGAGGTACGACTGGGAGAGCGTGGCGGCCTGCGAGAGCAGCGGCAACTGGCACGTCAACAGCGGCAACGGCTACTTCGGCGGCCTCCAGTTCGACACCCCCACCTGGCGCGACAACGGCGGCCTCGCCTACGCACCGCGCGCCGACCTCGCCAGCCGCGAGGAGCAGATCGCGGTGGCCCAGCACCTCGCCGGGCGGCGCGGCCTCTCCCCCTGGCCCGCCTGCGGCGCCCGCGCCACCCGCGGCCACGACCGCGAGCGCGACGCCGCCCTTCCCCCGCCGCCCGCACCCGCACCCGCGCCCGCGCCTGCCGCTGACGGCGCCGGCGCCGGCGCCGAGGCCGGCGACGGCGGGTGGACGGTCCGCGAGGGCGACACCCTGGGCGACATCGCCGAAACCCTGCGCGTGCCCGGCGGCTGGCCGGCCCTCTACGCGCTCAACCGCGCCGCCATCGGCGACGACCCCGACCTCATCCAGCCGGGCACCGCGCTGCGCCTGCCGTCCTGAACCCGGCTCCCGCACAGCAGTCGGCCCGCCCGGTCGCACAGGACCGGGCGGGCCGGCGGCCGCGGGCGCCGGGGCCGGCGCCCGCCGGGGCCCCCGGGGGGCGGGCGGGGGGGGGGTGGGCC
>NZ_JBFBHW010000060.1:0-51593 GCF_040685395.1 Kitasatospora sp. NPDC088779 | reverse complement strand
CTGCAGGGGGGACCCTGTGGGAGAGTAGGACGCCGCCGAACAATCATTCACAGAGAACCCCCATCCGGGAAACCGGATGGGGGTTCTCTGCATTTGTGGAGATGTGGCCTGGTGGCCGGCTCCTCTCCGATGGGCAGCGACACGGCGGCGGGGCGCGCGGTGGGTGTGGCGCAGGGCGGGCAGGGCCTGCTGTGTCGAAGGTGTGTTCGTGGGGGCGCGTCGGGGTGGGCGGCTGGGGGAAGAACAAGGGGAGAGGTCGCCTCTCGGATGCCGTGGAGGACCGATGCGCCGGAACGGACGGGTGGCGGATGCCCTGCTCGCGTCGCTGAGCCGGGACTGGGCGGGAGTGCCGGTCGCGGTGCTGGTGGTGGGTGTGGGGGTCGGGCTGGTCGGGGGCGGTGCGGGATGGGTGGTGGCGCTCGGGTGCTTAGTGGTGACTGTGGGTGTGGTGCTGGCGGTCGGCGCGGTGCGGCATCTGGTGCTGGTCGGCCGGGGCGCGGGGGCGGGCGGGGCGCCGGGGCGGCTGGTGGGGGTGGGCGGACGCCGGATGCACGTCCTCGCCGAGGGGGTTGCCGGGGATGGGCCGACGGTGGTCTGGATGCCGGGCGGGCACGCGCCGGGCGAGGAGTTCGGGCAGTTGCACGCGATGATGGCGGCCCGGACCCGCTCGGTGCTGGTCGACCGGTTCGGCTCGGGCTGGAGTGACGTCGGGCCCTTCCCGAGGACGACGGCGGCCGAGGCGGAGGAGCTGGTGGCCGCGCTGGAGGCGGCGGGGGAGCGGGCCCCGTACGTGTTCGTCGGCCATTCCTTCGGCGGGCTGCTGGTCGCGAATGCCGCCAGGCGGCGGCCGGACGTGGTGGCCGGACTCGTGCTGCTGGATCCGACGCCCCTGGAGGTCATCGCCTTCGCGCCGCCCAATCGGCTGGTCGCGGGCATGCGCCGGGAGTTCCTGCTGACGGCGGTGCGGCACCTGTTCGGTGTTCACCGGGGCCGGGGCCGGGGCCGGGACAGTCGGACCGGCCAGTACTGCGCCGCCGCGTCGATCTTCGCGGAGCTCTCGCCCGTCGGCCTGGCGGAGGTGGGTTGGGAGACCGTGGTCTACGACGGGGACCTCGGCGACCTGCCGCTGGTGCTGGTCATACCCCGCGACCTCACGGGAGGGGAGACGGTGCTGGCCGCCGCCGGGGACGCCGCCGAGACCGAGCGGATGGCCCGCTTCTACCTCGGGGCCCGAACCCGCTACCTGGCGGCGTCGACCGCTTCCCGGGTGGTGCACACGCCGACGGGAACCGGCCATGACTTCCCGACCGAGGAGCCCGGGTTCGTGGTCGGGGTGGTCTCGGATCTGGTGAGCGAACTGCGCACCCTCAGCCCATGACCGTGCGGGCGGAGCCGGTCCGGACCGGGCGGCGGCGGGAGAACGCGCCCAGGTCCACGACGTTGCCGGTGTGCTCGCAGCGGTAGCGGACCGGGTCGCCGTCATGGTCGTGGCCGGCCTCGACCAGGTCGATCAGGGACGCGAGGTAGCGGCCCACCAGCGGTGCGTTCTTGAACTGGTTGCCGCTCGTGCCCATGGCGACGTAGTAGCCGTCGAGGGCGGTGCGGTCGTAGATCGGGGTCCAGTCGTCGGCGACGTCGTACACGCCCGCGACGCCGACGGGCCGGCTGGGGACCGTGATCCCGGGGAAGCGGCGGGCCGCACGGGTCACCTGGGTCCGGAAGCGGTGGGCGGTGGGGCGCGGGTCGGCTTCGTCCGGGTCGTCGATCCACTCCGGTGGGTCGCAGGCCGGCTGGGTGCCGCCGATGAGCAGGCGGCCCCCGGCAACCGGGCGCAGGTAGGTGCCGAGGTCGAGGTCGGCGACGACCGGAACCGGCCCGGGGCGGGCGGTGGGGCCGCTGGTGAGGCGGGTGGTGGAGCTGTCGGGCGCGGCGATCTGGTGGACCTCCTCGCGCAGGGGGCGTACACCGACGGTGAAGTCGCTGCCGACACCCGCCAGCCGGTTGAGGCCTCCCGACCACGGGCCGGCGGCGTTGACCACGACCGGCGCGGCGATCCGGGCCCCGTCGGCCAGATGGAGGCCTGCCACGCGGTCCGCGTGCCGGTCGACGGCCACCACGGTGCGGTGGAACAGGAAGCGCGCACCCAGCTCGCCCGCCGCGTCGGCGAGGTTCTGGGCCGCGAGCTGCGGGTCGTCGACGAACCCGGCGTCCGGGGTGAACAGGGCACCGAGCTCACCGGCCGGGCCGTCGAAGAAGGCGTCGTCGTCCACGGGCTTCGGCGGCCAGTACCGCCCGGCGTCGATCCCGGGCAGGCGCCCGCGCAGGGTCGCGGTGTCCCACCGTTCGTACGGGACGCCGGCCAGGTCGAACAGGGCCGCGGTGTCGGCGGGTTCGGGGAAGGGCGCGTCGAGCAGCACGGCGCCGGTGCGGCGGAAGGCCGCGAGCGGGCGGCGGTCGGTGGTGAGCCCGAGGTGCTCGGGCCAGGACGCCCACAGGTGGAGGGACTCCCAGGCCGTGGCGACGCCGTCGAAGGTGGAGTAGTTGAACCGGACGATCGCGCTGGACGCGCCGGTCGATCCGTGGCCGGCCGCGCCGGCCTTGTCCACCACGACCACCTGCCGTCCGGTGCGGGCGAGTTCGAGGGCGACGGCGGTGCCGATCACCCCGGCCCCGACCACCACCGCGTCGGGTCGGTCGACGGTCATCGGGACCTCCGGGAGGGCGGTGGGCCGGACAGGCGGGGGACGGCGGCGAGGAGCTCGCGCGTGTAGGGGTGCTGCGGGTCGCGCAGGAGGGCGTCGGTGGGGCCCGTTTCGACGATCCGGCCGCGCTGCATCACCGCCACCGTATCGGAGACGTAGCAGACCGCGGGCAGGTTGTGGCCGATGAACAGCATGGACAGGCCGAGCCGTTGCCGGAGTTCGCGGATCGTGTTGAGGACGGACGCCTGTACCGAGACGTCGAGTGCCGAGGTGATCTCGTCGGCGATCAGGAGTCCGGGTCCGACGGCCAGGGCGCGGGCGACGGCGACCCGTTGGCGCTGGCCGCCGGACAGCTGCCGGGGCAGGCGGCCGGCGAGCCGGGGGTCCAGTCCGACGAGGTCGAGCAGCGCGGCGACGCGCTCGGTACGGGCGTGCCGGTCGAGCCACTGGAAGACGGTGGCGGCCTCGACGAGGGTCTGGCGGACGGTCATCCGGGGGTCGAGCGCGGTGTCCGGGTCCTGGAGGACGATCTGGACCAGGCGGCCGAGCCGGCGCCGGGCACGGACGGTACGGACCCGGACGTCCTGGTCGTCGACGAGGACCCGGCCCCCGTGCACGGGGGCGAGCCCGACGATCGCGCGGGCCAGGGTCGACTTCCCCGAGCCGGACTCGCCGACGAGCCCGAGCGTGGTGCCGGCCGGGACCTCCAGTGAGACGCGGTCCACGGCGGTGACGGGGCCGCGCGGGCCGTGGTGGCGGACGGTGAGGTCGCAGAGCCGCAGGCTGGTCATGACGGGTCCGCCTCCACCTGATGTTCCGTATGTTCCGTCGCCCGGTCCGTCTCTGCCGGCGCCGGCGGGGGGTACCAGCAGGCGACCCGCTGGAGCGCGTCGACGTCGTCCAGCTGCGGAGCCTCCCGGGCGCAGCGGTCCTGCCGGTACGGGCAGCGGGGCTCGAACGGGCAGCCCGGGGCGGGTGCGATCGGGTCGGGCGGCGCGCCCGCCACGGTGGGCAGCGGCCGGTCGCGGTCCACGGTGAGGTCCGGTACCGAGGCGACCAGGGCCCGGGTGTAGGGGTGCCGGGCGGCGGTGGCGAGCCGGTCGGCGGGGAGGGTTTCGACGACGGAGCCCGCGTACATCACCAGGACGCGTTCGCAGAATCCGCTCACGAGCGCGATGTCGTGGCTGATGAACAGGACGGCGGCGGAGGTGTCCCGCCGCAGGTCGGAGAGCAGTTCGGTGATCTGCCGCTGCACGGTGGTGTCGAGGGCGGTCGTCGGTTCGTCGGCGATGATCAGGCCGGGCCGCATCATCAGGCCGGCGGCGATCATCACGCGCTGGCGCTGGCCGCCGGAGAGCTGGTGGGGGCGTGACCGTAGCAGGGCGGGGGGCAGGGCCACCCGTTGCAGGGCGTCCGCGGCATCGCGCAGGGCCTGGGTGCGGCTCGTGCCGAGATGGGTGCGGGGTGCCTCGGTGAGCTGGGTGGCGATCCGGAGTGACGGGTTGAGTGCCGTGGCCGGGTTCTGGAAGACCATCGCCAGGCCGGTCGCGAGGTGCTGGTCGCGCTGCTTCGGCGTCATGGCGTCCAGGTCGGCGCCGAGCAGCCGGAGGGTGCGGTGGGAGACCCGGGCGCGTTCGGGGAGCAGGTCGGCGATCGCGAGCGCGGTGAGCGACTTGCCGGAGCCGGACTCGCCGACGAGTCCGACGATCTCGCCCGGCCGCAGGGAGAGGCTCACGCCGCGGACCGGCCGGATCACGCCGTCCGGGGTGGGGAGTTCGACGCTCAGCTCCTCGACCTGGAGGACGAGGCCGTCCTCGGCGGGCCCGCTCGGCCCGCTCGGCGCACTCGGCCCACTCGGCCCACTCGGTGCACTCGGCGCAATCCGTCGCCGGGGCGTACGGTCCGTACGGTCCGCCGGGTCGCGCCGGGCGGCGCCTCCGGCCAGGACCTCGCCGAGCAGTTGGAACGTCACCGCCGCGTAGAGGATGGCCAGGCCGGGGGCGAGGGCGGGCAGCGGCTGTGCGTAGATCCGGTCGAGCCCCTGGTTGAGCAGTTGCCCCCAGTCGTAGCCGGGCGGTTGGACGCCCAGGCCGAGGAAGCTCAGCCCGGAGAGCGCGACCAGGGAGGTGCCCGCCGCCGTGGTCGCGCTCAGCAGCAGCGGTTCGGCGATGTTGGGCAGGACGTGCCGCCACAGCAGCCGGTGCCGGCGCAGGCCGAGGACCCGGGCGGAGGCCAGGTGGTCGGTGCCCGCGACGGCGGCGGCGAGGGTCTGGGCGAGCCGGGCGAAGCCGGGTACACCGGCGACGGCGAGGGCGAGCATCGCCCCGGCCGCGCCCGCGCCGAACACGACCGCGAGGAAGAGCGCGACCAGGAGCGCGGGGAAGGCGAGCAGGAGGTTGATCAGTGCCGCGAGCAGGCGGCGGGCGCGGGGGCCGACGACGGCGGTGGACGCGCCGAGGAGGATGCCCGTGCTCGCGCCGATCGCGGTCGCGGCCAGCGCGAGCAGCAGGGAGGGCCGGGTGGCGGTCAGGACCCGGGCGAGCAGGTCCCGTCCGAGGTTGTCGGTGCCGAAGGGGTGGGCAGTGGAGGGGCCTTGGAGCACCGCCGAGGGGTCGGGCAGGTCGGCCGCCGCGCCCCAGACGAGCGGGCCCGCCAGCGCGAGCACGACCAGAGAGGCCAGCATGGCGGTGGCGGCCCAGGCCATGGGCGAGCGGAGGTACCTGGTGGGAAGGGGCATCGGCACCTCAGCTCTCCCGGATCGTCGAGCGCGGGTCGAGCAGCGCCAGCAGCACGTCGACCAGGAGCGCGGCGAGCAGGACGGTCGTGCCCAGGATCAGGACCATCGCCTGGATCACCGGGTAGTCCTGCGAGCTCACGGACTGCGCCAGGGCCGAACCGATGCCGGGCCAGGCGAAGACCTTCTCCACCAGCACGGTGCCGGCGATCAGGGCGGGCAGCAGGCCTCCGGCGACGGTGAGCGCGGCGGTGGCCATGTTCGGCGCCGCGTGCCGCAGGTAACGGCGTAGCGGTGACAGCCGCTTTCCGCGGGCGGTGCGCAGGTAGTCCTCGGACAGCACCTTCAGCGCCTCCACCCGGACGATGCGCACCAGGACGGCGGTGGGCGCCACGGAGAGCGCGAGGACCGGCAGGACGAAGGACCCGGCGCCCGCCGTGCCGGCCACCGGCAGCAGTTGGAGGCCGACGGCCAGCAGCGCGGTGAGCCCGGCGGCCAGGACGAAGTCGGGGATCCCGGCCAGGCCGGCGGTGAGCGTGGTGAACGCCAGTTCGCTGCGCGGATGCCGGCCGTCCCGGGTGCGGACGGCGGCGAGCAGGCCGCCGGGCAGGGCGACGGCGAGGGTGACGAGGAAGGCCAGGCCGGCGATCTCCAGGGTGGCCGGCAGCCGGGTGCGGACGAGCTCCGCGACCGGTGTCGAGGTGACCAGCGAGGTGCCGAGGTCGCCGTGCACGAGGCCGTCGACATAGTGCCGGTACTGGGCCAGGAAGGGTTCGTCGAGCCCGAGTTGGTGCCGGCGTGCGGCCACCAGGGCGGGGGAGGCGTCGACGCCGAGCGCCGCGCGGACCGGGTCTCCGGGCACCAGGCGGATCATCGCGAACGATGCGGTGAGCACGACCCCGAGCGAGAGGAGCAGCCGGGCGGTGCGCCGGCCGAGGAACGCCGTCCACGGGTGCCGCAGGAGGCGGGGCATGAGGTGCCGCGGCAGACGCGGCAGATGCGGCAGAGGCGGCGAACGGCGGGGTACGGTCACGCGGGTTCCCCCGGTCATCGGTGCAGGCGGATGCTGGTGGGGACGAGCTGGCCGCCGAAGGTGGTGGCGAAGGTGGTGCTGCGCCCGTACACGCTGCTCCGGCCGTCGGCGATCGGCAGGGCGTCGGCCGATCGGAAGAGGGCGGCGGCGGCCCGGTTCCAGGTGGCGCAGCCTTCGGTGTCCGGTTCCCGGAGGGCCTGGGCGACCAGGGCGTCGTATTCGGGGTTGGCCACGCCCGCGAAGTTGAGGCCCTGGGCGGGGGGCGGGCCGGAGAAGAAGGGGATGAAGCCGACGGGCAGGGCGAAGCCGGGGGAGGTGCCGACCACGACGTCGAAGTCGCCGGTCTGGTACATGGCGTTGACGAGCGCGGGCAGGCTCTCGGTGACCAGCTTGACGTCCGCGCCCAGCACCGTCCAGGTCCGGGCCATCAGCTCGGCGACGGGTGACAGCGTGGGGCCGAGGTCGGGGCTGGTGATCAGGCGCAGCCGGAGCGGCTTGCCGTCCTTGGTCAGCCGGCCGTCCGGGCCACGGGTCCAGCCGGCGGCGCGCAGTGCCTCGGTGGCGTCCTGCGCGGGCAGGTTCGCGGCCGCGAGGTCGGCGTGGCAGACGGCGCCCTCGGCGCCGAAGTCGGTGGCGGGCGTGCCGGTGCCGCCGACGGCGACGTTGGCGAGGCCCTGGCGGTCGAGCGCGGACACCAGGGCCCGGCGCAGGGCCGGTTCGGCCAGCGGCCGGCCGGGGCGCTGGTTGAAGAAGGTCATCCCGACGACGGTCGCCACGTCGGTGGTGGACAGGCCGTGGCCGGTGAGCCGGGTGCGGTCCGGCCCGTTCACGTCCGCGATGTCGACGCCCCCGGTGAGCAGCAGGTTCGCGGTGGTGGAGGCCTGGGGCACCACCGAGATGACGAGGCGGGCCGGCAGGCCGGGCTCCGCGGTGGTCGCGCCGGCCGGGCCCCAGGTGTAGCCCTCGCGGACGGTGAACTCGTACGGCCCGCCCGGGGTGTAGTGGGTCAGCACGTACGGTCCGGTGCCCCGGGTGGAGCGGTCCAGCGTCCGGGGCCGGTCGAGGCCGGCGGGGCAGACGATCGGCAGCAGGCCGAGGGTGCGGGTGAGGAACGGGAAGGGGGTGGTGGTGGTCGCCGTCACGGTGCCGGTCGCGTCGTCGGCGCTCGCGGTGTACGGGACGCTGGGCAGGACGGTCTGGGCGCCGGCGAGCTGGTTGGCCGGGTCTCCGGCGTAGGTGAGTGCGCGGGCGACGGCCGTGGCGGTGAGGGGGGTGCCGTCGGAGCAGGTGATCCCCGGGCGGAGGGTGAAGACGGCCGTGGTGGTGGTGGCCTCCCAGGAGGAGGCCAGGCCGGAGACCAGGGTGGCGTCGGCGGAGACGTTGACCAGCGAGTCGTAGGCGTAGCGGGCCTGGGCCGCGCCGAAGGCCGTGTACGGGTCGAAGCTCGGCGTCTCGCTGGACGCGGCGATCCGGACGGTCCCGTGTTCGACGAGCGGGGTGCTCGTCGAGGGACGGGCCGCGCCCCCGCAGCCGGCCACCGCGACGGTCAGTGCGGCGGCCAGGACGGTGGCGGCGGCCGTCCGGAAGGGCGGCGGGGTACGACGGGGCATGGCCGTCATGGTGCCACCGAGTTCCGCCACTGGCGAGTCAACTCGCTTGCCCGGTAAGAGTGTTCGAATGTGACACGGTGGTCGGGGTCAGGCGTGCCGGAGGCAGAGGGTGCCCCACTGGAAGCCCGCGCCGATCCCGGACAGGACGTAGGTGTCGCCCGGTCGCAGGCCGCCCGCGGCGACGGTGGAGTGGAGTGCGGTGAACAGGCCGGCCGATCCGGTGTTGCCGAGCCGGTCGACGGTGACGGGGACGCGGTCCTGAGGGACGCCCATGGCCTTCACGGTTTCGGTGAGGAGGTTCAGGTTGGCCTGGTGCAGGAAGAAGTGCCGGATCTCGTCGAGCGGCACGCCGGCCTGCCGGGCGGCGCTGGTGATGCTCTCGGGCAGGCGGGTGGTGGCGGTGTTCCAGACGGAGCGGCCGTCCATGCGCAGGTAGTGGGCGCCGGCGGCCAGGGTGGATGCGCTGGTGGGCAGCCGGGAGCCGCCGGCCGGGACCTGGACGTCGTAGGAGAGCTGGGAGCCCAGGTCGTAGGAGAGCAGGCCCGCGCCCGCGGTCTCGGAGCGGGTGAGCACGACGGCGGCCGCGGCGTCGCCGAAGAAGACGCCGGTGGTGCGGTCCGTGGGGTCGGTGATCCTGGAGGCGCAGTCGGCGGCGAGGACCAGGATGGTGGTGATGGAAGGGTTCTGGAGGAGGTGGGCGGCGATCAGTACGGCCTGGACGCCGGATGCGCAGGCCGCCTGGGTGACGTCCAGGGACAGGGCTCGGTGGGCGCCCAGGGCGTCCTTGACGATCAGCGCGGTGGAGGGCAGGGGCTGGTCCCAGGTGTAGGTGGCGACGATCACCGCGTCCAACTGGGCGGGGGCGGTGCCCGCCGCGTCCAGGGCCTGGTGCGCGGCGTCGACGCACATGTCGGAGGTGGCCAGGTCCGGGGCCAGGCGGCGGCGTTCACGGATGCCGGTGCGGCTGGTGATCCATGCGTCGCTGGTGTCGAGGGAGCGGGTCAGTTGCTCGTTGGTGACGACGGTCGGGGGCAGGTGCACCCCGGTCCCCGCGACGGCGAACGGGGCGGGTAACCCCGCGCCGGTGTGGTGGTGCAGGGGCTTGTCCTGGGTGACGGTCATGCGACGGTGCTCCGCTCGGGCGCGATCAGGACCTCCGGGGCGGTGTGGCGGCGGCCGGAGGCGCAGGGGTCGCCGAGCACGCTACGGCGGGCGGTCCGGGGGGTGAGGGCGCCGCGATCCCGGGAACCGGCTGCGGCGCACGCACAGCCGACCCTCCCGGCGCGCCGACCGGGGACAAGTAAGCTCATCAGAACGTCCGTGCGCACGGTGACATCCCGGGGCTCCGGTTGATGCGGTCGCCTTCCGCACGGGCCGGGGGCGAAACCAGCCGCCTCATCCGTTCGGGGGATACCGAGGCCGCTGTTTCGGGCGACCGGGCAGGGCGGCAGGCCCGGCACCGCCACACTGGCCGCATGAGCGCGAGGACGAACGAGCCGGGCCGGGCGGCGAGCCATCTGGCGGACCGCTACTGGGAGTTCCTGCTGGAGCGCGATCCACTGCTGAGAGTCCGCCAGGGGCTCCCGGTCGAGACGCTCCCCGGAGCGTCGCCCGCCGAGGCCGAGGAGCGGGCGCGGTTCGCCGAGGAGGTGCTGGCCCGGGTGCGGGCGCTCGACGGCGCGGAGCTGTCCGGTACCGATGCCGACACCGTCGGATTCCTCGCGGGGTTGGCCGAGCAGGAGGTGCGCGCCCACCGCTGCTACTGGCTGACGCCCGCGGCCACGCCGTACCGGCTGTTCCCGCTGTCGCAGTACGTCGACGTGGTCCTGCGGGGCCACCGGTTCGGCGAACCAGCGGACGCCGAACGGTACTTGGTGCTGGTACGCGAGCTGGCCCGGGTGGTCGGCTCGATCGGTGACAAGGCGGCGGGGCAGGCCGCGCGCGGCTTCCGGGTGCCCGCTCCGGCCCTGCCCGGGGTGCGCGCCACCCTCGCGGGCCTGCGGGCGTCGGTGGCGGAGCGCGTGGAGGTGGACGAGGCCCGGCTCGGTGAGTTCGGGCCGGCCGAGCGCGGACGGGTCCGGAGCGGCGTGCGGCGGCTGGTGGAAGCCGAGTTGCTGCCGGCCTTCGACGGCCTGCTCGCCGTCCTCGACGACCCGGGCTACCTGCGCGAGGCGCCGCGGGCCGTCGGCTGGGCCCGGTACGAAGGCGGGGAGGAGGCGTACCGGGAGTTCGTCCGGATCCACAGCGGGGGCGACACGCCGCCCGAGCGGCTCCACGAGCTCGGCCGGGAGCAGTGCCGGGAGCTCGCCGAGCGGATGCGGGAGGCCCGAGCCGCCCTCGGATTCCACGGCCCGGAGGGGGAGTTCCACGAGCGGCTGCGCACCGAGCCCCGGCTCTACGCGCGGACTCCCGAGGAGGTCGAGGCCCGCTACCGCGGCTACCTCGACCGGCTCGCCCCGCTGTTGCCGCGCTGGTTCGCGGTGCTGCCGGCCGCGCCGTACGGACTGGCGCGGCTGGATCCGGCGCTGGAGGCGGGGATGACCTTCGGGTACTACGAGCTGCCCACTCCGGCCGCCCCGATCGGGCGCTACCGCTACAACGGTTCCGGTCTGGAAGGGCGCTCGCTGATCGGCGCGGCCTCCCTGATCCACCACGAGCTGGCCCCCGGGCACCACTTCCACCTCGCCCGGCAGGCCGAGAACCGCGTGCTGCCGCAACTGCGTCGTGAGGTGGCCGAGTTCGGCGCCTTCAACGAGGGCTGGGCCGAGTACGCGGCGGGCCTCGGCTGGGAGATGGGCCTCTACGACGACCCCTGGGACGCCTACGGGCGCCTTGCGCAGGAGCGATTCACCGCGCAGCGCCTCGTCGTGGACACCGGGCTCAACCTCGGGACGATGAGCCTGGAGCAGGCCCGGGACTTCATGCGTGCCAACTCCACCGAGGCGGACGGCCAGATCGCCTCGGACCTGCTGCGGTACTCGACGGACCTGCCCGGGCAGGCGCTGTCCTACCGTGCGGGCTACCTGGAGTTCGTTCGGTTGCGGGCCCGGGCGGAGGCCGAGAAGGGGGCCGGTTTCGAGGTGCGGACCTTCCACGAGGCCGTGCTGGGTGGTGGCGGGCTGCCGTTCCCCGTGTTGCGCCGACGGGTGGAACGAGGGGCCCAGGACGGGACCTGATATTTAAATAGGATAATTGGCTTATTTGGTGAGTATGCATATTCCAACCCGTGGAGGCGGATTGGATTTAAAGCACTCGCACGGGTGAATTCCGCCAAGGACGTTTGCTCTCGGTGGACCTGGCTCGACTACGGTGGCCAGAGAGCGGGCGGTGGACCCCAGAGGAATTTTCGGCCCAGCAGGGAATCCGGCACGGGAACGAAGAATTTCGGACATGGGTGCTTCCGTCCGCCCTGTTGTGTGTGCTCCGGAGTTCGCAGTGCCCCCGGGGTCCCCTGTCATCCGTCTGCGTAGAGAGGTTGGAGCATCATGCCGCCCGTAGTACCGCCCTTCCTGATCGGCCTCATCGTCGCGCCGCTGGCCAAGCGGCTCCTCAAGCCGCTGGTCCGTGGCGTCGTCAAGACGTCCGTCGGCATCGCCATGGAGGTGAAGAAGGCGGCCCATGAGGCCGGAGAGGGAATCCACGACCTCGCGGCCGAGGTGGCCGCCGACATGGTGGCCGCGCAGATCACCTCCGACGAGCACCACCGGGCCGCCGAGGGCCCCGTCCCGCACAAGGAGAAGACCGAGCCCGTCCACCGGGTCGAGCACGAGTCGAGGGCCCCGAAGATCCGCGCGACCGCGACCGTCGGCGCCGGCAAGACTCCCTGACGCTCCGCCCCGCGGACCGATCAGTCGCTCGGGCGCATGTTTCGACCGGTCTCGGAAGATGTGCCCGAGCAGCTACCGCCGCCCTGTCGGCCGTATCGCTTTCCCCTTCAGACTTTCCATTTGTCGCGGTGCTCCGTCATGCCCAATGACGGTCCATCCGTGACCTCCGCAAACAGGTGATCGTACACATGCCATCTCTGCTGGCCGCAGCAGCCGGGAACCTTCCCGTGGATTCGGACGTGCGCCCGCGCTCGGTCATCCCGGGGCGCCAGCGCTGGGACGTCAAGCCGGTCCTCGGACGGCCCCGGACGGCCGAGATCCTCGCCGCCGCCCTGCGGCGCGTCCCCGGGATCACCGAGGCACAGGCGAGTCCGGTCACCGGTGGAGTCCTCGTCCGGCACGACGCACGGGTGCGCGCCGCGGACGTCGGCCGGATCGTCCGCAGGGCCGTCGCCCTGGTCGCGCAGGGGCCGACCGGGACGGTGAGTCCGGCGTCGGCGCGGCCCGCCGCACCGGCCCCGCGCCCGGACCGCGGCCTCGTCGTGCGACCGGTCCTCGCCGTCGGCGGCGGGGTTGCGGCCGGCGTCGCGCTGATCCGGGGGTCGGCGCTGAGCAGGCAACTGGTGGCACTCGGCGGGGTCGCGACCGCGACCGTGGCCGTCCTTCGGAAGGCCTGGCGCGGAACGGCCGACACGGCCGGCGAGCCGGCCGGGACCGGAACCGAACGCCACCGCCTGCTGGAGGTCGTCGGACCGCACCGCCGCCGCCTCTTCCGCGCCTCCGCGCTCTCGGTCGCCTGCCAGGTCTCGGAGATGGCGCTCGCCACCTTCCTCGGCTGGACGGCTCTGGTCCTCATCAAGGGCGAGGCCGCGCCGTTGGTCCGCATCGGTCTGACCACCGCGTCCGCCCAACTCTGGGGCCTGGCAGGGCTGGTGGCCGTCGCTTGTGCCGCCGTCGCGGGCCTCTCCTACTCCTCGAACCTCCAGTGGCGCCGACTCGGCCAGGACATCGAGCACGACTGGCGGAGCCGCACGTACGACCACGTCCAGCACCTCGAACTGCGGCACCTGGAAGGCGAACGGACCACCCGGATCGCCGGCGTGCTCACCGACGACGTCCGCCAGCTGGGCGCCTTCTTCACCACCTCGGCCAACGACGTGCTCCAGCTGGGCACCAGCCTGGCCATCCTGGTGCCGGTGTTCCTGCTGCTGGCACCGCAGATCGCCTGGATCGCGTTCCTGCCCATCCCGGTCATCGCCTGGCTGTCGCTCCGTTACCAGGAGAAGGTCACGGCCGACTACGCCGTCTCCGGTGAGAACCGGGCCAGGCTGCACAGCCAGCTGGTCAACAGCCTGGAGGCCGGCGCCACCGTCAAGAGCTTCTGCACCGAGGACTACGAGGCCGAGCGCATCGACCGGCTGAGCGCGGTGGCCCAGGAGAGCAACGAGCGGACCGACCGGAGCACGATCCGCCACGCCGAGACCGTCCGGGTCTGCACGACCAGCTCGATGGCCGGCACCCTGCTGATCGGCGGCCGGTCGGTGCTCAACGGCAGCCTGCCGTTCGAGGTGTTCAGCCCGCTGATCGGGCTGCCCCAGATGGTGCTGCTGCGGATGAACCGACTCGGCGGCATCGTCGACCAGTACCAGCGCACGCTCGCCGCCTACGACCGGGTCCACCACCTGCGGGCCCTGCCCGTCGAGGCAGAGGGCACCGGAGGACCGCTCGACACCGGGAAGGTGCGGGGCGAGATCGTCCTCGACGGAGTGACCTTCGCCTACCCCGGCCGCCCGCCGGTGCTGGAGGACCTCTCGCTGACCATTCCCGCAGGCCAGGTCACCGCCCTCGTCGGCGCCACCGGCTCCGGCAAGACGACCGTCGCCAAGCTGCTGATGCGCTTCCAGGACGCGGAGTCCGGTGCCGTGCTGCTCGACGGGCGCGACGTGCGCGACCTGCCGCGCCGGGACCTGCGGGACGCGGTCGGGTTCGTCGCCCAGGACCCGTTCCTCTTCGACGGCAGCATCGCCGACAACATCCGCTACGGCAGCTTCGGCGCCTCGGACGAGGCCGTGGTCAAGGCGGCCATGATGGCCGAGGCGCACGCCTTCGTCGCGACGCTGCCGGACGGCTACGACACCCTGATCGGCGAACGCGGCGCCGCGCTCTCGGGCGGCCAGCGGCAGCGGATCGCCCTGGCGCGGGCGATCCTCAAGGACGCGCCGGTCGTGATCCTCGACGAGGCCACCTCCGCCGTGGACAACGAGACCGAGGCCGCCATCCAGCGCACGCTCCGGAGGTTCGCCGCCGAGCGGACCATGGTCGTGATCGCCCACCGGCTCTCCACCGTCCGCCACGCCGACCGGATCTACGTCATGGACAAGGGCGGCGTCGTGGCCGAACAGGGCACCCACGACGAACTCCTCGCCCAGCACGGACTCTACGCATCCCTCTGGCAGCTCCAGGCCGGCGAACTCGCCGCCTGACCGCAGCAGCCGCGCCACCCGAGCACCCACCGCGTGACGTCACCGCGATCGGTGTGCTCCGGCGCGCCCTGCGACCACGCCTGCCCACACTCTCGGAGGTACCCCCATGTCCCGTCGCGATGGCGACACCCTTCCCCTGACAGCGGCCCAGCGCGAGATCTGGCTCGCCGAACAGCGGTCCCGGAACCCGATCCCGGGCTACCGCGTCGGTGAGTGCCTGGAGATCCACGGGCCGGTGGACCGGGAGCTGTTCGAGACCGCGGTGCGCCGGGTGGTCGACGAGGTCGACGCCCTGCACGTGAGCTTCCTCGACGACGGCGAGGGCCCGCGCCAGGTCCTCCGGGAGAGTTGGGACTGGGCGCCGGCGCACCTCGACCTCAGCGGGGAGCCCGACCCCCGTGCGGCGGCCCGGGAGTGGATGGAACGTGACCTGCTGCGCCCGCTGGACCTCTCCCGCGACCCGCTGTTCGGGCACGCGCTGATCCGGCTGTCACCGACCGAGTACCTCTGGTACCTGAACTACCACCACGTGGTGCTGGACGCGCTGAGCAGCTCGCTGGTCCGGCAGCGGGTCGGCGAGGTGTACTCGGCGCTGGCCGGGGGCGGCGCCGAGCCGCCGTGCCCGTTCGGTTCCCTGCGGGACCTGGTCGACAGCGACGCCGCCTACCGCTCGTCCACCGACTTCGCCGCCGACCGCGCCTACTGGACGGAGCGCTTCGCGGACCGGCCCGCCCCCACCCGGCTCACCGGCGCCTCCCCGACCGACCCCAACCTCGCCCTCCGGCTGGCCGAGGAACGGGAACTGCGGCGCCCGGACGCCCTGCGGGCGGCGGCCGGCCGGGTCGGCGTCCGGTGGTCCCGGCTGCTGATCGCGGCGACGGCGCTCTACGCTCACCGGCTGACCGGCGCCCAGGACGTGGTGCTCGCCCTGCCCGTCACCGCCCGCCGGGGCGCCGACCGCGACCTGATGGCCGTGCCCGGCACGATGTCCAACGTGGTGCCGCTGCGGATGACGGTGCGGCCGGACATGTCGTGGCGCGAGCTCGTCGCCCAGACGGCACGGGAGGTCGAGGCGGCCGTCGCGCACGAGCGCTACCGCAGTGAGGACCTGCTGCGCGACCTCGGCGCGCCCGGCGGCATCGGGACGGCGTTCCCGCTGATCGTCAATATCATGGCCTTCAACTCCAGGCCGAGCTTCGCCGGGCACCCCGCCTCCGTGCACCACTTCGTGTCGGGCTCGACCACCGACCTGGCGGTCTGGGTGTTCGACTACCGGGACGGCAACCCCCCGCTCCTCAGGCTCCACGGAGCACCGCAGGCGTACGGCGACGACGACCTCGCCGCGCACCGGCAGCGGCTGCTCCTGCTGCTCGACACCCTCGCGGACTGCGACCCGGACGGCCTGGTGGGCCGGATCGAGCTGCTCACGGCCGAGGAACACGGCGAGCTGGCGGCCGTCGGCAGCGGGCCGGCGGCGGCGGTCCCGGCCGCGAGCCTGCCGGAGCTGTTCCGGGAGCACGTGCGGGCGACCCCGGACCTCGTCGCGCTGGTCTGCGGGGACGTCTCGCTGACGTACGCGGAGCTGGACGCGCGCGCGAACCGGCTGGCGCACGCCCTGATCGCCCGCGGCGCCGGACCGGAGCGGCTGGTGGCGGTGGCCCTGCCGCGCTCGGCCGAGCTGGTGGTGGCCATCCTCGCGGTACTGAAGACCGGCGCGGCGTACGTCCCGGTCGACCCGGAGTACCCGGCCGCCCGGATCGGGTACCTGCTCGACGACGCGCGGCCGACGCTGCTGGTGACCGACGCCCGCAGCGGCGAGCGGCTGCCCGAGGCGGGCTCCGTCGACCGGCTGGTGCTTGACACCGCCGACCTGGACGCGCTGCCGGATACGGACCCGAGGGTGGCCGTCGATCCGGCACACCCGGCGTACGTCATCTACACCTCCGGCTCCACCGGGCGGCCCAAGGGCGTGCTGCCGACGTACGGCGGCCTGCTGAACCTGCTCACCGACCACCGGCAGGCCATGTTCCGGCCGGTGCTCGACGGACGGCAGCGGCTGCGGGTCGCGCTGACCACGTCGGTGTCCTTCGACGCCTCCCTGAACCAGCTGCTCGCCCTGTTCGGGGGCCACGAGCTGCACGTCCTGGACCACGCGACCTGGACCGACCCGGACGCCTTCGTCGGCTACGCCGCGCGCTGCGGGCTCGACTACATCGAGGCCACCCCGTCCTACCTCCGGGTCCTGGTCACGCACGGGCTGTTGAGCGATCCGCAGTGGCGGCCGACGCTGGTCGCGGCGGGCGGCGAGGCCGTCCCCGAGCAGCTCTGGGCGGACCTGCGGGAGGCCGGAGGGGTTCGCGGACTCAACCTCTACGGGCCGTCCGAGTGCACGGTCAACTCGGTGGTCGCGCCGGTGGGTTCGAGCCCGCGCCCGGTCATCGGCCGACCCGTCACCAACGCCCGGCTGCACGTGCTCGACGGCGCCCTGCGGCCGCTGCCGACCGGCGTGCCGGGTGAGCTGTACATCGCGGGTGCCGGACTGGCCCGGGGCTACCTGAACCGGCCGGTGCTGACGGCCGGGCGCTTCGTGGCGGACCCCTTCGGGCCGTCCGGATCGCGGATGTACCGCACCGGGGACCTGGTGTGCTGGAACCCGGACGGGAACCTGGAGTTCCTCGGCCGGACCGACGACCAGGTCAAGATTCGCGGCTTCCGGGTCGAGCTCGGCGAGATCGAGGCCGCGCTCGCCGAACACCCCCAGGTCGCCCGGGCCGCCGTGACGGTGCGCAACGAGGAGGAACCCCGGCTGGTCGCCTACGCCGTTCCCGCGGCGGGGCAGGTCGTCCAGCCGGACGACCTGCGGGCCCGGCTGCGCGAGCGGCTGCCGGAGTACATGGTGCCGTCGGCGTTCGTGGTCCTGGACGCACTGCCGCTGACGCCGAACGGCAAGCTCGACCGGCGGGCCCTCCCCGCGCCCGAGTCACAGCCCGCCACGCCGGGCCGCGCCCCGCGCACCGCGACCGAGCACCTGCTCGTCGGGCTGTTCGCCGAGGTCCTCGGGGTGTCCGAGCCCGGCTTGGACGACAGCTTCTTCGACCTCGGCGGGCACTCGCTGCTGGCCACCCGGCTGGTCGCCCGGGCGCGGACGACCCTCGGCGTGGAACTGCGGCTGGGCGACCTGTTCGACGCGCCGACGGTGGCGGAGCTGGCGGCGGCGGTGGGCGCCGCCGGCCGGGCACGGCCGGCCCTGGGACGGCGGGAGCGGCCGGGGACGGTCCCGCTGTCCTTCGCGCAGCGCCGGCTCTGGTTCCTGCACCGCATGGAGGGCCCGAGCGCCACGTACAACATCCCGCTGACGCTGCGGCTGTCCGGAGAGCTGGACCAGCGGGCCCTGGCGGACGCCCTCGCGGACCTGGTCGAGCGGCACGAGAGCCTGCGCACGGTGTTTCCGGCGGTCGACGGCGTGCCGTACCAGCGGGTGCTGGACCCCGACGCGGCCCGGCCGCGGCTGCGGATGACCGAGGTCGGCGAGCGTGACCTGCCGGACCGGCTGGCCGAGGCGGCCCGGCGCGCATTCGACCTCGCCGCGGAGCCGCCGCTGCACGCCGAACTGTTCCGGCTGGGACGGGAGGAGCACGTGCTCCTCCTGGTGGTGCACCACATCGCCGGTGACGGCTGGTCGACGGGGCCGCTCTCGCAGGACCTGACGACCGCCTACGCGGCCCGCGCCGAGGGCGCGAAACCGGACTGGGCGCCGCTGACCGTCCAGTACGCCGACTACGCCCTGTGGCAGCGGGACCTGCTCGGCGACGGCTCGGACCCGGACAGCCTGTTGAACGGCCAACTCGCCTACTGGCGCGAGCAGCTGGCGGACCTGCCCGAGCAGGTGGAGCTGCCGTTCGACCGGCCCCGGCCGACGGCGATGTCCTACCGGGGCGCCCAGCTGCCGGTGCGGATCGACGCCGAGCTGCACCAGGGCCTGCGCGCGCTCGCCCGGGACGGCGGGGCCAGCCTGTTCATGGTGCTCCAGGCCGGGCTGGCCGCGCTGCTGGGCAAGCTCGGCGCCGGTACCGATGTCCCGATCGGAACGCCGATCGCCGGACGCACCGACGAGGCGCTGGACGACCTGGTCGGCTTCTTCGTCAACACCCTGGTGCTGCGCACCGACCTGTCGGGCGACCCGTCCTTCACCGAACTGCTCGGCCGGGTGCGCGCCGACGCGCTCGCCGCGTACGCGCACCAGGACGTGCCGTTCGAGCAGCTGGTGGAGGCACTGAACCCGTCCCGGACGCTGGCGCACCACCCGCTGTTCCAGACCATGCTCGCCCTGCAGAACGCTCCGCTCGGCGCGTTCGAGCTGCCGGGGCTGCGGGTGGCGACCGATCTGGTCCAGACCGGGACGGCCAAGTGCGACCTGACCTTCGTCCTGGCCGAACAGCCCGACGGCCTCTCGGGCGTCCTGGAGTACAGCACCGACCTGTTCGACGGGGCCACCGCCGCCGGGATCGTCGAGCGGTGGCTGCGACTGCTGCGGGCCGTGGCCGCCGACCCCGGCCGGCGGATCGGCCGGGTGGACGTGCTGTCCGCCGACGAGCTGAGCGCGCTGCTCCCGGACGGCGGAGGCCTCGGCGCGCAGGCGCCGGAGAGCAGCATCACCGCGCTGTTCGAGCGGCAGGTCCGGGCGAACCCGGCCGCCGTCGCCCTCAAGGACGGCGAAGTCGCCCTGACCTACGGCGAGTTGAACGCCCGGGCCAACCGGCTCGCGCACGCCCTGATCGGCCGGGGCGTGGGGCCGGAGCGGCTGGTGGCGGTGGCGCTGCCGCGCTCGGCCGAGCTGGTGGTCGCGATCCTCGCGGTGCTCAAGGCCGGCGCCGCGTACGTGCCGGTGGACCCGGAGTACCCCGCGGCCCGGATCTCCTACCTGCTCCAGGACGCCCGGCCCGCGCTGCTCGTGACGACCGGCCGGACCGGCGACCTGCCCGGAGCGGACGGCGTGGACCGGCTGCTGCTGGACACCGCCGACCTGGACGGACAGCCGGACACCGACCCGGAGGTCGCGGTCGACCCCGCCCACCCCGCCTACGTCATCCACACCTCCGGCTCCACCGGCGACCCCAAGGGCGTCGTGGTCCCGCACCGGAACGTGGTGCGGCTGTTCGACACCACCCGGGAACTGTTCGGCTTCTCCGCCGAGGACGTCTGGACGCTCTTCCACTCCTACGCCTTCGACTTCTCGGTGTGGGAGCTGTGGGGCGCGCTGTTGCACGGCGGCCGGCTGGTGGTCGTGGACCACGAGACCAGCCGCTCGCCCGGCCGCTTCCTGGAACTGCTCGCCCGCGAGCGGGTGACCGTGCTCAACCAGACGCCGTCCGCCTTCCACCAGCTGATCCAGGCGGACGCCGAGGCGCCCGGGACCGGCCGTGAACTCGCCCTGCGCACGGTGGTGTTCGGCGGCGAGGCGCTGGAGCCCGCCCGCCTCGCGAGCTGGTACGAGCGGCACCCGGACGACGCGCCGCGGCTGGTCAACATGTACGGCATCACCGAGACCACGGTGCACGTCACCCACGCGGCACTCGACCGGTCCGGTACCCCGGCCGGCCAGATCGGCACGGCGATCCCGGACCTGCGGGCGTACGTGCTCGACGGCGGCCTGTGCCCGGTCGCCCCGGGCGTGCCCGGCGAGCTGTACGTCGCGGGCGCGGGCCTGGCGCGCGGCTACCTGAACCGGCCGGGTCTGACGTCCGGGCGGTTCGTGGCCGACCCGTTCGGGCCGGCCGGCTCCCGGATGTACCGCAGCGGCGACGTGGTGCGCCGGGCGGCGGACGGCAGCCTGCGCTACGTCGGCCGGGCCGACCAGCAGGTGAAGGTGCGCGGCTTCCGGATCGAGCTCGGCGAGATCGAGGCGGCCCTCGCCGCGCACCCCGGCGTCGCCCAGGTCGCCGTGCTGGCCCGGCAGGACCGCGCCGATGACACCCGGCTGGTCGCCTACCTGGTGCCCGCCACCGGCACCGCACCGCGCGCGGCCGACCTGCGCGCGCACCTGGCCGGGCGGCTGCCCGAGCACATGCTGCCGTCGGCCTTCGTGGTGCTGGACGCGCTGCCGCTGACCGCCAACGGCAAGCTGGACCGCCGGGCCCTGCCCGCTCCCGACCTCGCCACCGCGGGCACCGGCCGCGCGCCGCGTACCCCGCAGGAGCAGGTCCTGTGCGAGCTGTTCGCCGAGGTCCTCGGCGCGACCTCGGTCGGCGTCGAGGACGGCTTCTTCGACCTGGGCGGGCACTCGCTGCTGGCGACCCGCCTGGCCGCCCGGATCCGTGCCACGCTCGGCGTGGAGATGCCGCTGCGGACCCTGTTCGAGGCGCCGACCCCGGCCGGCCTGGCCGCCGCCCTGGCGGCGGCCGGACCGGCTCAGGCCGCCCTGGTACGGCGCGAGCGCCCCGAGCTGATCCCGCTGTCGTTCGCGCAGCGGCGGCTGTGGTTCCTGCACCAGCTGGAGGGCGCCGGCGCCAACTACCACATCTCCCTGGCCTGGCGGCTGTCCGGGGCCCTGGACCGGCGGGCCCTGGAGGCCGCCCTGGCGGACGTGGCCGGGCGGCACGAGAGCCTGCGGACCGTCTTCCCGGCCGTCGACGGCGTCCCGTACCAGCAGGTGCTGGACGTCGCGGCGGCCCGCCCGCGGCTGCTCGTGAGCCGGACCACCGAGGCCGAGCTGCCCGCCCTGATGGCGGCGGCGAAGGACCGGCCGTTCGACCTGGCGGGCGATGCGCCGCTGCGGGTCGACCTGTTCGAGCTGGCGCCGGACGAGCACGTGCTCCAGCTGGTGCTCCACCACATCGCGGGTGACGGCTGGTCGCTGGGCCCGCTCACGCAGGACCTGACCGCCGCCTACGCCGCGCGCTGCCGCGGCGAGGAACCGCAGTGGGAGGAACTGCAGGTCCAGTACGCCGACTACACCCTCTGGCAGCACGAGCTGCTCGGTGGATCCGCCGAGCCGGACAGCCTGCTCGCCCGCCAGGCGGCCTACTGGACACGGCAGTTGGCCGATCTCCCGGAGCGGATCCAGCTGCCCGCCGACCGGCCCCGCCCGGCGGTCGCCTCGCACCGGGGCGGCTTCGTGCACGTCGGACTGGACGCGGAGCTGCACCGCGGTCTGCGCGAGCTCGCCCGGGAACACGGCACCAGTCTGTTCATGGTCCTCCAGGCCGGACTGGCGACACTGCTGAGCAAGCTCGGCGCGGGCGACGACATCCCGGTCGGCAGCCCGGTCGCCGGCCGGACCGACCAGGCACTGGACGAGCTGGTCGGCTACTTCGTCAACACCCTGGTCTTCCGCACCGACACCTCGGGCGATCCGACCTTCGCCGAGCTGCTTGCGCGGGTCCGGGACACCTCGCTGGCCGGGTACGCCCACCAGGACCTGCCGTTCGAGCACCTGGTCGAAGCCCTCAACCCGGCGCGGTCGCTGGCGCACCACCCGCTGTTCCAGGTGATGCTGGCGCTGCAGAACGCGCCCCGGGCCGACTTCGCCCCGCCCGGGCTGCACGTCGACGACATGCCCCTGGCGACGACCACCGCCAAACTCGACCTGATCTTCACCATGTCCGAGCGGCAGGCGCGGGACGGTTCCCCGGAGGGAATCGACGGGATCGTCGAGTACGCCGACGACCTCTACGACCCGGCCACCGTCGAGACGATGTTCGGGCGCCTGGAGCGACTTCTCCGCGCCGCGGTCGCCGACCCGCAGCGGCGGCTGAGCCGGTACGGCCTTCTCTCCGCGGAGGAGCGCGATGAGCTGACGGCACTGGGCACCGGACCGGAGGTGGAGCTTCCGGCCGCGAGCGTGCCGGAGCTGTTCCGGGCACAGGTGCGGGCGACGCCGGACCTGGTGGCCTTGGTGTGCGGTGACGTCTCGCTGACGTACGAGCAGTTGGACGAGCGGGCGAACCGGTTGGCGCACGCCCTGATCGTGCGGGGCGCGGGGCCGGAGAGGCTGGTGGCGGTGGCCCTGCCGAGGTCGGCCGAGCTGGTGGTGGCGATCCTCGCGGTGCTCAAGACCGGGGCGGCCTACGTCCCGGTCGATCCCGAGTACCCGGCCACGCGGATCGGGCACATGATGGACGACGCCGGCCCGGTCCTGGTGGTGACGGATGCCCGGACCCGGGACCGGCTGCCGGAGGCCCGCCCGGCCGGGTGGCTGGTGCTCGACGACCCGGCGACAGCCGCGCTGGTGGCCGGCTGCCCCGCGACGGACCCCCTGGTGGCCGTCGAACCGAGGCACCCGGCCTACGTGATCTACACCTCCGGCTCCACCGGCCGGCCCAAGGGCGTGGTGTCGACCCACGGCGGCCTGCTCAACCTGTTCGTCAGCCAGCGTCCGCTGCTGTTCCCCCGGGGGACGAAGGAGCGGCTGCGGATCGGGCTGACCACCTCGGTGTCCTTCGACGCCTCTTGCGACCAGCTGTCCAGCCTGTACGCGGGCCACGAGCTGCACGTCCTGGACGAGGCGACCTGGTCCGACCCGGACGCCTTCGTCGACTACGTCAAGCGCGCCGGCCTGGACTACGTCAACGCCACCCCGTCCTATCTGCAAGTGCTCGTCGGACGGGGGCTCCTGGACGACCCGGGGCGCCGTCCCGCGGTGGTCTCGATGGGCGGGGAGGCCGTTCCGGACCAGCTGTGGGAGCGGCTGCGGGCCGTCGACCGCGTGTCCTGCCTGAACTACTACGGGCCGTCCGAATGCACGGTGGACGCCGTCGTCGCACCGCTGGAATCGAGTCCGCGCCCGGTGATCGGCCGGCCGCTCGGGGGTATCCGGCTGTACGTCCTCGACAGCACGCTGCAGCCCGTGCCCGCGGGCGTGGCGGGTGAGCTGTACCTCGCCGGCGCGGGCCTGGCCCGCGGCTACCTGAACCGGCCGGCGCTCACCGCGGCACGGTTCGTGGCGGACCCGTTCGGTCCGCGCGGTGCGCAGATGTACCGCACCGGCGACCTGGTGCGCTGGGGCGCCGACCGGAACCTGGAGTTCCTCGGCCGGACCGACGACCAGGTCAAGGTGCGCGGCTTCCGGATCGAACTCGGCGAGATCGAGGCGGCATTGGCGGAACATCCGCAGGTCGCCCAGGTCGCGGTGACCGTCCGGGAGGACCGCGCAGGGGACGTGCGGCTGGTCGCCTACCCGGTGGCCGTCGCCGGGGCGGAACTCCGGCCGGACGAGCTGCGGGCCCACCTGCGCGAGCGACTGCCGGACTACATGGTCCCGGCTGCCTTCGTGCCCCTGGGGAGCCTGCCGCTGACCGCCACCGGCAAGCTGGACCGGCGCGCGCTGCCCGCACCCGTCCACACCGCGCCGAGGACCGGCAGGGCCCCGCGCACACTGGAGGAACACGTCCTCGCAGAGGTGTTCGCCGAGGTGCTGGGCGTGGCCGAGGTCGGGGTCGACGACGACTTCTTCGAGCTCGGCGGACACTCGCTGCTGGCGACTCGGCTGGTGGCCCGGGCGCGTGCCACCCTGGGCGTGGAACTGGAACTGCGCAGCCTGTTCGAGACGCCGACGGTGGCCGGGCTGGCCGCCGGACTCGGCCGAGCCGGCCAGGCGCGGCTCGCGCTGCGCCGCGCTGACCGGCCCGACCGGGTCCCGCTGTCCTTCGCGCAGCGCCGGCTGTGGTTCCTGGACCAGTTGGAGGGCGCCGGTTCGGTCTACAACATGCCGCTGGCGTGGCGGCTCTCCGGCCCACTGGACCGGGCGGCCCTGGAGGAGGCGCTGGCTGACGTCGTCAACCGGCACGAGAGCCTGCGCACGGTCTACCCGCAGGTCGACGGGGTGCCGTACCAGGACGTGCTGGACGCGCGGACGGTCCGGCCGCAGCTGCCGGTCACCAGGACCGGCGGGACGGACCTGCCGGAGCTGCTGGTGGCGGCCGCGGCGCGCGGATTCGACCTCGCCACCGAACCACCCCTGCGTGCCGAGCTGTTCGAGACGGCACCGGACGAGCACGTGCTGCTGGTGGTGGTCCACCACATCGCCGGTGACGGCTGGTCGCTGGGCCCGTTGTCGACCGACCTGGCCACCGCGTACGCGGCGCGCTGCCGGGGCGAGGAACCGCAGTGGGCGCCGCTGCCCGTCCAGTACGCCGACTACACCCTGTGGCACCACCAGCTGCTTGGCGACGCGGCCGACCAGGACAGCCTGTTCGCCCGCCAGACGGCCTACTGGACACGGACGCTGGCGGACCTGCCCGAGCAGATCCGGCTTCCCGTCGACCGCCACCGCCCCTCCGCACCCTCATATGCCGGCGGCCACCTCGCGATCGACCTGGACGCGGAACTGCACGGCGCACTGGTGCGCCTGGGCCGGGAGCACGGGGCCAGCGTCTACATGGTGCTGCAGGCCGCGCTGGCGGCGGTGCTGGACAAGCTCGGCGCGGGCGACGACATCCCGGTCGGCAGCCTGATCGCCGGCCGGACGGACCAGGCGCTGGACGACCTCGTCGGCTTCTTCGTCAACACCCTGGTGCTGCGGACCGACACCTCGGGCGACCCGTCGTTCGCCGAGCTGCTGGGCCGGGTCCGGGAGGACGCGCTCGGCGCGTACGCCCACCAGGACCTGCCGTTCGAGCACGTCGTCGAGGCCCTCAACCCGTCCCGGTCGCTCGCCCGTCAGCCGCTGTTCCAGGTGCTGCTCGCGCTGCAGAACGTGCCCCGCACGGAGTTCGAGCTGAGCGGTCTGGGCGCCGAGATCCTCCTGGTCCGCACGCCCACGGCGATGTTCGACCTCGGCTTCCACCTGCTGGAGCGCGGCGGCACCGGCGGGCCGGCCGAGGGCATCGTCGGGCGGGTCGAGTACAGCACCGACCTGTTCGAGCACACCACGGTGGAGGCGCTGGTCGCCCGGTGGCTGCGCCTGCTGGCGGCGGTGGTCGCCGAGCCGGACCGGCCGCTGAGCCGGATCGACGTCCTCACCGCCGAGGAGCGGCACGAGCTGCTGGTGGCGCGCAACGACACCGCCCGACCGGTTCCCGCAGACGGCCTGCCGGCCCTCTTCGAGGCGCAGGTCCGGGCGACCCCGCAGGCCCCGGCGGTGGTGTTCGAGGACACCGTGCTGACGTACCGCGAGCTGAACCGCCGGGCCAACCGCCTGGCGCACGCGCTGATCGCGCGCGGGGTGGGGCCGGAGCAGGTCGTCGCCCTGCGGCTGCCGCGCTCCGCCGAGCTGGTGGTCGCCGTCCTCGCCGTGCTCAAGACGGGCGCGGCGTACCTGCCGATCGACCCGGACTACCCGGCCGCCCGCATCGCGTACATGCTGGAGGACGCCCGGCCGGTCGTCGTCCTGGACGACCTCGCGGCCGTCACCCCGGCAGAGGAGCGGCCGGAGCACGACCCGGCCGTCGCCGTGGACGCCCGGCACCCGGCCTACGTCATCTACACCTCCGGCTCCACCGGCCGGCCCAAGGCCGTGGTGATGCCCGCCGCAGGGCTGCTGAACCTGCTGGCGTGGCACCACGAGGCCGTCGGCGGCGAACCCGGCACCCGCACCGCGCAGTTCACCGCGATCAGCTTCGACGTCTCGGTGCAGGAGGTGCTCTCCGCGCTGCTGTACGGCAAGACCCTGGTCGTGCCGACCGAGGAGCAGCGCCGCAGCGCCGAGCTGTTCGCGCACTGGCTCGACCGGCACCGGGTCGCCGAGCTGTTCGCACCCAACCTGGTGGTCGAGGCGCTGGCCGAGGCCGCCGAGGAGGCCGGGCTGGAGCTGCCGAGTCTGCGGCTGGTCGCGCAGGCCGGCGAGGCGATGCGGCTCGGCGGCGCGGTGCGCCGCTTCCAGGCCCGTCGCCCGGGCCGGACGCTGCACAACCACTACGGGCCTGCCGAGACCCATGTGATCACCGCTTTCCCGCTGCCGGCCGACCCCGCCGACTGCCCGCTTCCGGTGCCGATCGGCCGTCCGATCGACAACTGCCGGGCGTACGTGCTGGATCCGGCCCTGCGGCCGGTCGCCCCCGGCGTGACGGGTGAGCTGTACCTGGCCGGGGCGGGGCTGGCCCGCGGCTACCTGAACCGGCCCGGGCTCACCGCCACGCGGTTCGTCGCGAACCCGTACGGCCCGGCGGGCGCGCTGATGTACCGCACCGGTGACCTGGTCAGGTGGTCGGCCGACGGCGAGCTGGAGTTCGCGGGCCGGGTGGACCACCAGGTGAAGGTGCGCGGCTTCCGGGTCGAGCCCGGCGAGATCGAGGCGGAGCTGGCCGCGCACCCGGGCGTGGCCCAGGTCGCGGTGATCGCCCGCGAGGACCGGCCGGGCGAGACCCGGATCGTCGCGTACGCGGTGGCCTCGACGCAGGACCCGGCCACCGCGGCGGCACTGGCGGCGTACCTGCGCGAGCGGCTGCCGGAGCACCTGGTGCCGTCGGCCTTCGTGCTCCTGGACGCACTGCCGCTGACGCCGAACGGGAAGCTGGACCGCGCGGCGCTGCCCGCCCCCGACCTCGGCCCGGCCGGAGCCGGGCGCGCGCCGCGCACCCCGCAGGAGCAGATCCTGTGCGAGCTGTTCGCCGAGGTCCTGGGCGTGCCGCGGGTCGGGGTCGACGACGACTTCTTCGACCTGGGCGGGCACTCCCTGCTCGCCACCCGCCTGATGTCGCGGGTCCGGGCGACCCTCGGCGTCGAGCTGGAGCTGCGCAGCCTGTTCCGGACGCCGACGCCCGCCGGGCTCGCGGCCGGGCTGAACGGCGCGGGCACCGCGCGGCAGGCCCTGGTGCCCCGGCCGCGCCGTGAGCCGATGCCGCTGTCGTTCGCCCAGCGCCGGCTCTGGTTCCTCCAGCAGTTCGGCGCACCGAGTGCCACCTACCACCTGCCGCTGGCCCTGCGGCTGTCCGGCCGCCTCGACCGGGCCGCCCTGAGCGCCGCGCTGGTGGACGTGGTGGCCCGGCACGAGACCCTGCGTACGGTCTTCCCGCACACCGGCGGAGTCCCGCACCAGCGGGTGCTGGAGGCCGCCGAGGCCGTCGTCCCGCTGACGGCGCGCGCGGCCGGCGAGGCGGAGCTGCCGGCCCTGCTGCGCGAGGCGGCGGTGCGCGGCTTCGACCTGACCTCGGACGTGCCGCTGCGGGCCGAGCTGTTCGCGGTGGCGCCGGACGAGCACGTGCTGCTGCTGGTGATGCACCACATCGCCGGCGACGGCTGGTCGATGGACCCGCTGGCCCACGACCTCGCCACCGCCTACGCCACCCGGCAGCGCGGCGGGACACCCGCGTGGCCGCCGCTGCCGGTGACCTACGGCGACTACACCCTGTGGCAGCGCGAGATCCTCGGCGACGAGCACGACGCGGGCAGCGTGTTCGCCCGCCAGATCGGCTACTGGACCGAGGCGCTGGCCGGGCTGCCCGACCAGCTGCAACTGCCCGCCGACCGGCCGCGCCCGGCCGCCATGTCGTACGGCGGCGACCTGCTGGACATCCGGATCGACGCCGAACTGCACGCCGCCCTGGTGGAGTTGGCGCGGCGATCGGGTGCGACGCTGTTCATGGTGCTGCAGGCGGCGCTCGCCGCGCTGTACACGCGGTTGGGCGCGGGGACGGACATCGCGATCGGGAGCCCGATCGCGGGGCGTACGGACGAGGCGCTGGACGACCTCGTCGGGTTCTTCGTCAACACGCTGGTGCTGCGCACGGACACCGGCGGTGATCCGTCGTTCGCCGAGCTGGTGGGGCGGGTGCGGGAGGCGGCGCTGGAGGCGTTCGGGCACCAGGACGTGCCGTTCGAGCACCTGGTGGAGGCACTGAACCCGTCCCGGTCGCTGTCGTACCACCCGCTGTTCCAGACCGGGCTGGTCGTGCAGAACGCACCGGGCGGCGACTTCGAACTCCCCGGCCTCCGGGTCTCCGGAGTGGCGGTGCCCACCGGGACTTCGCGGCTCGACCTGACCTTCGGCCTCGCGGAGGAGTACGGGCCCGGCGGTGCGCCGGCCGGGCTCAGCGGCGCGGTCGAGTACAGCACCGACCTGTTCGACCGCGCGACGGTCGAGACGTTGGTCGCCCGCTGGACCAGGTTGCTGGCCGCGGTCGCCGCGGCTCCGGACCGGCGGATCGGCGGGATCGACCTGCTGTCCGCCGAGGAGAGCGGTGACCTGCTCCCCGCCGTGGAGGAAGGGGAGGCCGCGGCGAGCCTGCCGGCGCTGTTCGCGGCGCGGGTGGCGGCGGCACCGGACGCGGTCGCGCTGGTCTCCGGCGGTACCGAACTGACGTATCGTCAGTTGGACTCCCGGGCGAACCGGTTCGCGCATGCCCTGATCGCCCGGGGTGTGGGTGCGGAGCAGCTGGTGGCGGTGGCGCTGCCGCGGTCGGTGGAGTCGGTGGTGGCCGTCCTGGGCGTGCTGAAGGCCGGGGCGGCGTACCTGCCGGTGGATCCGACGTACCCGAAGGCGCGGATCGCGTTCATGCTGGAGGACGCCCGTCCGGCGCTGGTGGTCGACGATCCGGCCCTGGTGGCCGAGGGCGACTGGCCGGACACCGATCCGGTGGTCGTGCCCGACGTCCGGCACCCGGCGTACGTGATCTACACCTCGGGCTCGACCGGCCGCCCCAAGGGCGTGGTGGTGAGCCACAGCGGCGTGTCGGGCCTGGTGGCGGCGCAGGTCGAGCGGCTCGGCGTGGTGCCCGGCAGCCGGGTGCTCCAGTTCGCCTCGCCCAGCTTCGACGCGTCGTTCTGGGACCTGTGCAGCGCCCTGCTGACCGGCGCCACCCTCGTCCTGGCCCCGGCCGAGGCCCCGCTGGAGGCCCTGACGGACCGCCGGCTCGACGTCACCCATGTGACGCTGCCGCCCTCGGCCCTGGCCGCGCTGGACGGCGCCGACCTCACGGCCACCACCCTGGTGGTGGCGGGCGAGGCCTGCCCGCCGGAGCTGGTGGCGCGGTGGGCGCCCGGCCGGCGGATGGTCAACGCGTACGGTCCGACGGAGACGACGGTGTGCGCGACGATGAGCGCCCCGCTGGCGGCGGGCTCGGGCGTGCCGCCGATCGGCCGGCCGGTCGCGGGCTTCCGGGTGTACGTGCTGGACGAGCGGCTCTGCCTGGTGCCGCCGGGCGTGGCGGGGGAGCTGTACGTCGCGGGGCCGGGGCTGGCGCGCGGCTATCTGGACCGGCCGGGCCTGACGGCGGGGCGGTTCGTCGCCTGCCCGTTCGGGGCGGTCGGCGAGCGGATGTACCGCACCGGGGACGTGGTGCGCCGGCGCGCCGACGGTGAGCTGGAGTACGTCGGCCGCGCCGACGACCAGGTGAAGGTGCGCGGCTTCCGGGTCGAGCTCGGCGAGATCGAGGCGGAGCTGGCGGGGCACTCCGCCGTCGCGCGGTCCGCGGTCCTGGCCCAGGACGACCGGCTCGTCGGCTACGTCACGGCTCGTCCGGACACGACCGTCCGTCCGGCGGAGTTGGCGGCGTACCTGCGTGAGCGCCTGCCGGACTACCTGGTGCCGTCGGCGTTCGTGCTGCTGGAGGCGCTGCCGCTGACGCCGAACGGGAAGTTGGACCGGGCCGCGCTGCCCGCGCCCGAGGACGTGACCACGGCTGTGGGACGGGCACCGCGCACCCCGCAGGAGCAGATCCTGTGCGAGCTGTTCGCCGAGGTGCTGGGTCGCCCGCAGGTCGGGGTCGACGACGACTTCTTCGACCTCGGCGGGCACTCGCTGCTCGCCACCCGGCTGGCCGCCAGGGTGCGCTCGGTGCTCGGCGTGGAGCTGGGGCTGCGCGCGCTGTTCCAGGAGCCCACGGTGGCGGGTCTGGCCGGGTCGTTGATGGAGGCCGGCAACGCCCGCCCGGCGCTGACCGCGCGGGAGCGGCCGGAGGCCGTACCGCTGTCCTTCGCCCAGCGTCGGCTCTGGTTCCTGCACCGCATGGACGGTGCGGCCGCGACCTACCACATCCCGCTGGCGCTCCAGCTGACCGGGACGCTCGACCGGGCGGCGCTGGACGAGGCGCTGGCCGACGTGGTGGCCCGGCACGAGAGCCTGCGGACGGTGTTCCCGGAGGTGGGCGGCGTCCCGTGCCAGCGGGTCCTGGACCCGGCCGAGGCCCGGCCCCGGGCCGGGTTGACCGAGGTCTCGCAGGCCGAGCTGCACCACCGGCTCGCCGAGTTCGCCCGGCGGCCCTTCGACCTGGCGGCGGAGCCGCCGCTGCGGGCGGAGCTGTTCGCGGTGGCGCCGGACGAGCACGTGCTGCTGCTGGTGATGCACCACATCGCCGGTGACGGCTGGTCGACCGGCCCGCTGGCCCGCGACCTGGCCGAGGCGTACGCCGCCCGGAGCGAGGGCCGCGCGCCGAGTCGGTCGAACCTGCCGGTGCAGTACGCCGACTACACGCTCTGGCAGCGCGACCTGCTCGGCGACGCAGCCGACCCGCAGAGCCGGTTCGCCGAGCAGCTCGGCTACTGGAAGCGCCAGCTGTCCGACCTGCCGGAGCTGCTCCGGCTGCCCGCCGACCGGCCGCGGCCGGCCGTCGCGGGCTGGCACGGGGACCACGTCGGCCTGGAGCTGAGCCCCGAACTGCACGCCGCTCTGACCGAGCTGGCGCGGAACACCGGCACCAGTCTGTTCATGGTGCTGCAGGCGGCGCTGGCGGCGCTGTACACGCGGCTGGGTGCGGGGACGGACATCCCGATCGGGAGTCCGATCGCGGGCCGTACCGACGAGGGGTTGGACGACCTGGTCGGGTTCTTCGTGAACACGCTGGTGCTGCGCACCGACACCAGCGGTGATCCGAGCTTCGCCGAACTGCTCGGGCGGGTGCGGGAGACGGCGCTGTCGGCGTACGCCCACCAGGACGTGCCCTTCGAGCACCTGGTGGAGGCGCTGAACCCGTCCCGCTCGCTGTCCCACCACCCCCTGTTCCAGACCATCCTGGCCGTGCAGAACGCCCCGATGGGCCGGTTCTCGCTGCCGGGCCTGGAGGTGGCCACCTACGCGGTGGCCACCGGAACCGCCAAGTTCGACCTCGGGGTGAGCCTCGTCGAGCGGTTCGGCCCCGACGGCAGCCCGGACGGGATCGTCGGCGCGGCGGAGTACGCCACCGACCTGTTCGACCGCTCGACGGTCGAGGCCCTCGTGCGGCGCTGGACGCTCCTGCTGGAGGCGGTCACCGCCGACCCGGACCGGTCGATCGGGGGGATCGACCTCCTCGACTCCGACGAGCGGCACCGGCTGCTGGAACGGGGCAACGCGACCGCCCGCGAGGTGGGCGCCGTCCCGGTGCCGCAGGCCTTCGCGGCGCAGGTGGCGGCGACGCCGAACGCGGTCGCCCTCGTCCGCGGCGACGTCGAGTTGACGTACCGGGAGTTGAACGCGCGGGCGAACCGGTTCGCTCACGCGCTGATCGCCCGGGGGGTGGGCCCGGAGCAGCTGGTGGCGGTGGCCCTGCCGCGCTCGGTGGAGGCGGTGGTCGCGGTCCTGGGCGTCCTGAAGGCCGGGGCGGCGTACCTGCCGGTGGATCCGGTGTACCCGCAGGCGCGGATCGACTTCATGCTGGCGGACGCCCGCCCGGCGCTGATGGTCGACGACGCCGCCATGGTGGCCGAGGGCGACTGGCCGGACACCGACCCCGACGTCGCACTCGACGTCCGGCACCCGGCCTACGTGATCTACACCTCGGGCTCGACCGGCCGCCCCAAGGGTGTCGTGGTCCCCCACGGCGGTGTCGCGAGCCTGGTCGCCGCCCAGATCGAGCGGTTCGCGATCGAACCCGGCAGCAGGGTGCTCCAGTTCGCCTCGCCCAGCTTCGACGCCTCGGTGTCGGAGATCTACACCGCGCTGCTGCGCGGCGCGGCCCTGGTACTGCCCCCGGCGGCGGACCCGGTGGCCGCGCTGACCGACCCGGGCCTGGCGGCCACCCACGCGACCGTGCCGCCGTCCGTCCTGGCCGCCGTGCCGGAACGCTCGGTGGCGGTGTCGACACTGGTCGTGGCGGGGGAGGCCTGCCCGCCGGAGCTGGTGGCCCGGTGGGCGCCGGGCCGGCGGATGATCAACGCGTACGGTCCGACCGAGACGACGGTGTGCGCGACCATGAGCGATCCGCTGTCCCCGGGGGCGGGCGTACCGCCGATCGGTCGGCCGATCGCCAACGCCCGGGTGTACGTGCTGGACGACCGGCTGCGGCCGGTACCGCCCGGCGTTCCCGGCGAGCTCTACGTCGCGGGCGCGGGTCTGGCCCGCGGTTACCTGAACCGGCCGCGCCTGACGGCCGGACGGTTCGTCGCCTGCCCGTTCGGCCCAGCCGGTGCTCAGATGTACCGCACCGGCGACCTGGTCCGCTGGCTCGGCGACGGGCAGCTGGAGTACGTCGGCCGTGCGGACGACCAGGTGAAGGTGCGCGGCTTCCGGGTCGAGCCCGGCGAGGTCGAGACGGCCCTGGCCGAGCACCCGGCCGTCGCCCGGGCCGCGGTCCTCGCCCAGGACGACCGGCTCATCGGCTACGTCGTCCCCCGCCAGGAGGAGGCCCGCGACAGCGCCCTGGAAGCGGACCATGTGGGCGAGTGGCAGGACATCTACGACGCCCTGCCCATCGCTCCCGAGGACGCCGGCTTCGGCCAGAACTTCGTGGGCTGGAACAGCAGTTACGACGCGAGCCCGATCCCCGTCGAGCAGATGCGGGAGTGGCGGGACGCGACCGTCGCCCGCATCCTGGCCCTGCGCCCCCGCCGGGTGCTGGAGGTCGGCGTCGGCACCGGTCTGCTGCTCTCGCAGATCGCACCGCACTGCGAGACGTACTGGGCGACCGACTTCTCCGCCACCGCGATCGAGGCGCTCACCGCCCAGGTGGCCGGGCAGGAGGACCTGGCCGGGCGCGTGGTGCTGCAGACCCGCCCGGCGCACGACACCGACGGGCTCCCGGCCGGGGAGTTCGACACCATCGTGATCAACTCGGTGGTGCAGTACTTCCCGTCCGCCGAGTACCTGGCCGACGTGATCGGGAAGCTGATGGGGCTGCTCGCCCCCGGCGGCGCGCTCTTCGTCGGCGACGTCCGCAACCTGCGGCTGCTGCGTCCGCTGGCCACCGCCGTCCAGCTCCACCGGGTCGGCGAAGGTGCGGACCTCACGGCGGTGCGCCGCACGGTGGAGCAGGCCCTGCGGGTGGAGAAGGAGCTCCTGGTCGACCCGGACTTCTTCACCGCCCTGCGGGAGCACGGTACGGACATCGGTACGACGGCCGTCGAGGTCAAGCGCGGCCGCCACCACAACGAGCTGACCCGCTACCGCTACGACGTGACGCTGCACAAGCCGCCGGTCACCCCGACGGCTCCGGAGCGGTCCGTCGAGCTGGCGTGGGGGCGGCAGGTCGCCGGGCCGGCCGAACTGCGCGAGCTGCTCGCCCGGCCGTCCGGCGGCGTGCTGCGGATCACGGGGGTGCCGAACCGCCGCGTGACGCGGGAGGCCGCTCTGGCCCGGGCCGTGCAGAACGGGGACGGCTCGCTCGCCGAGCTGCTGGAACGGATGCACGCCCCGGAGGACGGCGGCCTCCCCGATCCGGAGGACTTCCACGTCCTCGGGTCGGAGTTCGGCCGCTCGACGGCCGTCACCTGGTCGGCCACCGCGGCGGACGCCGTGGACGTCGTCTTCACCGACCCCCGGGCGCTCCACGGCTCCCCGGTCGAGGCGTACCGGCCGGCCCGGGCCACGGGATCGTCGCTGTCCTCGCTGACCAACCGCCCGACCGGCAACCGGGGCGCCGGCGCCCTCCTGGGCGAACTCCGCGACTGGCTGCGGGACCGGCTGCCCGACTACCTGGTCCCCTCGGCGTTCGTGGCGCTGGAGGCGCTGCCGCTGACGGCCAACGGCAAGCTCGACCGCCGCGCGCTGCCCGCACCGGACCTCGGCCCGGTCGCGGCCGGACGGGCGCCGCGCACCCCGCAGGAGCAACTCCTCGCCGAGCTGTTCGCCGAGGTGCTCGGCCTGGCCCAGGTCGGCGTCGACGACAGCTTCTTCGACCTGGGCGGGCACTCGCTGCTGGCGACCCGCCTGGCCTCCCGGGTCCGGGCGGTCCTCGGCGCGGAGCTGGAGGTCCGGACGCTGTTCGAGACCCCGACCGTGGCCGGGCTGGCCGCCGGCCTGGAGGGCTCCGGAGCTGCGCGGCCCGCACTGACCGCCCAGGCCCGCCCCGACCGGGTGCCGCTCTCCTTCGCCCAGCGCCGCCTGTGGTTCCTGCACCGGATGGACGGGCCGAGCGCCACCTACAACATGCCGCTCGCGCTCAGCCTGACCGGCGAACTGGACCGCCCGGCCCTGCACGCCGCGCTCGCGGACGTGGTCGCCCGGCACGAGAGCCTGCGGACGGTCTTCCGCGAGATCGACGGCGTGCCGTACCAGGTCGTGCTGAGCGCCGCTCAGGCGCGCCCCGCACTGCCGGTGATGGAGATCGACGAGAGCGCACTGGCCGAACGGCTGGCGGAGACGGCCCGGCGCGGCTTCGACCTGGCCGCGGAGCCGCCCGTCCGGGCGGAGCTGTACGCGCTCGCCCCCGACCGGCACGCGCTGCTGGTCGTGGTGCACCACATCGCCGCCGACGGCTGGTCGATGGGCCCGCTCTCCGGTGACCTCGCCGCGGCCTACGCGGCCCGCTGCCGGGGCGAGGCCCCGCAGTGGTCCCCGTTGCCGGTGCAGTACGCCGACTACAGCGCCTGGCAGCGCGACCTGCTCGGGGACGCCGCCGACCCGGACAGCCTGTTCGCCCGGCAACTGGCCTACTGGAAGGACGAGCTGGCCGGCGTCCCGCAACAGCTGCAGCTGCCCGCCGACCGGCCGCGTCCGCCGGTGGCCTCCCAGCGGGGCGACCGGGTCGCGGTCCGGCTGGACGCCGACCTGCACCAGGCCCTGCGGGACCTGGCCGCCGCGCGCGGCGCCAGCATGTTCATGGTGCTCCAGGCCGGACTCGCGGCCCTGCTCACCCGGCTCGGCGCCGGCACGGACATCCCGGTCGGCAGTCCGATCGCCGGCCGTACCGACGAGGCGCTGGACGAGCTCGTCGGCTTCTTCGTCAACACCCTGGTGCTGCGCACCGACACGACCGGCGACCCCGGCTTCGCCGAACTGCTCGGCCGGGTCCGGCAGAAGGCGCTCGCCGCGTACGACCACCAGGACGTGCCGTTCGAGTACCTGGTCGAGGTGGTCAACCCCGCGCGGTCGCTGGCCCACCACCCGCTGTTCCAGATCATGCTGGCCCTGCAGAACGCGCCGCTCGGCGAGTTCGCGCTGCCGGGGCTGGAGACCGGCCACCTGGAGGCGCAGACCGGGACCGCGCGGGTCGACCTGACCTTCAGCCTGGCCGAGCAGTTCCGCCCGGACGGGGCCCCCGACGGCCTGGTCGGTGCCGTGGAGTACGCCACCGACCTGTTCGACGCGCCCACCGTGGAGCTGCTGTTCGAGCGCCTGGCCCGTCTGCTGCGCGCGGCCGTCGCCGACCCCGACCGGCCGATCAGCCGGATCGACATCATGCCCGTCGAGGAACGCCGCCGACTGCTCGCCGGCTCCAACGGCGCCGCGGCCGAGCTGCCCCGGGCCGCGGTGCCGGAGCTGTTCGCCCGCCAGGTGCGGGCCACCCCGGAGGCGGTCGCGGTCGTGGCCGGCGGCACCGAGCTGACCTACGCGGAGCTCGACCAGCGGGCCGGCCGCCTGGCGCGGGCGCTGATCCGCCAGGGCGTACGGCCGGAGACGCCGGTCGCGGTCATGCTGGACCGCTCGGCGGAGCTGGTCGTGGCGATCCTGGCGATCATCAAGGCCGGCGGCGCCTACGTGCCGCTGGACTCGCGCTTCCCCTCCTCCCGGATCGACCTGATCCTGCGGGAGAGCGGGGCCGCCCTGGTGCTCACCCGGGAGGTGCTCACCGCACTGGTGCAGTCCGAGGCCGCCGATCCGTCCGACGTCGAAGTCCCCTGTGAACCCGGGCAGTTGGCGTACATCATGTACACCTCCGGCTCGACCGGCCGACCGAAGGGCGTGGCCGTCACCCACCGTGACGTGGCGGGCCTCGCGCTCACCCCCGAATGGCGGGGCGGTGGACACGAGCGGGTGCTGATGCACTCCCCGACGGCCTTCGACCTCTCCACCTACGAGCTGTGGGTCCCGCTGCTCAACGGCGGCCGGGTCGTGGTGGCGCCGCCGGAGCAGCTCGACCTCGACCTGCTCCAGCACACGATCACCTCGAACGGGGTGACCGGACTGTGGCTCACGGCCGGACTGTTCCGCCTGGTCGCCGAGGAGCGCCCGGGCCTGCTCGCCGGGGTGCGCGAGGTGTGGACCGGCGGCGACGTGGTCTCCCCGGCCGCCGTCGCCCGGGTGCTGGCGGCCTGCCCCGGCATCGCGGTGGTCAACGGCTACGGGCCCACCGAGGCCACCACCCTGGCCACCTGGCACCCGGTGGGCGACCTCCCCGAACACGCCGCGACCGTGCCGATCGGCCGGCCGATGGCGAACACGCGCGCCTACGTGCTCGACGACCGGCTGCGCCCGATGCCGACCGGCATGGTCGGCGAGCTGTACCTCGCGGGGACGGGCGTGGCCCGCGGCTACCTCGGGCGGGCCGGCCTGACGGCGGAGCGCTTCACCGCCGACCCGTACGGGCCGTCCGGCAGCCGGATGTACCGCACCGGCGACCTCGCGTCGTGGCGGACCGACGGCGCGCTGGACTTCGCCGGACGCGCCGACCACCAGGTCAAGCTGCGCGGCCTGCGGATCGAGCCCGGCGAGATCGAGGCCGTCCTGGCGGGCTGCCCGGGCGTCGTCCAGGCGGCCGTGGTCGCCCGCGAGGACCGGCCGGGCGACAAGCGCCTGGTCGCCTACCTGGTGCCCGCCCCCGAGGGCGCGCCCGAGGCGGCCGAGCTGTCCGGCCGGCTGCGCCGCGACCTGCCCGACTACATGGTGCCGGCGGCGTTCGTCACCCTGGACGCGCTGCCGCTGACCGCCAACGGCAAGCTCGACCGGGCCGCCCTGCCCGCCCCCGAGTACGGGGCCTCGGATGCCGGGCGCGGACCCCGGACGCCGCAGGAGCAGCTGCTGTGCGGTCTCGTCGCCGAGGTCCTCGGCCGGGAGCAGGTGAGCATCGACGACAACTTCTTCGACCTGGGCGGGCACTCGCTGCTGGCCGCCCGCCTGGCCTCCCGCGTCCGCGAGACGCTCGGCCTGGAGTTGGGCCTGCGCATGCTGTTCGAGGCGCCGACCGTGGCCGGTCTCACCGAGCGCCTGGTCATGGACAATCCCGACGACGCGTTGGACGTGGTGCTGCCGCTGCGTTCGACCGGGACCGGCACACCGCTGTTCTGCGTCCACCCCGGCGGCGGCATCAGCTGGTCGTACAGCGGACTGCTGAACCACCTCGGCCCGCAGCACCCGGTCTACGCCATCCAGGCACGCGGCCTCGGCCGGCCCGAACCCCTGCCGACGTCCTATGAGGAGATGGCGGCCGACTACGCCGACCAGATCCAGAAGATCCAGCCGGAGGGCCCGTACCTGCTCCTCGGTTGGTCCGCCGGCGGGCTGATCGCCCACGCGCTCGCCTGCGAGCTGCAGTCGCGCGGCGAACGGACCGCACTGCTGGCGATCCTCGACGCCTACCCGGTGAAGGACGTGCAGTTCGCGGAGGTGCCGGTGCCCACCGTGCGCGACGTGCTCGTCGGGGTGCTCGACGTCGACCCGGACGAGCTGGGCGACCAGGAGATCACCTACGCCGAGGTTGCCGAGGTCCTGAACCGGCGGGGCAGCGCGCTGGCCGGCCTGAACGAGCGACAGATCGAGGTGATCGTCGAGATCATGATCAACAACGCCAAGCTGGCGGTCGACTTCGTCCCCGGCAGGTTCGGCGGAGACCTGCTGCTGTTCAACTCCACGATCGACCGGGCCGAGGACAACGCGGGGCCCGCAATCTGGCGCCCGTACGTCGCCGGCCGGATCGAATCCCACGAGATCACCACCCGGCACGACCGGATGACCCAAGCCGGCTCGCTCGCCCAGATCGGGCCGATCCTGGCCGCCAGGATCACCGAGACGACCGGCGACACCGACGGCACCACCACCCTTTCCCACCAGGAGGACTGACCCATGACCAACCCCTTCGACGACCAGGACGGCACCTTCCTCGTGCTCGTCAACGACGAGAACCAGCACTCGCTCTGGCCCCAGTTCGCGGACGTCCCCGACGGCTGGACCGTCGCCCACGGCCCCGACACCAACGCCGCCTGCCTGGAGCACGTCGAGAAGTCCTGGACCGACATGCGGCCCAGGAGCCTCGCCGACGCCATGGACGCCCAGCGGTAACGCGGCCCGTTGTGAATGCGACCGACACCACGGACGAGGCCCGCCCCGCGGCGGGCCTCGCCCCGCCCCACGACTTCGCCGCGGACCTGCTCACCCCCGAGGCCCGGCGGGACCCGTACCCGTTCTACGCCCGCATGCGGCGCGAGAGCCCGGTCCACCGCAGCGCCGAGGGCATCTGGCACCTCACCCGGTACGCCGACGTCGAGGCGGCCCTGGGAGACCTGCGGCTGTCCAACGACCGGGACCGGATGACCCGCGCCTACGGCGCGCTCGGCGGCGACCTGAAGGCCTTCAGCCGGCTCACCGACCGGCTCGGCCGGGTGATGACCAACACCGACCCGCCGGACCATGCCCGGCTGCGCAAGCTCGCCAACCGCGCGTTCACCGCCCGGCGGGTCGAAGCCCTGCGCGACGGCATCCAGCGGATCGTCGACCGGCTCATCGACGAGGCGCTCGCGGCGGGCCCGGCCATGGACCTGATCGAGGCGGTCGCCTCCCCACTGCCGATGTCCGTCGTCTGTGAGCTCTTCGGCATCCCGCCCGAGGACCGCCCGCAGGTCAAGACCTGGTTCCGCCGCTTCGGCCGGCTGGGCGAGGACATCGACAAGTCCGAGGAGGCGATCGGGCAGTACGAGGAGTACCTGTCCGGGCTCATCCGGCAGCGCCGGCGCGAACCGGGCGACGACCTGATCAGCGCCCTGGTCGCGACGCAGGCGCAGGACGACCGGCTCACCGACTCCGAACTGCTGTCCACCTGCTTCGTCCTGATCACCGCGGGCGACGAGACCACCACCCACCTGGTCGGCAACGGCGTGCTCGCCCTGCTGCGCCACCCCGGCCAGCTGGCCCGGCTGCGCGAGGACCCGGCGCTGATCCGCACCGCCGTGGACGAACTGGCCCGTTACGACACGCCGACCCAGGCGATCGTCCGGGTCGTCGCGGAGGACGTCGAGATCGGCGGGCGGACGCTGCGCGAGGGCGAGCTGGTGTACCTGTTCCTCGCCGCGACCAACCGCGACCCCGAGCGCTTCGAGGACCCCGACCGGCTCGACCTGACCCGCCCCGGCAACCGGCACCTGAGCTTCGGCCACGGACCGCACTTCTGCCTCGGCGGCCCGCTGGCCAAGCTCCAGGTGGAGGTGGCCGTCAGCACGCTGGTCCGCCGGCTCCCGCAGCTGCGGCTGGCCGACGAAGCCGCCGGCGGGGCGGCCCTCGAATGGCGGCCCAACCCGCTGCAACGGCGGCTGAGCGCCCTCCCGCTCACCTACTGACACCCGACCGACGACGAAGGAGAACCGACCATGACCCGAGAGTTCGAGGTCCGCAAGGAACAGGACCTGCCCGCGACACCCGAACAGGTCTGGGCCGCGGTCGCCACCGGCGCCGGCAACCTGGGCTGGCTGTACCCGATGGAGGTCGAGCCGCGCGTCGGCGGAAAGGCCACCCGGTCCGACAGCACCGTCGTGGTGTGGGAGCCGCCGAGCCACTTCGCCGTCCGGGCGACCCTGGGCGACGAGTTCTCCAACACGCTCAGCTACCGGATCGAGCCGGTGGACAGCGGAACGAGCCACCTGCGGATGGGAATCCACTGGGTGCACGAGGGCGTCTGGGACGCGACCTGGGACACCAAGGCGGACGCGGCCGAGAAGCACGTCCACTTCTACCAGCACGGCCTCGCCGAGTACCTGCGGCACTTCGGCGGCCGCCCCGCCGTCTACGTCAAGGCCCAGCGCCCCGAACCCACCGCCGACCCGGCCGACTTCGCCGCCCTGCGCCGACGCCTCGGCCTCGCCGAGGACGCTGCCGTCGGCGACCGGCTCGAACTCCACGTCCCCGGTACGGACGGCGGCCCGGAGGCGGTCGTCGTGGACTGGCTCAGCCCCGACTTCATCGGCCTGCGCGGCCCGGACGCGCTGTACCGGTTCTTCAACGGCGGCACCTGGAACTGGCCGATCTGGCTGGGCCACCACCTGTTCGCCGAGGGAGCGGACGAGGAGCAGGCGACCAAGGCGTGGAACGCCTGGCTCAACGGCTCCTGACCCGCCGTACGACAGACAACCGGAGGATCACTGGTGGAAGAAACACTGCTCTACGCCGCCGAACTCGTCGAGGAGGGCGGCACCTACAAGCTCGTCGTGCAGGACGTGGTCCGGGACACCGTCCAGGTCACCCCCGTCCCCAAGACCGCGGTGGACAGGCTCCCGACCTTCCTGTCGGTGCTCAGTGCCAAGCTCAACCCCGCACCGGCCCGCGGCCGCCGGTAGGACGCCTCACACCCGAAGAGGCCGGCGCCGCGCCCCGGCGCCGGCCTCTTCGCCGTTCAGCCGCTGATGCTCGGCCGGCCGTTCTCGACGTGGCCCATGAGGCGGCGGCGGAAGGACGCGTCCTCGGCGATCGCGAGGTCCAGGTCGTACCAGCCGTCGGCGGCATCGGTGTCCCAGACGAGGACGAGGGGTTTGCCCGTGACGACGGTCCCGGTCAGCGCCTTCGCGGTGCTGTAGTGCCGGGGCGCCACGGTGACGGTCTGCGGCGTGGCGCTCGGCGACGTGATCGTCAGGGTGAGAACGCGCTTCGGGGCGGTGGCGATGGCGGTGGCCACGGAGGTTTCGGCTGCGGCCCCGGCGGCCTTCCCGGCGAACTCTCGGCGGAATCCGTTGGGGCCGGTGAGGTAGAAGTCGTAACTTCCTCCGCGCACCGGCACTTTGGTGGCGGGCGTGGTGGTGCCGAGCACGTCGAAGTGCCGAGGGGCGTCGTAGGCGCCGGACGTGCCGACGTTGTCGTACAGGGTCAGGTGGACGGCGGCGGCGCCGGTGTTGGTCGGCTGGAGGACGAACGCGCCCTGCTTCTGGTCCAGGGCGCCGTGGGCGTCCGGCTGGTACGGCAGCGGGCGGGCCAGACGCCGGGTGGGGTCGGTGGGTTGCGGTGGCGGGTCGCCGGTGCGGTCGAAGTCGAAGACCGAGGTGAGGTTGCCGGCCACGGTGCGCCGCCAGCGGCTGATGGCGGGCTGCCGTACGCCCAACCACTCCTCCAGGAACCGGATTTGTGAGGTGTGGTCGAAGACCTGGGAGTTGACGTAGCCGCCCACGGTCCACGGGGAGACGACGATCATCGGCACGCGCATGCCCAGGCCGATGGGCTCCTTGCCGACGTACTCGTCGTCGACGCCCTGCGGGGGCACCGGCGGCGGCACGTGGTCGAAGAAGCCGTCGTTCTCGTCGTAGCTGATGAACAGCACGGTGGAGTCCCACATGTCCTCGTCGGAGGCGATGACGTCCAGGACCTGGGCGACGACCTCCTCGCCGGTCATGGGGGCCGAACCGCCGTCGCCCGGGTGCTCCGAGTCCGCGTCCGAGGGCACCAGGTACGAGACCCGGGGGACCCTCTTCGCCGCCACGTCCTGGGCGAACGCGTAGACGAAGTCGCGGTAGTTCTTCGGGTTCTGCTTCGAGTCCGGCGGGGGCGGGCAGCGGAAGAGCCCGCGGTCGTAGAGGCTCCGGTCGGCCGGCGGCAGGTCGGCGACCGCCTTGGCGAGGGCCTCCACGTCCTCCGGGCGCACGCGCTTCGGATCCTTGTAGAAGTCGTACAGGCTCAGGTAGTCGAGCTTGGCCGTCTTCAGCACGGTCTGGAAGATCCGCTTGAACTCGGCGTGGAAGTCCAGGTTGTTGTCGTAGTAGTTGTCCCAGCCCTGGTAGACGCGCCAGCTGATCCCGTCGGAGCCGAAGGGGTCGTTGTTGCCCTCCAGGATCTCGGGGTAACTGGACCAGTTGTAGCCCGGCGTCCGGTCCCCCGCGTAGGTCGCATCGGGGTTCTCGCGGTCGTGCGCGGCCGATCCGGTGACCCGCGACCCGTCGGGCTCCCAGCCGCCGAATCCGCTGAAGAGGTAGTTGCGGTTCGAGGTGGTCTCGCTCATCACCGAGCAGTGGTAGGCGTCGCACACGGTGAACCGCTCGGCCAGCGCCCGGTAGGTGCCGACGACCTCCGGCTGGTCGAAGTAGCCCATCGTGACGGTCCCCTTGGCCTTGATCCACTGGTCGTAGCGGCCGTTGTTCCACGCCTGGTGGCCGGTGGGCCAGGTGTGGGCCGCCGGCTCGGCCGTACCCTGGTCCGGTCTGAGCTGGTAGGGCCTCCGGGGCGTGGACGGGTGGTCCGGGTCGGGCTGGTCGAGGACGGTGCGGCCGTCGGTCCCGGGGAACGTGACGAGGTTGCGGTCGTCGTACCCGCGCACTCCTCGGAAGTTGCTGCCGAAGTAGTGGTCGAAGGAACGGTTCTCCTGCATCAGGAAGACCACGTGTCGGATGGCCTTCAGACCGCCGGGGCGGGGTTTGCGCTTGAGGGCCTTCAGCAGCGAGTCCGGCAGCGACGGAGCGCTCTGCGGGGAGTGGGGAGTGTTCACGCGTTCTCCTGGTCCGGCGTGGCGGGCGAACCGGAGGGTGCGGTCTCGGTGGCCCGGAGGTAGTCGAGGTAGATGAGGTCGCCCTTGGCGCCCTTGTTGAGATCGGTGTCGACGCGGGTGTAGCCCGTCTCGGGAGGGATCTCCTGCGATCCGTCCTTCCAGTGCGTGACGGTGAGGTCGACGACGGGCCGGCCTGCGCCTTCCTGGCGGGTGACGGCCAGGAACAGGGCCGTGCCGTGTACGGGCGTCCCCCTGTTGAGGTCGACCGGCAGCTTCTGGTAGCCGGCGGGCGGCTTCTCGTCGTCCTTCAGGACGCGGATGCCGGTGACGGGCCGGTCGTCGGCGGACCGTTCGAAGACGAGGTACAGGTAGGCGCCGTGCGCGCCCTTGTTCAGGTCGACGTCGATCCACTCCCACCCGGTGGGTGTGTGGAACGGACTTCGCACCGGGTCGTCGTAGGCGACCAGGACGTTGACGTCTGTGACGAACTGACCCATGGGCAGGTCTCCGATCGGAGCGGGCGAACGTGGGCGGGGGAGGTGGGGTGGACGAAGGGACCGACGGCTCGGGGCACGTACGGGTACGTGAGACGCCCGGCCGGGGGCGGCCCGGCCGGGCGTCCAGCGCTGGGATGCGGCGGGTCCGGTGCGGTCCGGGCACCCGAGGCGGCCGTCAGCCCTTGGTGAGGCCTTCCCACTCGCTCAGCGGCGCCGGACCGTAGGTCTTGGTGTCCTTGTGCGGCTCCCCGTTGGCGACGTTGATCCGCACGAACCGGTCGCCGGAGAAGACCCAGTACTCGTTGCTGCCGTCCGGGACCTTCATGACGGCGTCGATCTTCGCGAAGTCCGACAGGCTGGGCCAGTCCTCGCGGATGGTGCCCTTGAGGATGAGCTTGTCCGGGTACGGGTGGCTGCTCGTCACGGTGATTTCGACGCGCCGGTAGTCGGTGTTGGAGAACACCCAGAGCTGGTTCGGCTTGTCGGGAACGGCCATCACCGCGTCGACACGGTTGAAGCCCATGCGTGAGCCTTTCTGAATTCATCTGTTCGTGTGCCGCCGAAGCTGTGCTCGGGCGGATCTGCGGCTCAGTCCCATGGCTCGCGTGCGGCGAGGAATGTCGGGGAGGAGCGCCGCGAACCACGCTAGGTCGGCCGGTCCGGGGGCGCGATGCGAAAAGGCCTGGTGACCTGCATTCCAGTGACAGGTAATTTTGCTACGAACCTTTGGCGCGAGAAGCGCGAGAAGTCGGTCCGGCGCTTCGGGAGGCCTTGACGGCCTGCTCCGCGGCCGTCCGGGACCGAGGACGAGCCGCCTCCCCGCCGACGGCTTCCGCGAGGCTCGACGACGGCGTTCCTTCGAGTGGACCGGTGACCGGTGACCGGTCGCAGCCGGGGGAGTGTGCCTGACACCCCACCCGGTCGGCTGCGTCAATGCGGCCGTCGAGACGCGGGGGCGTGGGGTGGGGCATGGGGCGGGAATGGCTTGAGTCGATCGTGATTCATATGATGGACAGCCAGTAGTTGTTTTGCCGGTGTCATGATCCTCGGAGGGCGCCCCGGACCAAGGTGCGCCCATGGAACCGGGCCGGTCTCCGGATTCGCTCCGGTCCTCGGGCTTGATTCAGGGAGTATCATGCGCGGCACCGTGCTCGCCGACCGCTACCGGCTGGTGGACCTGCTGGGCGGCGGGTCGATGGGCGACGTGTGGCTCGCCGAGGACGAGGTCCTGGGCCGCCGGGTCGCGGTCAAGGTGGTGAAGCCGGCCCTGCTGGACGAATCCGGCTTCGCCGAACGCTTCCACGCCGAGGCCCGCGTCATGGCGCAGCTGCGCCACCCGGGCATCGTCGGCGTCTACGACTACGGGCACAGCGCCGTGGACGGGCGGCCCTCGGTCGGCTACCTGGTCATGGAGCTGATCGACGGGGAACCGCTGAGCGCCGTGCTGGAACGCCGCGGCGCGCTGCCGGTGGAGGAGACCCTCCGGATGGCACTCCAGGTGCTGGAGGCGCTGGAGGCCGCGCACGAGTCCGGGGTGGTCCACCGGGACATCAAACCGGCCAACCTGATGGTCCGCGGCGACCGGACGGTGATCGCGGACTTCGGCATCGCCCGGCCCGGCTGCGACGCCCGGCTGACCGTACCGGGCATGGTGCTCGGCACCGCCGCCTACCAGGCGCCCGAACAGGCCTCCACCGGGACGGTCACGGCCTCGGCGGACCTCTACGCGCTCGGCGTCGTCCTCTACGAATGCCTCGCCGGCAAGCTCCCCTTCGACGGGGAGACCGCCCTCGAACTGATCCTCAAGCACCTGACGGAGCCCGTGCCGCCGCTTCCGGAGGACGTGCCCGCGCCGGTGTGGGCGCTGGTCGAGCGGGCGATGGCCAAGGATCCCGGCGAGCGCTGGCCCGACGCGGCGGCGATGGCCGCGGCGGTACGGGACGCCCTCGCACCGGCCGAGGAGACGGCGCCGCCGGCTCCGGTCGGGCCCCGGCCGGTCGCCGGACGCGCACCGTGGGCCAGGTTCCGCCTGCGCGGGCTGATCGGGGTGACGGCGCTGTCGCTGCTCTGCGTGGTCGGGGCCTCCGGCGCGACGGTGATCCGGTCCGACGAGGACGGCGCGCCGGACGCCGCCGCCGTCGCGGGCCCGGTGGCCGGCCTCTCGGGCCCGGCCGTTCCCGCGGCGGTGGCAGCCGACCGCCAACCCGCCGGACAGCAGCCCGCCGAGCCGACGGCCCCGGTGCCGTCGGCCGGACCGGAAGCGGGCGGGAGCCCCACGCCCGGCGCCGAGCCCGAGCCGGTCGCCGGGCGGACCTCCGCCGGGCCCGTCCGGCCCGGTGTGCCGGTTCCGGCCTCCGGCGCGCCCACCGCCGGCCAGAACCCGGCCCCGCCCGCGCCGACCTCCGCCTCCCCGTCCCAGCCCGGTGTGCCGGCTCCGGCCTCCACGGGGCCCACCGCCGGCCAGAACCCCGCCCCGCCCGCGCCGACCTCCGCCGTCCCGTCCCCGCCCGCTTCCCACGAACCGCCCACGCCCACACCGTCCGCGACGTCGGCGCCGCCCACGCCGCCCACACCGGAGCCGAAACCGCAGCCACAGCTGCCCTCCCAGGCACAGATCGCCAGCGTCGGCGGCGCGCTGGACAACTCCTACTCCGGAGACCAGAACGGCAACCGAGTCGGCACCTTCAGCGTCAACGGCACGTCGGCCCAGGTGTGGCGGCTGGAGAAGGTCTTCGAGGGGAAGTACTTCCTGCGCAACGCCTCCAGCAACTACACCAAGGTGCTGGACCTGGACACGGGCGACGGGCGCGTGCAGATCTGGACGAGCCCGCCGTTCACCGACAACCAGCTCTGGTCCTTCACGCAGGTTCGGGGCGGCTACCAGATCGTCAACGGCGCCACCAAGGGCTGCCTGACGTCCGACGGAGCCGGTTACTACGTCAGGGTGGCGGCCTGCTCGAACGCGGAGAACCAGGTGTGGGAGCTGCGCTGAGCCGTCGGCCCGCCAGCCGAACACCCCCGGGGCGAGGGGAGGATCACGCCGGCAGCCAGGACGGCCACTGCCGGCGGGGCCGGTCGGCGGCCCCGCCGAGGCCGATCAGGGCGCGCAGCCGGTCGGCTTCGGGGGAGCCGATGGAGGCCAGGATGTCGTAGGCCTCCGACCGGCACGCCCGGGCCGCGTCCTCGGCGGCGCCGCGGTCGGCGAGCGCGTCACCGAGCGCCGCCAGGGCCAGCCCCCGCCCGCGGCGGTCGCCGTCGAGCGTCAGCACCTCGACCGCCCGGTCGGCCGCCTCCACCGCCTCGTCGCCGCGGCCGACGGCCCGCAGCGACTCGGTGAGCCGCAGGAGCATGCGGCCCGTCCGGCGCCGGTCGTCCGGCCGCAGCAGGGCGAGGGCGCCGCGGTGGTGGCGCAGGGCCTGCTCGAACTCGCCGCGATCGTGGGCGATCGTCCCCAACGAGTCGAGGGCGAGCGCCTGGAGCTCGTGGTCGGCGAGCTGGTGGCAGATCAGCAGGGACTGGTCGACGACGCGGACCGCCGCCTCGGGCCGGCCGAGCTCGGTGAACGCACCGGCCAGGTTGAGCAGTTCGCCCGCCACCGAGCGCCGGTCGCCGAGCCGTTCCCAGACCGCGATCGCCGCCGCGAAGCCGTCGACCGCGTCGCCCGGCCGACCGACCTGGAGGAACAGGGCGGCCAGCGAGGCGTGGGCCAGGGCGAGCAGCGGCCCCGGCAGGCCGTGGGCGATGCACAGGTCGCGGGACCTGATCAGCTCGCCGAGGGCCGCGGGTTCGGAGCCGACCTCGGTCAGCAGCCGACCGAGCACCAGCCGGGCCCTGACCTCGGCCGTTCGGTCGCCCTGCCGGACGGCGGCCTGGAGCAGGACCTTGGCCGCGTGCCCCAGCGGCCGGGCGGCCTGGCCGGTCTCGCACAACAGGCTGCCCCCGAGCAGCAGTTCGGCCACCAGATCGAGCCGGGGTGGCCGGGGGAGCCCGGCGTACTGGCCGACCAGAGCGCCGATGCCGTGGTACTCGCCGCGACCGCGGGCCACCGCGCGGCAGTCGGGAGCGTACGGTGCACCGGCGCCGGTCAGGGCCGCGCGGGTGGCGGCCGGGCCGAGGGCCGCGACGGTCTCGGCGTGCTGGCGGATCACCAGGCGGGTGAGGACGGCGGCCGGGCGGTCCGCCTCCGGGGCCGAGCCCGTGCCGGCCTCGACGTCGGCCGCTGTCTCCGGGACGAGCCGCTGGGCGAAGGCACGCAGCAGGTCGTGGTACCGGTAGCGGTCCGGCGGCGCGGTCTCCAGCATCGAGCAGTCGACCAGCGACTCGGCCAGCTCCTCGGCCTCGTGCTCGGGCAGGTCGAGCACCGCCGCGACCGCGCCCGGCGACAGGTCGGGCACGTCCGGCACCGCCAACAGACAGAAGGCCCGGGCCTGGTCGGGCGTCAGCTGGTCGTAGCCGAAGCGGAACGCCGACTCGACGGCGAGGTCCTCGGTGCGCAGCACGTCCAGCCGGCGACGATTCTCGGACAGCTTGTCGAGCAGCCGGGCCATGGTCCAGCCCGGCCGGCAGGAGAGGCGGGCGGCGAGGATGCGCACGGCCAACGGGAGGTGACCGCAGAGCCGCACGAGCTCCCGGGCCGTGTCCGCCTCGGCCCGCAACCGCTGCCCGCCGACCACCTGGCCGAGCAGGTCGAGGGCCTCCTCCGGGGCGAAGGCCGGCAGCTCGACGACGTGCGCGTTGGGAAGTGAACCGAGCCTGGCCCGGCTGGTGACGAGCACGGCGCAACCGGGCCGGCCGGGCAGCAGCGGCCTGATCTGTTCGGCGTCCCGGGCGTTGTCGAGGACCATCAGCACGCGTCGGCCGGAGAGCAGCGAGCGGAACTGGGCGGAGCGTTCGGCGAGCCCGGCGGGCAGCGCCTCCGCCGGCACGCCGAGGGCGCGGAGGAAGGCGCCCAGCACCTCCTCGGGAGGGGTCGGGCGGCCGTCGGCCCCGTGCAGGTCGACGTAGAGCTGGCCGTCGGGGAAGTCGGCGGCCAGGCCGTGCGCGACATGGACGGCCAGGGCCGTCTTGCCCATGCCGCCCAGGCCCGACACCGTCGCCACGGGCACGGTGCGGGGCGCGAGCAGGACGGCCCGCACCGCTTCCGTCTGCGCCTCGCGGCCGGTGAAGTCGGCGAGGTCGGCCGGTACCTGGGTCGGCCGGATCGGCGCGTGGTACGGCGGGCGGGCCGTGGTGGTGGTGTCGGGCCGGGGCGGCGCGGGCGCCACGAGGGCGGTGTCGGCCACCAGGATCCGGCGCTGCAACTCGCGCAGACCGGGCCCGGCGGCGACGCCGAGCTGCGCCCGCAGCCGCCGGTCCGTGTCGCGGTACACGCTCAGGGCCTCGGCCTGCCGCCCGGCCCGGTAGAGGGCGAGCATCAGCAGCTCGGAGAACCGTTCCCTGAGCGGGTGCTCGGCCGCGACCGCGGTCAGTTCGGCGACGGCCTCGCCGGACGGTCCGGCCTCGATCTCGGCCTCCAGACACGACTCCAGGACGGTCACCCGGCGTTCGGTCCACTCGCCGCGCTGCCGCTCGGCATAGGGGCCGGAGAGTCCGGACATCGGCTCGCCCTGCCAGAGGGCCAGTGCCAGGCGCAGCGTCGCGGCGGCGCGGGCGTGCTCCCCGGCGCCGCTGAGCTCCTTCGCCGCGCCGACGAGCTCCTCGCAGCGGTGGGTGTCCAGCTCCCCGGGATCCACGGTGAGCAGGTAGCCCCCGCTGAGCGAGGTCAGCGGGGCGGGCCCGAGGACGCGGCGCAGGCGGTGGACGTACGTCCGGATCACGGCTACGGGCTTGGCGGGCGGCTCCTCGCCCCACAGGTCGTCGACGAGCTGACCGGTCGACACGGGGTGGTTGGCCCTCAGCAGCAGCGAGAGCAGCAGGTTCCGCTGCTGCGGCGACCCGAGTGCGAGCTCGCCGCCGTCCCGCCACCCCCGTATCGGTCCCAGCACCGTGAACCGCAACCCACCCACCGACCGTTCCCCTCTGCCTGCAAACGAACCCCCGGGCGCATGATACCGACCGCATCACCGCTGGCCGGGGCTGCTTCTCGCGGGGTCGGCCGCGGGGAGACGAAGGGGAGACGAAGGTGTCCGTAGAGGGCGGCCGACGCGGCAGCGGTGAAAAAAAAGAAGGTGCCCCGCCCGCGCGACATGCTGACGCCTTACGTAGTCATGAGGGGTATGCACGGGGATCACAGGACAAGGGAACAGGCGGGAACCGAGTGAAATCAGCACAGGAGGATGAGTACCTGGCGTTCGTGGCGGCGAGGGCGAAGGCGCTGTACCGCTCCGCGTACGTCCTCGCGGCCGGCGACGCGCATCTTGCCGAGGACCTGGTCCAGGAGACCCTCAGCCGGGTGTACGTGCACTGGAAGCGGGTGGCCAAGGCGGACAACCCGGCCGCCTACGCCCAGACGGTCCTGGTCCGCACCTTCCTCAGCCTGCGGCGTCGACGGAGCAGCGGCGAGCGCCCCATCGGGAACATGCCCGACAGCGCGGCGGCCGGCCCCGACACCGCACTGCGACTCACCCTGTTGGACGCGCTCGGCCAACTTCCGCCCCGCGACCGGGCGGTGCTGCTGCTGCGCTACTGGGAGGACCGCAGCATCGAGGAGACCGCCCGGATGCTCAAGCTGAGCAGCAGCGCGGTCCGCTCCCAGGGCACCCGGGCGCTCGGCAGGGTGCGTGCCCTGCTCGGCGACAGCCTGTCCGACCTGGTTCCGCACTGAACATCGGTGCGCGCAGGTCGAAATCGCCACGAAGCCCCCATCAGCGACAGAAATAGGTGACGCCAGCATGCCGTTCGAAGCAGACCTCGCACACGCCCTGGACCGCACGACCGACTCCCTCGAACCAGACCTCACCACGCTCATGCGCGGAGCCGTCCAGCGCGGGCGAAGCCGCCGGCGTCGGCGCACGGCCGGCGTCATCGCCGGGGTCGGCGCCTGCACCGTGATCGCGGCGGCCGGCCTGGTGATCCCCGACGTGCTCGCCGGGATGCACTCCGAAGGATCCGACATCAGGGTGGCGGCGATGGCGATGCCGCGTTCCGCGATCACCGACACCCAGATGATCCAGGCTCTGGAGGCGACGTTCCCCGGCGGCCGGTTCAGCGCGGAGAGCGGGCAGAGCAACAACCCCTCGGATCCGTCCAACGGGCGCGTCGCCAACGGCGGACTGGTCCTCGACGACGGGCACGGCGCCGCCTTCGTCGGTGTCTCGGCCGTGCGGCTCCAGCTGCCGCTCAAGGACGGCGACGGGCTGAGCTGCGAGTGGCAGCCCAAGCGTGACGGTGACACCTGCAAGATGAGCGAGCTGCCGAGCAGCGCCGAGATTCCCGGCGGGGCCCTGGTGATGTTCCAGCAGAACGCGGCCGCGCACCCGGTCCGTCCCGACACCGCCCGCCGCTGGACGGTGACGGTGACCCTGAAGTCGACCGGCGCGCAGCTTCAGATGGTGCAGTGGAACAGCACCGGCGGCGGCACCGGCGCCGAGACGCCGAAGCCGACCCGTGCCGCTCCTCCGCTCTCCGAGCAGCAGGCGGTGGCCGCACTCACCGGTGCCGCCTGGGCGCCGATCCTCGGCGCCGTCGGCTGACCCTGCGCGTCGCGTTTCGTAGGGGGTGCGTCCGCCGAGGTCGAGCACGGTCTGTCCGTGCTCGCCTTGGCGGGCGCGCCCTGGGCTGGGCATTTGTTTCGGGCGCTGAGTAGGGGTACTGTCAGCCAGTCGCTCGGCAGGGAGCACCGGACACGCATCGGCGCGGACGGTCCCGGGGCGGCCAATCCTTTCGAAACACCACGTCCCGGGTTCGGGCCGGGTCGGCTTGCCATGTGCGAGCGAGGCCCGGTGTGTATATCGGTGTGCTCGTTTTATTGGATTGCGGTCGATTCGCTTTTCGGAGTGGAGATCGGCTAGAGTTTGAAACGTCGGACGGGGCGTCAAGCCGCAGAAGACACCAGCGAGTTGGATGAACGAAGCGCCGGAAACGGAGCGGAAAACA